>NZ_CP031013.1:0-316250 GCF_003711205.1 Polaromonas sp. SP1 | reverse complement strand
AGTAACACGCTAAGAAGGCCTTGCCTAGCGCGCTTTACCTAACCCTCCATACCTCCATACCCCCAAGGGTTTGTCGCCCAAGCCCCACTACTCCTCATGTTGATCCCGAATTGGATATGGCCTATCAGTCATAGAGGACCAAACTTGTGAAATTTCTTTGTATGCATCTTTTCTGTCGGGAACAGGATAGTCGGCGGCAGGTTCAAGGTGTGAAATCTCCGATGTTGCCGTGACTACGAAAGTCAAGAGCGCCATCACTGACCTTCTGAACTTTGGCCCAGGAGCCGCCACCTCCCGTACTCCATGAAAAATTAAGCGATTGCATAGCTCGGTTATTTCTTGGTCCTCGAGTGTGAGACTTGCGGCGTTATGGGCAAATTTGTTCCGTATCCCTCGGATAGTGTGAAGATCAGAGTGAACATTTTTGGGGAGCACGCCAATGAGGTAGGCAAAGTCTATTCGGGAGGAGAAGGTGCCCAAGGGACCGTTGAAATCAAAAGCTCGTCTGGCAAGCTTTTTATCGTCAACAAGTTTTGCGCTCAGGAGATATTTGAGTTTGTCGTCAAGGAAAGCCGCAGCCATCAGTACCGCCCCACGGTCAGACTCACTTGAGATTGAACGCCGAAAATCAAATATCTCTCGAATAGGGCCTGCCTTCTCGGGCGAAAGTTGAGAAAGCATTTCCTCCAGTGTTTCATTAACTACGGCGCTAACTTTTTGCCAAACAGCGGTATCTTCAAGCGTCTCTTTGGAATTTTCCGGTACTTCCATACGTCACCCCTTCAAACATGTTGCGTTTCACGGCGAAGCAAGAAAGCAATTCGCGCCTCTGCAAACCACAGTCTCTACCGAGCCGTAAATCCAAACGGCAACAACGGCGGCCCCTTCCGGTACATATCCACGTAAATCGTGATGGTCTTGCTGCCTCCGTCGACCTGAATGTCATAGACATCCAGCAGCCCGCCGCCCGTCGGGATCGACTTGTCTTCGAATTCGCAGCAGGCGCCTCGGCGCTCGTACGTGACGGGCTCGCCTTTCGGCCCGCGCAATGAGTTGAGGTACAGAAGGTGAAGCCGGTTGTCGTAGGGGCCTGTCCGGATGGGGTTGGCGGCAGAGTAGCCGTAGCCTGGGTCGGTGGCGGTTTGCAGCTTGATGACGCGAAGATAGGGCGCTGTTGAATCTGAGCGGCCATTGGGGATGCCTTTTCCGCCTTGGCGCGTGACGGAAATAATCTCTGGCTCGGCTTTTCCTGTGGCTGCGGTGGGTTGGGTGGTCTGGCAGCCTGCGACCAGTGCCGCGCTTAACGCAGCAAGATACAGGCGGGACATCAGCGCGTTCATATTTAGATCCTTGTTGTTCTGACTTATTGGGTGAACTGATTCAAGAAGAAATCAGTTCGCGCAGCAGCCTCCCTGCTGATGCGAGCCCGGATGAGCATTCACAGCATAGCCACCACCCCTGCATTCAGTACCCGGCGTATTCCCGAATCCTCCTGGAGCTGCGGCGTCGGTTCATCGCTGCGTAAGTACTTTGCCGTACTCGCACTTGCCGAGCGCTATAGATTTAATAGCTGTTGGCCTATGACCTGATTGGGCTAGAGGCCTATTTGATGCATAAAGATCTCTGAGCGAGAAGCGCGAGCGACAGGCTGCTCGCGGCCCGCTGCCGCCGGTAGGGCACGCGCACCGCATACGCCACCCGGCGTATTCCCCAATCCCGCTCCGGTCCCCAGAATCG
Organism: Polaromonas sp. SP1; assembly: GCF_003711205.1. Taxonomy (NCBI): domain Bacteria; kingdom Pseudomonadati; phylum Pseudomonadota; class Betaproteobacteria; order Burkholderiales; family Comamonadaceae; genus Polaromonas; species Polaromonas sp. SP1. The sequence goes on along the minus strand of NZ_CP031013.1, from coordinate 314,513 downwards.
GTTCATCGCTGAGTAAAAGCCCTGGTTTCCCCGGCTTTCGCGCAGCGAAACGCGATTTACCTAACTAATCTACCGGAGTGGATTCACATGCAGCAACGTCGATTTACCCTCAAGGCGATGACCGCCGCCGTCGCACTGGCTGGCCTTGGCGCCATGCCAGCTTTTGCCCAGGACACCATCAAGGTTGGCATCTTGCACAGCTTGTCGGGCACCATGGCCATTTCTGAAACCACGCTGAAAGACACCGTGCTGATGGCGATCGAAGAGATCAATGCAAAGGGCGGCGTGCTGGGCAAGAAGCTCGAGCCTGTGGTGGTTGACCCGGCCTCTAACTGGCCCCTGTTTGCTGAAAAGACCAAGCAGCTGCTCGGCCAGGACAAAGTCTCCGTCATCTTCGGCTGCTGGACATCGGTGTCGCGCAAGTCGGTGCTGCCAGTGGTTGAAGAAATGAACGGCCTGCTGTTCTACCCCGTGCAGTACGAAGGTGAAGAGCTCTCCAAGAACGTGTTCTACACGGGTGCAGCGCCTAACCAGCAGGCTATTCCTGCCGTCGACTACCTGATGAGCAAGGCCGGCGGCGGCGCCAAGCGTTGGGTTCTGCTGGGCACTGACTATGTGTACCCACGCACCACCAACAAGATCCTGCGCGCTTACCTCAAGAGCAAGGGCGTGGCCGACAAGGACATCGACGAGAAATACACGCCCTTCGGCCACAGCGACTACCAGACCATCGTGGCTGACGTGAAGAAGTTCTCGCAAGGCGGCAAGACGGCTGTGGTGTCCACCATCAACGGTGACTCCAACGTGCCCTTCTACAAAGAGCTGGGCAATGCCGGCCTGAAGGCCAAAGACGTGCCAGTGGTTGCCTTCTCTGTGGGTGAAGAAGAACTGCGCGGCGTGGACACGAAACCGCTGGTCGGCCACCTGGCCGCCTGGAACTACTTCCAGTCGATCAAGAGCCCGGCCAACACCGAGTTCATCAAGAAGTGGTCTGCCTACGCCAAAGCCAAGAAGCTCCCTGGCTCTGACAAGCCTCTGACCAACGACCCGATGGAAGCCACCTACATCGGCATCAACATGTGGAAGCAGGCTGTTGAAAAAGCCAAGTCCACCGAGACCGACAAAGTGATCGCCGCCATGGCCGGCCAGACCTTCAATGCGCCTTCCGGCATCGTGAGCAAGATGGACGAGAAAAACCATCACCTGCACAAGTCGGTCTTCATCGGCGAAATCAAGGCTGACGGCCAGTTCAATGTGGTGTGGAAGACGCCTGGCCCTGTGAAGGCCAAGCCATGGTCTCCGTATATCGAAGGCAACGATAAGAAACCGGACGAACCCGTCAAGAAGTAATCCATAGAGCTACTGCGCAACCCGATCTGGGCCCTGCAGTGCTCGCCATACGTCTGTATGGCTCCGCGCTGCAAAACCCACCTCGGGCTGCTCGCTACGCTTTCTGGACAACTTCTCCAGGCACCGTTTTGGTGTCTACGGCCCGGTTCTTGCTCATAGTTGACAAGAGCCGGTGCCCCCAAGGAAGTTGCAGTCTGGGCGCACACGGTTTGCGTGCTGTGCCCAACCTACAGGTTCTTCCCCCATGCTGCTACGCCATCTTTCTTTTCTCCTCTCCACGCTCCTCATAGCAGCCCACGCCCACGCCTTGACTCCGGATGAAGTCAAAGGCATGGCCATTGGCGAGACAGAAGCGCGGGTGGAAGCGCTGGCCAAGGCCGCGGCCAAAGCGGATGAAAAGACGGCCGCATTCATCCAAGCCCTGTCTGATGATGCGGTCAAGACCAAGGGCGACAAGGTCTTCGTGATGAAGGACGACAAGGCCTTTGACCCGATCACCGGCGCCGAGGTGCCGCTGCCGGCCGATGCCGAGGATGTGATCAACCCCAACCTGATGCGCAGCGAGCTCGACAACGCGCTGGCGGCGCTGAAGCTGTTTTCCAAAGACGAGAAGCTGCGGCGCGACGCCATCAAGACGCTGGGCGGCGACACCGATGAAGCGCGCCTGCCGCTGATTGAAAAAGCCTACGCGGCCGAGACGGTGCCTGAGCTGAAGAACCAGCTGGAGCTGATGCGCGCCGCCATCATGCTGGGCAGCACCGACAAGGCCAAGCGGCTCGAAGCCGCGTCACTGCTGTCTGCCAGCAAGAACCCCAATACCAAGACGGTGCTGATTGAGCGCCTGGGCACGGAGGCGGATGCCGATGTGAAGGTAGCTCTGCAAGCCGCGTTAGCAAAGGTCGATGCCTCGCTCGAATGGGGTAACCGGCTGGGCGCGATTTTCAGCGGCATCAGCCTGGGCAGCATCCTGCTGCTGGTGGCGCTGGGCCTGGCGATCACTTACGGGCTGATGGGCGTCATCAACATGGCGCACGGTGAGCTGATGATGATCGGCGCCTACGCGACCTATGTGGTGCAGGGCGTGTTCCAGAAATACTTTCCGGGTGCGTTTGACTGGTATTTGCTGGCTGCGGTGCCTGTCGCCTTTATGGCCTCGGCGCTGATGGGCGCGGCGCTGGAGCGCAGCGTGATCCGGTTCCTCTACGGCCGCCCGCTGGAGACCTTGCTTGCCACCTGGGGTATCAGCCTGATGCTGCAGCAACTCGTGCGTTCCATCTTCGGTGCGCAAAACGTGGGTGTTGAAAACCCGGTGTGGATGAGCGGCGGCGTGCAGGTGCTGGGCAATTTATCGCTGCCTTACAACCGGCTGGTCATCATTGTGTTTGCCGTGGCGGTGCTGCTGGGCGTGGCCTGGCTGATCAGCAAGACCCGCCTGGGCCTGTTTGTTCGCGGCGTGACGCAAAACCGGCCGATTGCTTCGTGCATGGGTGTGAACACGGCGCGGGTGGATACCTATGCGTTTGCGCTGGGCTCTGGCATTGCGGGCCTGGCCGGCTGCGCGCTCAGCCAGGTCGGCAATGTGGGGCCGGACCTGGGCCAAGGCTACATCGTGGATTCGTTCATGGTGGTAGTGCTGGGCGGCGTGGGCCAGCTGGCCGGCACGGTGTATGCCGCGCTGGGCCTGGGCATCCTCAACAAATTCCTGGAAGGCTGGACGGGCGCCGTGCTGGCCAAGATCGCCGTACTGGTGTTCATCATCATCTTCATCCAGAAGCGGCCGCAGGGCATCTTTGCGATGAAGGGGCGGAGTGCGGAAGCATGAGCATGGACAAGCTTGATTTATCTGGCGCACTGGCGGAGGGAGGGCCCTTCGATACCTCAGGGCGAACGGGTTGGGCGGGATCGGAACTGCCCTTCGATACCTCAGGGCGAACGGGTGGGGGTCTCTCAGGGCGAACGGAGGGCGGCAAATCCGTTCGGGTTGAAATCCCCACACCCGTTCGGGCTGAGGTATCGAAGCCTGCCACCTCGCCCCGCCGGAATCCTGCGGCCACAACGGCGTAAAGACGATGACTCCCATGACCCCCATGCCTCCCATCGTCCATCTCCCCGCCAAAGGCCCGCTGCTCACGCGCGGCGGCTGGAGCGCCTTCATGATGGCGCTGATCGCCGTCTGCGCCATCGCACCCATCCTCAACCTGTGGGTGCCCGAGGGCAGCCTCTTCCACATGAGCACCTATGCCGTGGCGCTGCTCGGCAAGATCATGTGCTACGCCATCTGCGCGCTGGCCATGGATTTGATCTGGGGCTACACCGGCATCCTCTCGCTGGGCCACGGTGTGTTCTTTGCGCTGGGCGGTTATGTCATGGGCATGTACCTGATGCGCCAGATCGGCCGCGACGGCAATTACAAAAGCGACTTGCCTGACTTTATGGTCTTCCTGGACTGGAAGGCGCTGCCCTGGCACTGGACTTTCAGCGACAGTTTTGCGGCGACGCTGTTCCTCATCGTGGCGGTGCCCGGTATCGTGGCATTCGTCTTCGGCTTCTTCGCCTTCCGCTCGCGCATCAAGGGCGTTTACTTTTCCATCATCACGCAAGCCATGACGTTTGCGGCCATGCTGCTGTTCTTTCGCAACGAGACGGGCTTTGGCGGCAACAACGGCTTTACCGACTTCAAGCGCATCCTGGGCATCCCGCTGGCCACGCCCTCCATGCGCATGACGCTGTTTGTCTTGACGGGGCTGACGCTGCTGGGCTTCTTCCTCTTTGCCAAATGGCTGGTGGGCAGCAAGTTTGGCCGCGTGCTGCAGGCGATTCGTGATGCGGAAACGCGGGTGATGTTCTCGGGCTACAGCCCGCTGGGCTACAAGCTCACGATCTGGGTCATCTCGGCCGTGATGTGCGGCGTGGCGGGCGCCTTGTATGTGCCGCAGGTCGGCATCATCAACCCCGGTGAAATGAGCCCGGCCAACTCGATCGAGATCGCCATCTGGGCCGCGGTGGGCGGGCGCGCCAGCCTGATCGGGCCGATTGTGGGCGCCTTCATCGTCAATGGCGCCAAGAGCTGGCTCACGGTGGCCTACCCCGAGTTCTGGTTGTACTTTTTGGGCCTGCTGTTTATCGGCGTCACGCTCTTCCTGCCGGACGGCGTGGTGGGCCTGGTCAGGAAATTCCGCAAAGGGGGTGGCAAATGACGCCCGACCTGCTCGAACAAGGCGCGCGGCGTATTGAAGAGCGCCTGGCTGCGCTGGAGGCCGGCAAGGCCAATACCGAATCCGGTGGCCGCAGCGCCAGCGGCAGCCGCATTGCACATGCCACGGGCGAGGTCGACGTCACCCACGGCCGTATCCTCTACCTGGAAGATGTGAGCGTGAGCTTCGACGGCTTCAAGGCCATCAACAAGCTGAGCCTGGACATCGCCCCTGGCGAGCTGCGCTGCATTATCGGCCCCAACGGCGCCGGCAAGACGACCATGATGGACATCATCACCGGCAAGACGCGGCCTGATGAAGGTACGGTGTTCTTTGGCAGCACGATTGATTTGCTGCGCCACAAGGAGGCCGAGATCGCCCAGCTGGGCATTGGCCGCAAGTTCCAGAAGCCGACGGTGTTTGAGCAGCTCACGGTGTTTGAAAACCTGGAGCTGGCGCTCAAGACCAACAAGGGCGTGAAGTCGTCGATGTTCTTCAGGCTCGACTCGGCACAAAGCGACCGCCTGGCCGAGATCCTGGTGACGATTCACCTGGCCGACAGCGTGGGCCGCATGGCCGGCAACCTGAGCCACGGGCAAAAGCAGTGGCTGGAGATCGGCATGCTGCTGATGCAAGACCCCAAGCTGCTGCTGCTCGACGAGCCCGTAGCCGGCATGACGGATGAAGAAACGGCCCGCACGGCGGAGCTGTTTTTAACGCTCAAAGGCAAACATTCGCTGATGGTGGTCGAGCACGACATGAGCTTTATCAAAACGATTTCTGAAATCGTGACGGTGTTGTGTGACGGATCGGTGCTGGCCCAAGGAACACTCGACCAGGTGCAGGCCGATGAGCGGGTGATCGAGGTTTACCTTGGACGCTGAAAGAAAGGTGCTGCGGGCCCGGTGCCGCAATCGGCCGCGGTGCAGGCGGGCGCCCGGCCCCAAACGTTTGGCCGTGTTTGATAATTCAAGCCTTCTTCCCTTGCTGCAGAGCAAAAGGCAAACCCCCATGGCGATACCTGACCAGCATCTTTACCAGCCCGTTTTTTCTCCCTGGCTAGGCGGCGGCGAATTTGGCCGCCTTTATGCGCTGGCCGCACCGAAGACGCTGGTGTCGCCCGACCGGTGTTACGTGCTCTACACGCTGCTGAGGCAGGCGGCGCACGTTGCCGGCGATGTGTGGGAGTGTGGGGTTTACAAGGGCGGCACTGCGGCGATGTTTGCCGCGTACCTGCAGGAAAAGCAGCCGGTCAAAAAACTCTACCTCTTTGACACCTTCTCCGGCATGCCCGAGACCGACCCCGAGCGGGACCTGCATGTGCAGGGGGATTTTTCGGATACCTCGCTCGAGGCGGTGGCCCGCCATGTCGGCTGCGACGCGATCTGCGATTACCGGCCGGGCCTGATTCCGCAGACCTTTGCCGGGCTTGAGGCGCACCGGATCGCCTTCCTGCATGTGGACCTGGACATCTACCGCGCCATCCTGGACACCTTGAAGTTTGCCTGGCCGCGCATGTCTTTGGGCGGAATGATTGTGTTCGACGACTACGGTTTTGCCTCTTGCCCGGGCGCGCGCGCTGCCGTCGATGAGTTCTTCGCGAACGAGCTGTGTGTTCCGCTGTGCCTGCCGACCGGCCAGGCTGTCGTGTTCAAGGGCGTGGTGTGAGCAGCACACGCGCCGGCAAGTTGCGTTAAAGCGAGTTAAAGCGAATTAAGGCGAACTAATGCCATGCAGGGAAAGACCATGCTCAACGTCAAAAACGTCAACCAGTATTACGGCGGCTCGCACATCCTGCGGGACGTGAGCCTCGAGGCGCACCTGGGCAAAGTCACGGTGCTGCTGGGCCGCAACGGCGTGGGCAAGACCACACTGCTCAAATCACTGATGGGCCTGGTGCCCATCAAGACCGGCACGATTGAGTTTGACGGCAAGGCCATCCAGGGCAACACGCCCTATGAGCGTGCCCGCGCCGGCATGGGTTTTGTTCCGCAGGGGCGCGAGATTTTTGCGCGGCTGACGGTGGAAGAGAACCTGCGCATGGGCCTGGCCTACAAGAGCGCGTCGACGCCGATCCCGGCGGAGCTGTATGAGCTGTTCCCGGTGCTCAAACAAATGCTGAACCGGCGCGGCGGCGACCTTTCGGGCGGGCAGCAACAGCAGCTGGCCATTGCACGCGCGCTGGCCGCCAAGCCCAAGCTCCTGATTCTTGACGAGCCGACCGAGGGCATCCAGCCCAGCATCATCAAGGACATCGGCCGCGTGATCCGCATGCTGGCCGACCGGGGCGACATGGCCATCCTGCTGGTGGAGCAGTACTACGACTTCGCGCAGGAGCTGGCCGACGACTACCTGGTGATGGAGCGCGGCGAGTTCATTGCGCGCGGGCAGGGCAAGGACATGGAGGCCAACGGGGTGCGGCAGCTGGTGGCGATTTAGTTTTTTTTGCTCCTTCTTCCTATGGGAGAGGGAATAAATCCCCAAGCCCGGTTCATCCGGGCTTTTTTCATGCCTGTACCGCAAACGTAGAATCGCTGCGGCCGTTGAAGCGCTTGCCGCCGGCTCTCACAATCAAAAAGAAAAGGGATATGCCGATGGCTTTGGTAGCGCTGGACAACTGGCTGATGCGGGCGGAGCCTCCTGCGAACCTGTCGGGTTTTCGCCGCTTTGTGGTGGAGTTCGGCTACTTCGGCCTCAAGGAGGCGAGGGCCTGCCTCTTTGCGGGTTTGTTTTTTGCGGCGGTGTTTCTGGTGCCGCGTGCAGGTGTTGCCGGCATCCCGCGTTATGACCTCTTGCTGCTCATTGCGCTGCTGATTCAGGGCTGGATGGTGTTGGCCAAACTGGAGACGCTGGACGAGCTGAAAGCGATCTGCCTCTTTCACCTGGTGGGGTTCGCGCTAGAGGTGTTCAAGACCTCCGGCACCATCCAGTCGTGGAGCTACCCGGACTTTGCCTATACCAAGCTGTTTGGCGTACCGCTGTTCTCGGGCTTTATGTATGCGGCCGTGGGTAGCTACATCATCCAGGCGTGGCGGCTGTTTGACCTGCGCATCCGGCACCACCCGCCTTACTGGATGGCCGGTGTGATTGCACTGCTGATCTACGGCAACTTTTTCACGCACCATTATTGGGGCGACTACCGCTGGTACATCGCCGCCTGCCTGGGCGGTTTGTACGCCAGGTCGTTCGTGATCTTCCGGCCCTATGACCGCGACCGTAACATGCCCCTGTTGCTGGCGTTTTTATTGATCGGCTTTTTTATCTGGGTGGCTGAAAACATCAGCACCTTCTTCAGCCTGTGGCATTACCCCAACCAGCTGGGCGCCTGGTCGGCCGTGCATGTGGGCAAGTGGAGTTCCTGGTCGCTGCTGGTGGTCATGACTTTCACCATCGTGGCCAACCTGAAGCATGTGAAGGCACGCATCCATGTCCCCGACTGAGGCGGCCGCGCCTCGCATGCAGCTGCGCTTTGACCGTGAGGCGGCGCTGTGGGCGCTCCTCATTTTTATTGTGGAAGTGCTGATCGCGACCGTGTGGTCGCATCACCCCTGGCTACGGGGTTTCGTTGGCGACGTATTGGCGGTGGTGTGGGTGTACTTCCTGCTCAAGACCGTGCTCAGGGCCAACGTTTATGGGCTGGCCCTGGCCGCACTCGCGGTGGGTTGCCTGGTGGAACTGGGCCAGTACGTGGCAAGCGCCAACGGCTGGCATGTCCAGAACCGGGTGCTGAAGATTGTGCTGGGTTCGGTGGCCGACTGGATGGATGTGCTGGCGTATGCCGTTGGGTTCTTGCTGGTGTTGGCGTTTGAGTTTTTCCGTGGCCGATTTCAGACACCGAGGCGGTGAGGCAGTGGCAAGCCGCCGCCCCATCGGGTAGGATGTTTTCGGGCCGGCCCCATTGCCGGCCACGTCGCTCGGACGGTTCCGGGCGCTTACGTGAAAGTCTCCTATGTCCGCCTCTTCCCCAGGCAAGCGCCGCTTTGCGCGCATTGACCGCCTCCCTCCCTACGTCTTCAACATCACGGCCGAGCTGAAACTCGCGGCGCGCCGGCGCGGCGAGGACATCATCGACATGAGCATGGGCAACCCCGACGGGGCCACGCCGGCGCACATCGTCGCCAAGCTCACCGAGGTCGCGCAGCGGCCCGACACCCACGGTTACTCAGCGAGCAAGGGCATCCCGCGGCTGCGGCGCGCCATCGCGCACTGGTACCAAAGCCGCTACCAGGTGGCGATAGACCCGGACAGCGAGGCCATTGTCACCATCGGCTCCAAAGAAGGGCTGGCCCACCTGATGCTGGCCACGCTGGACCGCGGCGATACGGTGCTGGTGCCTGACCCGAGTTACCCGATCCACATTTACGGCGCGGTGATCGCCGGGGCCGACATCCGCTCGGTGCCGCTGACGCCGGACACCGACTTTTTCGCCGAGCTGGAAAAAGCCATTCGCGGCAGCTACCCCAAACCCAAGATGATCGTGCTGGGGTTTCCGTCCAACCCGACAGCGCAGTGTGTGGAACTGGATTTTTTCGAGAAGGTGATCGCATTGGCGCGCAAGCACGACATCTTTGTGGTGCACGACCTGGCCTATGCCGACATCGTGTTTGACGGATGGAAAGCGCCTTCCATCATGCAGGTGCCGGGCGCCAAAGACATCGCGGTGGAGTTTTTCACGCTCTCCAAAAGCTACAACATGGCGGGTTGGCGCGTCGGCTTTATGGTGGGCAACCCCGACCTGGTGGCGGCGCTGGCGCGTATCAAGAGCTACCACGACTACGGCACCTTCACCCCGCTGCAGGTGGCGGCGATTGCCGCGCTCGAGGGCGACCAGCAATGTGTGAAAGACATCGCAGCGCAGTACCAGGCGCGGCGCGACGTGCTCTACAAGGGCCTGACGGAGGTGGGCTGGGCGGTGGACTGCCCCAAGGCGTCGATGTACATCTGGGCGCGCATCCCGGAGGCGTATCGCAAGCTCGGGTCGCTGGAGTTTGCCAAACAGCTGATGGAAAAAGCCAAGGTGTGCGTGTCACCGGGCATTGGTTTTGGCGACCATGGCGATGACCATGTGCGTTTTGCACTGATTGAGAACGAGGCCCGCATCCGTCAGGCGGTGCGCGGGATCAAGGCCATGTTCAAGGCCGACGGTTTGATCAAGGGCTAGAAGCCCGGACCGGAGCTTGATATCAGCTGTCGGCCGCTGAATTCTTTTTGCCGAGTTCGTGTTCGGCGCTCTGCAGCTTTTCTTCAAGTTTTTCGCGCTCGGTGACCTCCTGCGCCAGCAGTTCATTGACGTGCGCCAATTCATCCGCAGAGGCCTGGATCTGGTCTTCCAGTTCGGCCGTTTTCTCCAGCGCCATGGCGATGTCGCCTTTTTTGACAGTCACCGGGATTTCTTTTTCCAGAACGCTGTTGACCAGGTCCAGCTCTTGCGCAGAGCGCTCTACCGTGCCCTGGATGGCATCGTTCTTTTCCAGCGCGCGGACCAGCTGGGGTTTTTGCTGTGAAGGGGTTGTGTGCTTGGACATGCGTGGCCTGGGGTGCAATGGGGCTGAAGAAGACGGGAGTCCGGGAAGAAGCGGACGCCAAAGAGTCACGCGCGGGACGGCTTGTTCATCATGCGCGCCAAATCAAGGCGGTGGTTGGGCTTTACACAGCGACCAGGCGCGGCGCAGAGGCGAGAAAAGAGGACGCCCAAAAAGAAGTGGGCCGCAAGCGGCCCACCTTTGCTTCTGCTTCATCCGGTGAATTCATCAAACCCCGGCGGAGCGAGTGGCAACTGTTATTGCGGTGCGGGAATCACCACAATGTTGGAATTGGTCTGCGGCTGCACGCGCACATTGGTGGCGCCTGCGGGCATGACAACGGTTTCTACCTGGCGGATCGCGCCGCCGCCGGCCACGCTGCCGTCAGTTTTGCCGTAGCCGACGATGCGGGCTTGGCAGGCCACCAGGTCTTCACCCTGGAAGACGTCGCAGCGCTTCAACGCATTGGCAGAAAACTGGCCATCGGCGTTGTCGACCTTGCCGGCGCGCTTGGCCGCATTGGCGTTGCGCACTTCGGTCATGCAGGTTTCCTGGTCTTGCTGGGTGCGGCCGGTCAGGCAGGCATTCATTTCGCTGCGGGCACTGCCCGAAGCGTCAATGCCGGTGGTGCCGGCCGCGATCTGTGCGGTGGCGCCCAGCGAGAGCAGGGCGGCTACGCCGAAACAGGCGGCGCTTTTAACGAGGCGGAAATTGTGGGCTGAAATCATGGTCAAACTCCTTGTTCGGACTCGACGGATGTCGATGAATGGAGTCTGGACCGGGCCTTGACGCCGCCTTGAAAGGAAATGCAGCGGTCAGGCCGTGCCCCTATGCCCATTAGGGTGTAGGACAGGTCTTTCAGGTTCTCTTTGACGCTGTGAACAAAGACACGAAATCGCTGCAGAGTGTTGCAGGCCGGTTCAATTCGCCGGAAAGCGTGTTCCCGGCGATGGTTTTGTCCAGCCTTCTATGGACTATGTAGAGACTATGTAGACCAGAGCCGCGGCGTGGACGGCGCGAGCTGCCACAGCTCTTTGCGCCAGGCCTGCCACACCTGCCGCAGCAATGCCATCGCAGGCTCCACCACGGGCGACAGCACCCGCACCACGACCACTTGCGCATCCGGGCTGGTGGCGCCGGCGGTGGGACTCAAGGCGTGGGCGCCCATCACTTCACGCGCACAGTCCAGTGCGAGTTGCCTGCGGTTGCGCTCCAGCTTGCTGCCCGTCACAAAAAACAGCGACGCGATGCAGCGGTGGCCGGCCATGCCCAGCGGGCTGTTCATCAAGAGGGTGTCGCCGGCGGCGAGCTGGGCGCGCTCCAGCCACACACCGGGCACTTCAATATGTTGGCGGAAATTGCCGCTTTCAAAAGGCTGGCCGGCAGCCGGCAGGCCCAGCGCGGTGATGTCCCAGCCGATCAGCTCCGCGCCGGGCGCCAGCGTCATGGTCAGGCGGTTTTCGGCGATGCAGCCGCTGTAGCAGATGGCTTCAAGCGGCAGCCATTCCATGCGGGCGTCGGCTTCCAATGTCAGGCGCGTGTTTTGCAGGGCCGGCTCGCCGGTCGAGCGGTAAAAGCGCGTGGCGCCGGGCGTGGTGATCAGGCCGTGTGAGCCGGCGGCGGCGCTGAAAGCCAGCTCCAGCGTATCGCCGCCGACCAGCCCGCCGGGCGGGTGCACGATGACGTTGTGGCAGATCGCGTCGCCTTCGGGGTAAAGGCTTTGCAGGATGCGCAGCGGCCCGCTGTGGCGAAAGTGGGCAAGCGTCTTGCCGGCCTGGTGGGTGTAATCGAGTGCGAGGGTCGCGTTCCAGGTCATGGGGGAAGTTTAACGTGCGGCCGATGCCGTGCCCGGCGGCAGATTGCTATTAATTTGATAGCTATAGGCCCATGAATGGTATGGGCTGGAGACACTTTTTGCTTAAGAAAATTGCCCCAGCCCAAATTCCGGCTAGTGCACGGCTACCTTCTCTTTCGCTTCCTTCACCCGCGCCGCCAGGTGGTCCAGCGCTTCCTGCACCTGGTCGACCAGGATGAGGCAGAGGTCGCCGGGTTGCAGCCGCGCCAGCGCGGTGTCGATGGCCAGAAACTCGCCGCGAATCTCGTCGATGTTCTTTGTGCGGCGGGCTTTGTCCAGGCCTTGACGCAGCAGGGCCATCACTTCACCGTCGGCGCGGCCGCGCTGGGCGGCGTCCTGGTAGAGGATGACGTCGTCGAACGCGCCGCCCAGGATGATGGTCTGGTCGCGGATGTCGCTGTCGCGGCGGTCGCCGGCGCCGCTGATCACCACGCTGCGGCGCTGGCCGGGCGTGGCGGGCATGGCGTCAACGGCCGCCACCAGCGCGCGCATGGCGTCGGGGTTGTGGCCGTAGTCGGCGATCACGGTGGCGCCCTTGTAGTCCATGACGTTGAAGCGCCCGGGCGCGTTGTGTGCGTCGGTCACAAAGCTGGAAAGGCCGCGCTTGATGGTGTCCCAGTTCAGGCCGGCGCCCCAGGCGGCGGCGACGGCGGCCATGACGTTTTCAACCTGGAAGCTGATGGTGCCGCCGCGCGTGACGGGCACGCCCTGCAGCGGGATGCGCTCGACCCAGGCGCCTTCGGCGGCGACAAGATTGGCGCCGTCGACATACACCGTGCGCTTGCCTTGCGCGCGGTGCGTGGCCATGAGCGGGTGGTGCCGGTCGGCGGCGAAAAAGATGATCTTGCCCGGGCAGGTGGCGGCCATGTCGGCGACGATGGGGTCGGCGGCATTGAGCACGGCGTAGCCGGTGGTCGAGACGTTCTGCACGATCACGCGTTTGAGCACGGCCAGGTCTTCCACCGTGGTGATGTAGTTCAGGCCCAGGTGGTCGCCGCTGCCGATGTTGGTGACGACGGCGACTTCGCAGCGGTCAAAGCCCAGGCCTTCGCGCAGCACGCCGCCGCGGGCGATCTCGAATACGGCCGCATCGACGTCGGGGTGCATCAGCACGTTGCGCGCGCTCTTGGGGCCGCTGCAGTCGCCGCTGTCGGTCTGCCGGCCGTTGATGTAGACGCCGTCGGTGTTGGTCATGCCGGTGCGCAGGCCGTCGGCGGCCATCAGGTGGGCGATGAGGCGGGTGGTGGTGGTCTTGCCGTTGGTGCCGGTCACGGCGATCACCGGCACGCGGCCGTTGTCGCCGGGGGCAAAGAGCTCGTCGATCATGGCCACGCCCACGGCGCGGCCCTTGCCGTAGGAAGGCGACAGGTGCATGCGCAGGCCGGGTGCGGCGTTGACTTCAACCACGCCGCCGCTTTGCGATTCGAGCGGGCGCAGCATGCTTTCGCACACCACGTCGACACCGCAGATGTGCAGGCCGACCATCTGCGCCGCGGCCACGGCGCGCGCGGCCACGGCCGGGTGCACGTCGTCGGTCACGTCGGTGGCGGTGCCGCCGGTGCTGAGGTTGGCGTTGTTGCGCAGGATGACGCGCCGGCCCTTGGCGGGAATGGAGTCGGGCGTCAACTCTTGCACTTCCAGGCGCGCCACGGCAATCTCGTCAAAGCGGATCTTGGTGAGCGAGGTGGCGTGGCCTTCGCCGCGTTTGGGGTCCTGGTTGACGATGTCGACCAGCTCGCGCACGGTGTGCAGGCCGTCGCCCACCACCTGCGGCGGCTCGCGCCGCGAGGCGGCCACCAGCTTGTTGCCCACCACCAGCAGGCGGAAGTCGCTGCCAGGCAGGAATTTCTCGACCATGACCTGGCCGTATTCGGCGGCGGCCTTGTAGGCAATATCCAGGTGCTCACGCGTCAGGATATTGACGGTAACGCCCTTGCCCTGGTTGCCGTCCAGCGGCTTCACAACGGCGGGCAAGCCCACTTCAAGGGCCGCGGCCCAGGCATCGTCGGGGTCTGCTACCGGCCGACCCAGCGGCACCGGCACGCCGGCGGCGCGCAGCAGTTTTTTGGTGAGGTCCTTGTCTTGCGCGATGGACTCGGCCACGGCACTGGTGGCGTCCAGTTCGGCGGCCTGGATGCGGCGCTGCTTCGAACCCCAGCCGAACTGCACCATGCTGCCTTTGGTCAGGCGTCGGTACGGAATGCCGCGCGCCACGGCGGCGTCGACAATCGCGCCGGTGCTGGGGCCCAGGCGCTCGTCTTCGTCGAGGTCGCGCAACTGGGCAATCGCAGCGTCCAGGTCAAACGCGGTGTCGCGCAAGGCGGCGTGGATCAATGCCTGTGCCAGTTCAAAGGCCAGCCGGCCGACGGTTTCTTCGCTGTACTCAACCACCACCTGGTAGGTGCCGGCCTCGACAGTGGAGGCGGTGTGGCTGAAGGTGATGGGGCAGCCGGCGGCGGTTTGCAGCGCCAGCGCGGCGGCTTCCAGCACATGGGCCAAGGAGACGGGGCCGGCGTGGCCGGTCTGGCGGAAGCGGCCCATCTCGGGAAAGAGCGAGCGCACGCGTGGCTCGAAGCCGGGCAGGCCGGCGATGTCGCATTCGGCTGCGGTGCAGGCCACGATGGCTTCAAGCGCCGTGTGGCGGCTCCAGAGGTTGGGGCCGCGCAGCGCGCGGATACGGGACACTTCCATTACTCGGCACTCCCTGCGTTCTTGGGGGTGGTTTCAAAGGCTTCCATGCCGGCGCCTATCAAATTGAGCGGTATGCCCAGCGCCCAGGCGGCGCCCACGGCGGCCAGCAGCGCGTCTTCGCTCAGGCCGCGGCGCTCACGCCAGGCGGCGAGCTTGCCCAGGCCGGGCAGAAAAGCCTCGCTCGCGCCGGTGGCCAGCACCACCTGGTTTTGTCTTATATAGAGGGCGCGGCCGCCCTTGGCGCAATGCGCGGCGATGGCGGAGGTTTTGGGGTTGGTGCTGTAGAAGATCACTTCGCCGTCGCAAAGCGCTTCCATTTCCACAATGCGTGCGTCGCCGGCGTTGAGCACCGCGGCGCCGCCGGGCAGCACCACATCGACCTGCGAGCGCATGACCTTGTACATCTGGTCGTCTTCGGTGATGTCGAATTCGGCCAGCCCGGCCGTGCCGCCCAGGTCGGTGACCACACCCACCTGGCATTTGTCGTAAGGCAGGCCGGTGCGCAAGATGGTCTCGGCGCCGCTTTGAAACACTGCAGCCTGCACGGCGCGGTTGATCAGCAGGCGCTGGCCGGCTTCCCAGGTGGTGCAATCGGCCGCATCCACGCAGCGCTGGTCCAGAAAAAGGCCAGCCTGGCAGGCCAGGCCGGTGTGCCGCCCCGACAGGTGCAGCAGCCAGGCCACCAGGCGCGCCACGCGCTCGTTGCCGGCAGAGCCGGCAATGCCGACGATGGGGATGCGGCCGTCATGCGGGTGGTCCGCGTCGCCGGTATGGGCGGTGTTGGGAAAGAGGTGGTCGCAGATGGCGCGGCCCACGGGGCGCGGTGAGCCTTCAGCGGGTTTGAGGTGCATCAGCAGGCCGGGGCCGGCGTTGACTTCCACAATCGCGCCGCCCTGTTCGTGCAGCGGGCGCGAGATGTCTTGCGCCACCACGTCGACACCGGCGATGTCCAGGCCCACGACGCGCGCGGCCAGCGACACGATGTGGTCCACCTCGGGGTGGACTTCGTCGGTGCAGTCAATCGCGACATTGCCGTTGCGCTGGATCAGCACTTCGCGCCCGGCGGCCGGCACCGCGTCGGGGCTCAGGCCCTGGCGCTGCAAATCGAGCACCACGGCGCCGTCTTCGGCGGTTTCGATGCGGCCCAGCGGAAAGTCTTCGCCGTCGCCGCGGCGCGGGTCGGTGTTGAGCTGTGCGTCGACCAGCTGGGTGACGGTGGAGACGCCGTCGCCGGTCACGCAGGCGGTTTCGCCGCGTGCAGCCGCCACCACTTTGCCGCCCACCACCAGCAGGCGGTGTTCGTGGCCGCGCACAAAGCGCTCGACCATGACCTCGCTGCCGTGCCGGGCCGCCATCTCAAATGCGGCTTGCACTTCTTCCCGGGTGTTGAGGTCCAGCGAAACGCCGCGGCCATGGTTGCCGTCAGAGGGTTTCACGACCACCGGCAGGCCGATGTCTTCGGCCGCTTCCCAGGCTTCTTCTACCGTGTTCACGATTTCGCCCTCGGGCACCGGCACGCCGCAGGTCACCAGCAGGCTTTTGGTCAGGTCCTTGTCGTGGGCGATGCCTTCGGCAATCGCGCTGGTGAGGTCGGTTTCGGCCGTCCAGATGCGGCGCTGGCTGGCGCCGTAACCCAGCTGCACCAGGTTGCCGTCGTTCAGGCGGATGTGCGGGATGCGGCGGTCGGTCGCTGCGGCCACGATGGACGCCGTGCTGGGGCCGAGGTAGCAGTCGTCGATTTTGGCCCTGATTTTTTCCACCGAAGCCTGCACATCGGCCGGGCCATAAGGCGTGCCGTTGATCGCGGCCATCAACAGCCGGTGGCCCTCGGCCAGCGCGGTGCGGGCGACCTGTTCGTCGCGCGCACGGAACACCATGCGGTAAACGCCGCGCTTGGTGGTGCTGCGCGTCTGGCCGAAGCCGGTGGGCATGTCCGAGAGGTTCAGCAGCTCGATCACCACGTGCTCCAGCACATGGCCCGACCAGGTGCCTTCCAGCAGGCGCTGGATAAAACCGCCGCGCTCGCCCACGCCGCAGTGGTGCTCGACCAGGGCCGGCAGCAGGGCGACCAGGCGGTCGTTGAAGCCGGGCAGAAGGTTGGAGGGAAAGTCTTCGAGCTTGCCGAGGTCCAGCCAGACCTCAAGCACGGCCCGGTAAGTCCAGATATTGGGACCGCGCAGGTAATTGATGCGCAGCAGCTTGATGTCGTCCTGTAGGCTCATTGTTCGCAACATGGTCGGCAGGGCATGCGGCTGCACCCGTCGGTGCAAGGCCTGGTTCCCCGCCGAAATTTCAGTGTGGGGCCTGTAACGGCTCCGGTGGATCCCCGTTGTGTCTCGTTATGTATTTGTTCTTATTGCGAACGTGCTGGCCGCGCAGGGGGGGCCGATACCGCCGGTTTCGCCAATTTCAGGGTCGAAAGGTCAAACTCTGTCGTTCCTGGCCGCATTCAGCGAAAATCCCCTGTTCGGGCTCCCCACGCGCGACGACCAAGACTTGCGAAAACCCAGCCGCGCCAGATATGGGACGCCAGGAATTCACCAACACAATGCAACACAAACACCCGGCAGACGATTTCAGCCTTACCGACCCCGCTTTGGAGGGGCTTCGCTCACAACTTGTAACCGAAGAGAACGTTCTATGTACTCTTACGGTTGACCTACATGGCCAACTTCGTTTTGCCGAGGGGTTGATCGCCCTGACCGACCGCCAGCTGCTGGCCCGTGACCCTGCAGGCCAATGGACCCGCTGGCCGACGGTAGACCTGGCCGGCGCCCCGCTGGCGGGGCTTTCCCTGCGCCATTTCGACCACGCCGGCGTCGGCACGCTGGAGCTGCACGAGGGCGGCCGGCGGCTGGCCAGCTGGCGGTTTACCCTGGGCGCCAATGTCCAGGCGCTGCGCTTGGTGCGGCTTTTCGCCCAGCAGCGAGCCCAAGGCGGGGCCGAGGCGCCGGCCCTGGACGACACGGCGCTGTGCCCCGAATGCGACCTGCCGCTGCCGCCCGACAGCGAGGAATGCCCGGCCTGCGCCCGCGAGCTGCACACCCCGCCGTCCACCTGGGTGCTGCTGCGCCTTTGGCGCTTTGCCCAGCCCTACCGCTTCCAGCTGCTGGCCGGCTTTTTGCTGACTTTGGCGTCCACCGCCGCCACCCTGGTGCCCCCTTACCTGACCATCCCGCTGATGGACGACATCCTCATCCCCTTCCAGAACGGCCAGCAGATCGAGCCCTGGAAGGTCGGCGCGCTGCTGGGCGGCCTGCTGGCGGCCGCGGTGTTGGGCTGGGCGCTGAACTGGGCGCGCACTTACCTGCTGGCCCTGGTGTCTGAACGCATAGGCGCCGACCTGCGCACCGCCACGTTTGACCACCTGCTGGAGCTTTCGCTGGACTACTTCGGCGGCAAGCGCACCGGCGACCTGATGTCACGCATCGGCTCCGAAACCGACCGCATCTGCGTGTTTTTGTCGCTGCACGCGCTGGATTTCGCCACCGACGTGCTGATGATCGTGATGACCGCCGTCATCCTGTTTTCCATCAACCCCTGGCTGGCCGTGGTGACCTTGCTGCCGCTGCCCTTCATCGCCTGGATGATCCACGTGGTGCGCGACAAGCTGCGCACCGGCTTTGAAAAGATCGACCGCGTCTGGTCGGACGTGACCAACGTGCTGGCCGACACCATTCCCGGCATCCGCGTGGTCAAGGCTTTCGCCCAGGAAAAGCGCGAAGCCCAGCGTTTCCGCGAAGTCAACCAGTACAACCTGGCCGTCAACGACAAGCTGAACAAGACCTGGTCGCTGTTCACGCCCACCGTCTCGCTGCTGACGGAAGTCGGCCTGCTGGTGGTCTGGGCCTTCGGCATCTGGCTGGTGTCGCGCCAGCAGATCACCGTCGGTGTGCTGACGGCGTTCATCGCCTACATCGGCCGCTTCTACGGCCGGCTGGATTCGATGAGCCGCATCGTCTCCGTCACGCAAAAGGCCGCCGCCGGCGCCAAGCGCATTTTCGACATCCTGGACCACGTCTCCAACGTGCCCGAAACCGCCAACCCGGTGAAGATCACGGCGCTCGAGGGCCGCATCGACATGAAGAACCTGGGCTTTCGCTATGGCAACCGTTCTGTCATCCGCGGGCTGGATTTGCAAATCCGCCCCGGCGAGATGATCGGCCTGGTGGGCCACAGCGGCTCGGGCAAAAGCACGCTGGTCAACCTGATCTGCCGCTTTTACGACGTGAGCGACGGCTCCATCAGCGTGGACGGCACCGACATCCGCCGCTTTGGCGTGGCCGACTACCGCCGCAACATCGGCCTGGTGCTGCAGGAGCCCTTTCTTTTCTTCGGCACGATTGCCGAAAACATCGCCTATGGCAAGCCCGGCGCCACGCGGGCCGAGATCGTCGCGGCTGCGCGTGCGGCCCATGCGCATGAGTTCATCCTGCGCCTGCCGCAGGGCTACGACTCGCTGGTGGGCGAGCGCGGCCAGGGCCTCTCAGGCGGCGAGCGCCAGCGCATTTCGATTGCGCGCGCGCTGCTGATCGACCCGCGCATCCTGATCCTGGACGAAGCCACGTCGTCGGTCGACACCGAGACCGAAAAAGAAATCCAGCGCGCCCTCGACAACCTGGTGCAGGGCCGCACCACGATTGCGATCGCCCACCGCCTTTCCACCCTGCGCAAGGCCGACCGCCTGGTCGTGATGGACCGCGGCCAGGTGGTGGAAGTGGGCCCGCATGACGAACTCATGGCCAAGCAGGGCGCGTACTGGCGGCTCTATGAAGCGCAGGCGCGCCAGGTCGACAACGAAGAGGGCGGCCAGGAAGCCGAAGAGCGCCGCATCGCGCTGGCCACCTCGCAGCTGGCCCATGCTGCCCAGCACGTCAATAACGCATGAGCGCAGGATCTGACATGACTTCCTCCACTTCCTTCACTTCTTCCTCTGCACTCCAGCTGGCGCGCGACGCCTCGGGCCACCTGGTCTTTACCGACGCGGCGGGCCAGGTGCACGCCGGCGTGGTGCCTGTGCGGGCCTTTCCCCTGGCCGCACCCGACGAAGGCATTTCGCTCGTCAACACCGAAGGCCATGAAGTCGCCTGGATAGACCAGCTGCAGGCCGTGCCTGAGGCAGCGCGAACGCTGCTGCAGGAAGAGCTTGCCCTGCGCGACTTTGTGCCTGAAGTCACGCGTCTCAAAAGCGTCTCCAGTTTCGGCACGCCCAGCGTCTGGACGGTAGAGACCGACCGCGGCGACACCTCTTTCATCCTGCGGGGCGAAGAAGACATCCGCCGCCTCGGCCGCGTCGGCCTGCTGATCGCCGGCAGCCAGGGCGTGCAGTACAGCGTGCGCGACATGACCGCGCTGGACCGCGCTTCACGGCGGTTGCTGGAGCGGTTTCTTTAAGGCTGCGCTTCCGTCAATCCTGGTTTGCTATTGATTTGATAGCTATAAGCCAAGGCTTTGCCTGGGCTAGAGGCCGATTTTGTTCATAAATCCTGCCTGAGCAGTTCTGGCGCCAGGGCGAGCTGGCGCTCCCGTCCCGCTGCGCACTCTCAAGGAAAGCTGAAGAATCCTTCAATAAAAGTCGCTTGTTGCCGGGGCGGGCCAAGGCTCTAATTTGCCTTGCCCATGAACTCCCACCCCGAACCGCCCGCATCCCCCATGAGCGCCAGAGCCGACGGCCTGGCCCGCGTGGAAGACCGCCGTTTGTTGACGGGGCGCGGCCAGTACGTGCACGACCTGCGTCAGCCCGGCATGCTGCATGCGGTGTTTGTGCGCAGCACCCACGGCCGGGCGCGGCTCATTGCCGTTGATCTGCAGGCTGCCCAAGACAGCGAAGGCGTCGTCGCGGTCATCGGCCCCGATGCGCTGGCCGGCCGCTTCATGCCGCCCATCAACGAGCTGGTGTCCGGCATGCAGTTGCCCAACTGCCCGCTGCTGGCCCAGGGCCGGGTGGATTCTGTGGGCCAGCCCATCGCGCTGGTGGTGGCGACCAGCCTTCAGGCGGCGCAAGACGCGGCCGAGCTGGTGTTTGTGGATTACGACGCTGAAGCGGCGCAAGGCGACATGGCGCCCGGTGCGCCGCCGCTGGGCAAGGTGCGGCATCAGACCAGCGGCGCCGCGCCAGCCAACGTCTCACACCGCGTGCGTGTGTCGCACCAGCAGCCGCGCGTGATTGCCATGTCGCTGGAGCCGCGCGCCGCGCTGGCCCACTGGGACGCGGCCGGCGGCACGCTGACGGCCTGGCTGGGCACACAGGCGCCTTCACGCGCACGCGCCGACATCGCCCGCACGCTGGATGTGCCGCTGGCGCAAGTGCGTGTGATCGCGCCCGACATCGGCGGTGCGTTCGGTGCCAAGGCGTCGGTCTCGCCTGAGGACCTGGTCATCGCTTTTGCGGCGCGCCAGCTGAAGGCCGCGATCAAGTGGACCTCCTCGCGCTCCGAAGAATTCATGTCTGCCGCGCAGGGCCGCGGTGCGAAGCTGGAAGGCGAACTCTCGCTGGACGCGCAAGGCCGCTTCCTGCATCTGGAAGCGCGCCTGCAATTCCCGATGGGTGCCTGGCTGCCCTACAGCGCTGTGGTGCCGGCCCGCAATGCGGCGCGCATCCTGCCGGGGCCTTACCGCGTCGCCGCTGTCGACATCGCCGCCGAGGCGGGCATGTCGAATGCGGCGGCCGTCAATATTTACCGCGGCGCCGGCCGCCCTGAAGCGGCGCTGCTGATGGAGCGCCTGGTTGAGATGGCTGCGCGCAGCGCCGGCATGGATCCGGTTGAACTGCGCCTGCGTAATTTGGTGGAGGTAGAGGCCATGCCCTACGCCACACCGACGGGAGAGCGTTTTGATGCGGGCGACTACCGCCTGGCCCTGCAAAAAGCCTGCGCACGTTTTGACTACGCAGGCGAGCGGCAATTGCAAACGCAGCGCCGCGCAGCCGGTGAACTGGTCGGCATCGGCATCGCGATCTATGTCGAGCCCTGCGGCCAGGGCTGGGAAAGCGCCCGCGTCACCTTGCACGCCGACGGCCGGGTGCATGTGGCCAGCGGCTCCGCCGCACAAGGCCAGGGCCACGAGACGAGTTACGCGGTGATTGCCGCCGAGGTGCTGGGCTGCGAAGCTGCGCAGGTGAGCGTGGACCACGGCGACACTGCCACCTCCCCCGAAGGCGTGGGCGCACTGGCCAGCCGCAGCATGGCGATAGGCGGCAGCGCCGTCGCCGAGGCTGCGCGCATGGCGGCCGCGCGGCGCGATGCCGGCGAGGCACTGCCGATCACGGCCGGGACGGTGTACACCGCGCCCAGCGAAGGCTGGAGCTACGGCTGCGTCATCGCCCGCATGGCGATTGATCGTGACACCGGCCAGCCGTGCATCGAGCGCCTGGTCTGGGTGGACGACGCGGGCCGCATCATCTCGCCGCAGCTGGCGGAAGGCCAGCTGCTGGGCGGCCTGGCGCAAGGCCTGGGCCAGGCCATGCTGGAGCGCATCGTTTACGACAGCGAAGGCCAGCTGCTGACCGGCTCGCTCATGGACTACGCCGTGCCGCGCGCCGACGACATGCCGCCCATCGAACTCGAAAGCCTGGCCTTCACGACCCAGGCCAACCTGCTGGGCGCCAAGGGTGTGGGCGAAGCCGGTTGCATCGGCGTGCCGGCGGCGCTGCTCAATGCTGCGGCCGATGCGCTTTCACCGCTGGGTGAGCGCTCCCTCGATTTCCCCCTGACGGCCGAACGCCTCTGGCGGGCCATGCAACCCACCTGAATTTTTTTGAAAAGCAAACCATGAAATACAAAAAATACGAAGCCAAAGAGTACGCCCGCGAAAACTTTCGCGGCGTCTGGGCCGCCACGGCCACACCCTTCAAGGAAGACCTGTCGCTGGACGAAGACGGCTTTCGCAAAAACATGCGGCACTGGGCGCAAACGCTCAAGCTCGGCGGCCTGTTTGTCAACGGCAAGCAGGGCGAGTTTTTCTCGATGTCGGTGCCCGAGCGCAAGCGCACCTTTGAGCTGGCGGTCGAAGGCGCTTTCGGCCATTGCGGCGTGGTGACATCCTGCTCAGACACCAACCTCGACGTCGTGCTGGACCTGGCCCGCCATTCGCAAAACATCGGCGCCGATTACATCGTGGTGCACAGCCCGGTGCTGCACTTTCACCACAATGCCGAAGCCACCGTGTACGAGTACTACCGCCACCTGAGCGAGCAGCTCGACATCGGCATTGCGCTGTGGAACCACCCGGACTGCGGCTACATCATGAGCCCCGAACTCTGCGCCCGCATCGCCGAGCTGCCCAACATCGTCGCGATGAAGTACAGCGTGGACCGCGCCATGTACACCAGGCTCACCGAGCTGGCCGGCGACAGGATTCTTGTCAGCACCGCGTCTGAAGAAGAGTGGCTGGACAACATCATCGACCTGGGCTGGCGCCTGTACCTCTGCTCGACGCCACCCTTCCTGCTGCAGACCGCAGTGGACCAGCGCATCAACGAGTACACCCGCCTGGCTTTTGAAGGCAAGCACGCCGAGGCACGCGTGGTGCGCGACAGCCTGGAGCCGGCGCGCGCGGCCTTCCGCTCGGCCCGCCCCAGCGGCACGCCGCAGGCCTATACCAAGTACTGGATGGAACTGCTCGGCCAGGTCGGTGGCCCGGTTCGCCGCCCGCTGCTGAACCTGACCGAAGCCGAGAAGGCCGCCACACGCGACGCGCTGGCGCGCAGCGGCTTGCGTCTCTCCTGAATCGGTACATATGACAGAACGCAGCGCCATGGTGATTCCCATCCGGCTCGAGGTCAACGGCAAGCCTGCCGAGGCGCAGCTTGCGCCGTCTACCTTGCTGGTGGACTTCCTGCGGGAAGACCTGGGCCTGACCGG
The DNA here is from genome assembly GCF_003711205.1 of Polaromonas sp. SP1. Lineage (NCBI taxonomy): Bacteria > Pseudomonadati > Pseudomonadota > Betaproteobacteria > Burkholderiales > Comamonadaceae > Polaromonas > Polaromonas sp. SP1. Next base: position 291,040 of record NZ_CP031013.1, on the reverse strand, counting down.
CACGCACCAGGGCTGCGACACGGCCCAGTGCGGCGCCTGCACGGTGCTGGTCAATGGTGCGGCCGCCAAGTCCTGCAACCTGCTGGTGGCGCAGGTCAATGGTTCGCAGATTCTGACGATTGAAGGCCTGCAGCCCGGCGATGGCCCGCTGCATCCAATGCAGCAGGCCTTTGGCAAACACCATGGCTTGCAGTGCGGCTACTGCACGCCCGGCATGGTGATGCGCGGCGTGGCCATGGCGGCTGAAGGTGTGCCTGCCGAACCTGAGGCCGTGCGCTGTGCGCTGTCGGGCAACCTGTGCCGCTGCACCGGTTACCGCGGCATCGTGGATGCGGTGTGCGAAGGCCTGCAGCAGATGCGGGCGCAAACCCAAGAGGTTTCTCCGTGAACTCGTTTGACTACCGCCGCCCGCGCAATGTGGCCGAAGCCATTGGCTGGCTGCGTGAGGACCCCGAAGCCAAGCTGCTGGCGGGCGGGCAAAGCCTGCTGGCCGCGATGAAACTGCGCTTTGCCGCGCCCACGCTGCTGATTGATCTGCAGGGCTTGCCTGAATTGACGGATTTGCGCGAAGAAAAGGGCGGGCTCTGGATAGGCGCCATGTGCACGCACGCCAGCGTGGCGGCTTCACTGCTGGTGCGCCGCATCGCGCCCATGCTGGCGGGTCTGGCCCACGGCATCGGCGACCAGCAGGTGCGCAACCGCGGCACGCTGGGCGGTTCCATCTCCAACGCTGATCCGGCCGCCTGCTGGCCCGCCGGCGTGATGGCGCTGAACGGCACGGTCTGCACCGACAGGCGCGAGATCGCGGCGGATGATTTTTTTGGCGGCCTCTTCACCACCGCGCTGGAACCCGACGAGATTGTTTGCGGTGTGCGCTTTCCGCGTGTGACGCAAGCGCATTACCTCAAGTTTGAACAACCGGCTTCGCGCTTTGCCCTGGCAGGCGTGGCGGTGGCCCGTGTTGCCGAAGGTGTGCGTGTCGCGGTCACCGGCCTGGGCTCGGGCATCTGGCGCTGGGAAGCGGCCGAGCTGGCGCTCAACCGTTCTTTTGCACCGCAGGCGCTTGAAGGCCTGGCCGTCGATCCGGAACTCGCCTCGGGGGACATCCACGCCTCCGCTGAATACCGTGCCCACCTGGCCGCCGTGCTGACGCGGCGCGCGGTGCAGCATCTTATTGATACGGCTGCCGCTGCCGCGGCGCCCCAACCTGTGACCCCATGAACTACCAAGGCTCCCAATTACTTCCCCATCCTGCCGAACGTGTCTGGCAGGCCTTGCTGGACCCGGCGGTTTTGCGCCAGTGCATCGCCGGCTGCGAAACCTTTGAGCGGGTGGGGGATGACGACTACAAATGCACGGTCAAGATCGTGATCGGCCCGGTGTCGGCACGCTTTAACAGCACCGTCACGCTGGCCGATGTGACACCCCCCACCAGCTGCACGCTGAAGTTTGCCGGGCAGGGCGGCGTGGCCGGTTTTGGCAAGGGCGAGGCGCGTGTGGTGCTGACACCCGAAGGTGAAGGCACGCGGCTGGACTGGAATGCCGATGCCCATGTGGGCGGGCGGCTGGCGCAGATCGGCTCGCGCCTGATTGATGCCAGCGTCAAAAAAATGAGTGCCGACTTTTTTGAACGCTTTGCGGCGCAGCTGAACGCCCCGGCGGTGGAGGCGGGCGCGGAAGTTGCCCCGGCCACTGCAGAGCCTTCACCCAAAGCGGCAAAGATATCCCTCAGAACCGTGCGCATTGCGATTGCGGCGGTGCTGGCGGCGGCGATGGCCTGGTGGCTGAGCCGCTGAGCTTTGCAAGAAAAAGAACGAGGTCACCCATGACACAGGCAATTGCATTGATTGGCTACGGCGCGATTGGCAGGGCGGTTCACCGCCTGCTGCTGACCCACGGCGCGGGGCAGGCAGAAGTGGTTGCCGTCCTCGCGCGTGACCGCGCACGTTTGCTGGAGCAATCGCCGGAGGTCGAATCCCTGCTGGTAGACAGCCACGCGGAACTGGTCGCACGCCGCCCGGTGCTGGTGGTGGAATGCGCCGGCCACCAGGCGGTGGACGACCATGCCGTTGCTACATTCAAGGCCGGCACTGACTTGCTGCTGGTCTCGGTCGGCGCGCTGGCCGAAGCGGCGCGTGAGCAATCGCTGGTGGCGGCCGCCCGCGCCGCCGGCAGGCGCCTCATCCTGCCCAGCGGCGCGATTTGCGGCATTGACTGGCTGGCCGCCGCGCGCACGGCGGGCCTGGCCCGCGTGACCTACCGCTCGCGCAAGCCGCCGCAGGCCTGGGCCGGCAGTGCGGCCGAGCAACAGGTCGACCTGGCGTCACTGACAACGGCCACCACGTTTTTCCGCGGCTCGGCGCGCGAGGCGGCCCTGATGTACCCGCGCAATGCCAATGTGGCCGCCACCGTGGCGCTGGCCACACTGGGTTTTGACCGCACGCAGGTCGAGCTGATGGCCGACCCAGGCGCCGAAGGCAATGTGCACGAAATCGAAGCCGAGGGCGAAGGCGGCAGCATGGCCACACGCCTGGTGGGCCGGCCCGACCCGGACAACCCGCGCACCTCGGTGATGACGGCGCACAGTGTGGTGCGCTGCATCCTCAACCAGACCGCCACCGTGCTGTTGTGAACCAGAATCCAGACAGACCCCGATAAAACAAGGAGCCAAGCCATGTTGAAGCCGATCAATTTCCCCAAGTGGATAGAAGAGCACCGCCATTTGCTGAAGCCCCCCGTGGGCAACCAGCAGATCTGGCGCGACACCGACCTCATCGTCACGGTGGTGGGCGGGCCCAACCAGCGCACCGACTTTCATGACGATCCGTTCGAAGAGTATTTCCACCAGTTCAAGGGCAGCGCCCATCTGCTGATTGCCGACCGCGGCAAGTTCGAGCGTGTCGACCTGCATGAGGGCGATGTGTTTTTGCTGCCGGCCCACGTGCGCCACTCGCCGCAGCGCCCCGACCCGGAGAGCCTGTGCACCGTGATCGAGCGCACCCGCCCGGCCGGCACCATTGACGCCTTTGAATGGTATTGCGCCCAATGCGGCGGTTTGGTGCATCGCAGCGAGTTGCAGCTGCAAAGCATCGTGGAAGACCTGCCCAGGGTCTACGGCAATTTCTACGAGTCGGCACCGAAGTTGCGTACCTGCCCCTCGTGCGGAACCGTCCACCCCGGGCGCGACTGGCAGGCCTGGCATGCGATGCGTGCAGCGGGCTAGGGCCTGGATGGGCGCGGGTTTTGGGGTATTGACGTCATTAAGTTTATATCTAAACTAATTAGGCATGAATTATGCGTCCTGATTTTGCATCCGGTGTGAGTCCTGGTTTTTGGTGACGGGTCCATTGAGTCCATTTAGTGCATTTAACTAGCAAGGAAGGTTTTTATGAAACTCAAGTTGAACAACATGGTGGTGGTGCTCGGTCTGGCGGCGTGCAGCCTTGCAGCCCAGGCGCAAGCGGTCAAGATCGGCTTTCTGGGAACCCTGTCGGGCCCGGCAGGCGCACTCGGGCAAGACCAGTACGACGCTTTCATGCTCGGCGTGGAGCACATGGGCGGCAAGCTCGGCGGCGCCACGGTGCAGGTCATCAAGGAAGACGACCAGCTCAAGCCCGACCTGGGCGTGCAGATGGCGCAGAAGCTGATTGAAAAAGACAAGGTCAACATCATCACCGGCGTGACTTTCTCCAACGTGATGATGGCCGTGCACAAACCCATCACCGACGCCGGTGTGCTGCTGGTCGGCTCCAACGCCGGCCCCACGCCGCTGACGGGCAAGGGCTGCAGCCCGATGTTCTTCTCGACCTCCTGGAACAACGACTCGCTGCACGAGTCCATGGGCCAGTACGCCAACGATGCCGGCTACAAGAAGGTCTACCTGCTCGCGCCCAACTACCAGGCCGGCAAGGACGCGATCTCAGGCTTCAAACGCTTCTTCAAGGGCCAGGTGCTCGACGAGGTCTACACCCAGGTCAACCAGCCCGACTACTCCGCTGAAATTGCCCAGTTGCAGGCCGCCAAGCCCGACGCGATTTACGTCTTCTACCCAGGCGGCATGGGCGTGAACTTCGTCAAGCAGTACCAGCAGGCCGGTTTGCTGGGCAAGGTGCCGCTGCTGTCTACCTCGACGGTGGACGGCACGACCCTGCCGGCGCTGAAAGACATCGCGCTGGGCGTGGTGACAGGCTCGCCTTACAGCCCTGATATCGACAACCCGCAAAACAAGAAGTTTGTGGAAGACTTCAAGAAGAAGTACAACCGCTCGCCATCGCTGTATGCGGCGCAGAGCTACGACGCCGCCATGCTGATCAACGCCGCGCTGGCCAAGACCGGCGGCAAGGCCGACAACAAGGACGCACTGCGCGCCGCGCTGAAAACGGCCGAGTTCAAGTCGGTGGCCGGGCCTTTCAAGTTCAACACCAACCAGTTCCCGATCCGCAACTTCTACCGGGTTGACGTGGCCAAGGACGCTTCGGGCCAGGCGGCCTTCGTGAACAAGGGCGTGGTGCTGAAAGACCATGCCGATGCCTACTACAAAGAATGCGCGATGAAGTAAAGGCTTGAATGCCCAGGGGCCTGGCCGGTTTCGCCGTCCAGGCCCTTTTCAAATCCATTCGAACCTCCCTTCCCACTTCCCCTCTCCATGAGCCTTTCACTGTTTCTTATCCAGATGCTCAACGGCCTGCAGCTGGGCGTGCTGCTGTTCATGCTGTCGGCGGGGCTCACGCTCGTCTTCGGCATCATGAATTTTGTCAACCTCGCGCACGGCAGCCTCTACATGATGGGCGCCTACTTTGCGGCGGCCGCCTATGCACGCACCGACTCTTTTCTGCTCGCGGCGCTGGTCGGCATCGTCGGCAGCGCGGCGCTGGGTTTTGCGATTGAGCGCATCGTGGCCGCGCGGCTGTATGCGCGCGACCACCTGGACCACGTGCTGGCCACTTTCGGCCTGATCCTCTTTTTCAACGAGCTGGCGCGCACCGTGTGGGGCGCGTCGCCGTATTACATGAATGTGCCGCAGGCGCTGTCGGGCACCATCAACCTGCTGGGCATTTCCTACTCGGCCTACCGCTTCGCCATCATCGTGGTGGGCCTGCTGGTGGCGCTGGGCTGCTACCTGCTGATCAACAAGACCCGCGTGGGCATGCTGATACGCGCCGGCTCCAGCAACCCGACCATCGTGGCGGCGCTGGGCGTCAACATCAAGCTGCTCAATGCCGCGATCTTTGCCCTCGGTGCAGCACTGGCCGGCGTGGCAGGCCTCATGAGCGGGCCGATTTTGTCGGTGCAGCCCGGTATGGGCGAGCCCATCCTGATCACCGCCATGATCGTCATCGTGATCGGCGGCATCGGCTCGGTGCGCGGCGCGTTTTATTCAGCGCTGATCGTCGGTGTGATTGACACGGCAGGCCGCGCCTTTTTGCCCATGATCCTGCGGGAGTTTCTGGATCGCAGTACCGCGCAAGCCGCCGGCCCGGCGCTGGCCTCGATGCTGATCTGCATCTTTATGGCCGCGGTGCTGGCGCTCAAGCCGCAAGGCCTTTTCCCGGTGAAGAACCAATGATGATGCGCAACAAGATTTCCCTGGGCTTTGCCGCCCTGGTGGTGGCACTGCTGCTGGTAGTACCGGTGTATGCCAGTTGGGCGGGCGAGCCGTTTGCGCTCACCTTTATGGCGCGGGTGCTGGTGTTTGCGCTGGCGGCCATCAGCCTGAATTTGATCCTCGGTTATGGCGGCATGGTGAGCTTTGGCCATGCGCTTTATATGGGGTTAGGTGCTTATTCGGTGGGCCTGCTTGCGCAGCATGAAGTCACCAACGGATGGGTGCAGCTGGGTGTCACGCTGGCTGTGTGCGGAGCCGTCGGCTTGCTGACGGGCGTGATTTCATTGCGCACGACCGGCATTGCTTTCATCATGATCACGCTGGCGTTTGCGCAGATGTTTTATTACCTCTTTGTGAGCCTGAAGCAATACGGCGGGGACGATGGTTTGTCGATCTCGGCGCGCAGCGACTTTGGCTTGTTCACGCTGGCATCGCCCGTCACGCTGTATTACACGGCGCTGGTGCTGGTGCTGGCCGCGCTGTTTTTCACGCACCGCCTGGTGGCCGCGCGATTCGGCATGGTGCTGCGCGGCTGCCGGGTCAATGAGCGGCGCATGAAGGCCATGGGCTTTCACACGCTGCGCTACCGGCTGTCGGCCTATGTGTTGTCGAGCATGCTGTGCGGGCTGGCCGGCCTGCTGTATGCCAACCTCACCGGCTTTGCCTCGCCGGCCTACCTGGCCTGGACGGTGTCCGGCGAACTGATCGTGATGGTGGTGCTGGGCGGCATGGGCACGGTGTTTGGCCCGCTGGCCGGCGCGCTGGTGCTGCTGATCAGCGAAGAGCTGCTCAAGGCACTGACAGACCACTGGATGATGATCCTCGGCCCGCTCATCGTGCTGGTGGTGTTGACGGCGCGGCGCGGTGTGTATGGCTACCTGCTGGACTGGGATGCGTGGCGTGAACGCAAGCGCGTGGCGGTTTTGCCCGAAAGTGTGGAGGGCCAGCCATGAGCGGCACCCTGCAGATCAACCAACTCGTCAAACGCTACGGCGGCCTGCTGGCGACCGACCATGTCTCGCTCTCGCTGGCCGCGGGTGAGCTGCACGCCATCATCGGCCCCAACGGCGCAGGCAAGACCACGCTGATCGGCCAGCTGGGCGGTGAGGTCGCGCCCGACACCGGCAGCGTCATCTTTGACGGCGCCGACATCACCGCACTCAAACCGGCACAGCGCGCATTGCGCGGCCTGGCGCGGTCTTACCAGATCACCTCTGTCTTCCCCGAGTTCAGCGTGCTGGAAAACGTGGCGCTGGCCATGCAGGCGCATTGCGGCCACAGCTTCGGTTTCTGGAAACCCATGCTGAGCCAGCCCGAGCTGGTGGAGCCTGCCCTGCTGGCGATCGAGCAGGCCGGCCTCACGCACCGCGCGCGCACGCCGGTGTCCGAGCTGGCCCACGGCGAGCGCCGCCAGCTGGAGCTGGCCATGGTGCTGGTCGCGCAACCCCGTTTACTACTGCTGGACGAACCCATGGCCGGCATGAGCCACCAGGAGTCCGGCAAGGTGGTGCAGCTGCTGCAAGGCCTCAAGGGCCGCTACACCATGCTGCTGGTCGAGCATGACATGGACGCGGTGTTCGCGCTGGCCGACCGCATCTCGGTGCTGGTGTACGGCCGCATCATCGCCAGCGGCACACCCGAAGAAATTCGCGCCAATGAAGAAGTGCGCACCGCTTACCTGGGCGACGAGGTGCTGCCCGTATGAAAACCAATTTGCTTGAAATCAGCGACATCGAGGTCTGCTACGGCGACGCGCAAGCCCTGTTCGGCGCCGCGCTCAGCGTGGCCGAAGGCGAGTTTGTGACCCTGCTGGGCCGCAACGGCATGGGCAAGACCACCACGGTGCGCACCGCCACCGGCATCATGAGCGCACGCAGCGGCCGCGTGCAGTTTGCCGGGCAAGACGTCTCGCGCTGGCCCTCGTACAAGATCGCGCGCCTGGGCCTGGGCCTGGTGCCCGAGCAGCGCCAGGTGTTCCCCAACCTCACGGTGGTCGAAAACCTGGTGGCCACCGCACACAACCGCCTGCAGCACAAAGACCCGTGGACGCTGGAGCGTGTGTACAAACTTTTCCCGCGCCTCAAAGAGCGCGCCGGCAACCTGGGCCTGAACCTGTCGGGCGGCGAGCAGCAGATGCTGGCGATCGGCCGTGCGCTGATGACCAACCCGCGCCTGCTGGTGCTGGACGAAGCGACTGAAGGCCTGGCGCCCATCGTGCGCGGCGAGATCTGGGACTGCCTGCAGTCGCTCAAGAACACCGGCCTCTCGGTGCTGGTGATCGACAAAAACATCGGCCCGCTGCTGCGCATTGCCGATACGCATTTCATTCTTGAAAAAGGCCGCACGGTGTGGAGCGGCAGCTCGCCTAGCCTGCTGGCCAATCGCGACGTATTGCAGGAGACGCTGGGTGTCTGATTTTTTATCGACGAGAGAAGACTGGCGCCGTATGGACGCCGCCGAGCTGGCGCGCCAGTACAGCGCGCGCGGCACGGTGCCTGACGCGGAGGTGTTCATCAGGGACTACCGCGACCACTCCACCCCCATGTATGCGCTGCCGCATGTGAAGGGCGCGCGCTACGGTGAGCATGCCGACGAGGTGCTGGACTTGTTCCCCGTACCGGGCAAGAAGGACGCACCGCTTTTTGTGTTTGTGCACGGCGGTTATTGGCGTTCGCTGGGGCGCGAAGATTCGGCCTTTATGGCGAAGGCTTTCACGCAGCGGGGTATTGCGGTGGCGGTGGTCAACTACACCCTGTCGCCCGAAGCCAGCCTGGCCGAGATCGTTGCGCAATGCCGGCGCAGCGTGGCCTGGCTGTACCGCAACGGTGCGGCGCATGGTGTGGATGTGAACCGCATCGTGGTCGCCGGCAGCTCGGCGGGTGGGCATCTGGGCGGCATGTTGATTTCACAGGGCTGGCAGGCTGGGCTGGGTTTGCCGGCGGATGTGGTCAAAGGTGCTGCGCTGGTGAGCGGGCTGTTTGACCTGGCGCCTGTGCAGCAGACGACGCCGAACCAGTGGCTGGGGCTCAACGAGGCTGAAGCCTTGGCGCTTAGCCCGATGGAGTCGTTGCCTCTTGCCAGCGTGAAGTTGTGCATTGCGGTTGCCGGGATTGATACGGATGAGTTCAAGCGGCAGTCCTTGATGTACGCGGAGGCTTGCCGGCGGTTGGGGTGTGAGGTGAGTTATCTGGATGTGGCGGGGCGGAATCACTTTGATGTGATTACGGACTGGATGGATCCGGATGCTGCCTTGACGCAGGCGACTTGGGCGTTGTTTGGACCCAATTACCGTTCGGGCTGACCCTTCGACAGGCTCAGGACAGGGGTACGCCTGACGGCATATCGAAGCCTTGCCCCTCCCCGTTCGGGCTGAGCTTGTCGAAGCCTGGTGGTGCACCGGCGATGTGCTCTCTGCTGAGGCTGCTGGCCGGGAGTCGCCCGGCGGCGACTCACTTTCTTTTGCTTCGCCAAAAGAAAGTAAGCAAAGAAAAGGCGACCCTGGTTCCTGCGTCCCTACGCTTCGCTTCGGGCAACCTGCGGTGCTCGGCCCAGCCGGGGTCAAAAACAACTCGCTTCGCTCAAACAAGTTTTTGCCCTGATCCGTCTGGTCCTGCGCTCCTCGGCGCATTTACAAGGGGCAATCGGGAGCGGGGACCAAAGACAAAAACCAAACTCCAATACAACAAGGACTCGCCGCTGCGAGTCCTTGTTTCTTCAGGTATTCGGGGTCTGTCTTTGGCTGTTGGGATTTCGGTATTGGTAATCCTGTCCCCACCCCCTTCTGGATGCGCCGAGGAGCGGAGATTCAGGCGGATCAGGGATCGCGTTGTTTGAGCCGCAGGCGAGTTTAGCGAGACCCCGCCTGAATCGAGCACCGCAGGTTGCCCGCAGCGAAGCGGAGGGACGCAGCCAGCAGGGTCGCCTTTTCTTTGGTGACTTTCTTTTGGCGAAGCAAAAGAAAGTTACTTGTTGCCGGCAACTCCGGCCAGCAGGACTTAGCAAAAAGCACCCCGCCGGAGCACCACCAGGCTTCGACAGGCTCAGCCCGAACGGGAGGGGGCAAGGCTTCGATACCTCAGCCCGAACGGGGAAGGGGAAACGGAGAACGGGGAGGGAAGTCTTCGACAAGCTCAGCCCGAACGGAAGGGGGAAAGGCTTCGATACCTCAGCCCGAACGGGGAGGGGGCGAGGCTTCCACAGGCTCAGCCCGAACGGTGGGAGACGAACGGTGAATGAAGAACGATGGATGAAGAACGGGCGGCTAACGGTTGCCATCCATACCGCCACACCCATCACCTCAACCCGCAGCCTTCCTCTTGACCTTCTTAACCACGCTGACAGCCGCCAGCACCGTCACCTCACTCTTGAAGTGCGCCAGAAACGCTTCACAAGGCGCAGACAGTTGCCGCTGCCCGTCAGTGAGCGCGACGATGTTGCGCTCCATCACCGGCGCCGTCAGCGGCACAGCCACCACCCCAGGCGAGCGCGCACTCGACAGCGCATATGACGGCAGGATGGATAGCGCCAACCCGGCCTCGACCAGGCCCACAGCGGTGGTGACATGCGCCACCTCAAAAGCAGGCTGTAACGGCTCGCCCATATCGGCGAAACCTTTTTCGACCAGCGTGCGCAGGCCGCTGCCGTGGCGCAGCACCGCCAGCGGTTCGCCGACGAGTTCTGCCCAGCGCACTTCGCGCCGCCCGGCCAGCGGGTGGCTGCCCTGGCAGGCCAGCATCAGGCGGTCCTGGTACAGCGTGGTGGCGACGAGGTCGGGAATGTCGGTGTCGGCCGTGCACACGCCGAAATCCGCCTGGCCGCTGCGCACCGCCTGGGCGATCTCGTCGACCGGCAAGTCAAACAGGTCGACGCGAATGCTCGGAAAGCGCGCCCTGAAGCCGGCCAGCAGCGGCGGCAGCAAGGTGGCCGCCAGCAGGGGCGAGGTGGCGACGGCAAAGCGGCCGCTGCGGCGGTCTGACAACTGGCGCAGGCCGTCAAACGCCTGGTCGAGGTTGTCAAAGACTTTGCGGATGGAAGGCAGCAGCTCGAGCCCGGCGTCGGTCAGCGAGATGCGCCGCGTTGTGCGTTCGAACAAGCGCACGGCGAGCTCGCCTTCCAGCGTGCTGATCAGCATGGACAGCGCCGAGGGCGTGATGTGCAGGCGCTGGGCCGCGCGCGTGACGCTTTCGTCCTGGGCCACGGCCACAAAGGCGCGCAGCTGGCGAATGGTCACGCCGGTGGGGCGTACGGCGTTTCGGGGATCGCTCATGGGCTGATGGTGAAACTCTTTTTGCTATGAAATAGATAGCTGCTTGCCAAGGCGGTGATTGGGCTGGAGGCCATTTTGATGCATAAACCTCTCGAGGGCCGCGCAACGGTTGCGGATGCCGCCTCAGCCATTGTGTGACCCCCGGTGCGCCCAGCCCGTGGTGTGTTTCTCGATATAGCTGAAGAGTTCATACATCGCCATGGCCATGGCGCCAATCACCACCAGCCCGGCAAAGGCCAGCGCCAGCCGCTGCTGGGAGCCGGCGCTTTGCATGAGGTAGCCGATGCCGGAATCACCGGCCGTCATTTCGGCCAGCACCGTGCCGACAAAGGCCAGCGTGATCGCAACCTTGAGCGAGGCAAAAAAGTAGGGCATGGAGCGCGGCAGGCCGACCTTGACCAGTACGTCCCAGCGTTTGGCGCCCAGCACGCGCAGCACGTCTTCAAGCTCGGGCTCCAGCGTGGCCAGGCCGGTGGCCATGTTCACGGTGATGGGAAAGAAGGAGATCAGGAAGGCCGTCAGGATGCCGGGACCGACGCCGATGCCGAACCAGACAATCAGGATGGGAACGATCGCCGCCTTGGGCACGGCGTTGAAGGCCACCAGCAACGGATAGACGGCCGCATAGGCCAGCCGCGACGAGCCGACCAGAAAGCCCAGCATCACGCCGACGACGATGGAAATGCCAAAACCCACCATCGTGACCCAGAAGGTTTTCCACGCGGCCTCGGCAATCGGGCCGGCGAATTCGTGCATGGCCTGGGCAATGGCCAGCGGCGCGGGGAAGATGAACTCCGGCACCGAGAAGCCGGCGCACACCGCCTGCCACAGCGCCACCACGGCGGCCAGCAAGACCCACGGCGCCCAGCGTTCGAGCTGTTTGTTGCTCATGTTCATGGCTGGGCTCCACCGCGCACCGCGCCGATGTGGCCGCGCAGCTCATGCACGATGTCGCTGAACTCGCGGGTGTAGGTCACTTCCAGGTCGCGCGGGCGGGGCAGCTCGATCTCGCGCCGCACCACAAAGCGGCCCGGGCTTTTGCTCATCACATACACCGTGTCGGCCAGGAAGACTGACTCACGCAAATCGTGCGTCACCAGAATCACGTTAAAACGCTGCTCGGTCCAGAGGTCGCGCAGGATGCACCAGAGCTCTTCGCGCGTGAAGGCGTCGAGTGCGCCGAAGGGTTCGTCCAGCAGCAGCATCTTGGGCTCATGGATGAGCGCGCGGCAAATGCTGGCGCGCTGCTGCATGCCGCCCGACAGCTGCCACGGGAATTTGTCTTCATACCCCGCCAGGCCGACCTTTTGCAGCAGCCGGCGCGCGCGTTCTTCAAACTCCTTGCGCCTGGCCTTGAACTGGCTGCGGTAGGGCTCGACGATCTCCAGCGGCAGCAGCACATTGCCGACCGTGGTGCGCCACGGCAGCAGTGAAGGCGCCTGGAAGGCCATGCCCGAGATCTTCAGCGGGCCGGTCACCGGCCGGCCGTCGATCAGGATGCTTCCGGCCGAAGGCATCTTCAGCCCGGTCGCCAGCTTCATGAAGGTGGACTTGCCGCAGCCCGAGGGCCCGACGATGGCGATGAACTCGCCCTGGCGCACCTGCAGGTCGATCGCCTCGACCGAGAATTGTTTGCGCGCGAGCAGCTCGTCGTTGTAGGCGAGCCAGACATCGCGGAAATCAACGAAATGGCCCCCACGCTCCCCCACTGCGTGTGGGTTGCTGCCCCCCGAGGGGGCCCTCGCGCCTTGGGGCGGCCCGGCGGCGCTCAAGGGGCTGTCAGCTGTCTGCGGCGTCATTTAGTATCAAATCGGGCTTTAGCCCATATGGTGTATGGGGATATAGCTATCAAAAATGTAGCAAATGTCATTTCTTCGGCAGCACGTTGAGCTCAGCCGCCGTCGGCAGGAAGCTGCCGTTCCACACTGCGTCGGGGTTGACGCGGGTCTTGGTGCCGAAGGCGTCCGACACCTGCGAAGCCATCAGCGTCAGGCGTGGACCCTTGACCTGGCCGAAGCCTTCAGCGCGCGCGTCGGGGCTGTTGACGACCGTGTCGATGGCCAGGCGCAGGCGGCGCACTTCCAGCGGCACGTTGATGATGCCGTCGCGTGCCTTGACAAACTCAATCGCCGCGGCCGGGTCAGCCACCACGTCTTTCACGCCTTTGGAGAAAGCCTGCAAAAACGCCTTGATGGCGGCCGGGTTTTCCTTGATGAGTTTGGGCGAGGCAATCACCACGTTGCCGTAGTGCTTCACGCCGAACTCGGCGTAGGGCAGCACCACCACGTCTTCGGCTTTCACACCGCGCGCTTCCAGGTTGAGCAGCGAGGTGAAGGTAAAACCGGTGATGGCGTCCACGTCGCCGCGGGCCAGCATGGTCTCGCGCAGCGGCGGGTCCATCGCCGTCCACTGGAAGCCGGTGATGTTGTTGGCCTTGGCAAAAATCGGGAAGGCGCGGCGGCCGGCGTCAAACACCGGGGCGCCCATCTTTTTGCCGTTCAGGTCGGCGGGGGTCTTGATGCCGGATTTTTTGAGCGCCATGACCGAAGCCGGCGTGTTGTTGTAGACCATCATCACGCCCACGGGTTTGTTGGGCGCGTCCGGGTTGTTGGCGTGAAACTCCATCACCGAGGCCATGTCGGCAAAGCCCATGTCGTAGGTGCCCGAGGCCACACGCGTGACCGCGCCGCCCGAGCCGTTGCCTGCGTCCACCGTCACGTCGAGCTTGTTGGCCTTGAAGTAGCCCTTGGCCACCGGTGTGAGGAAAAGGGCCGAAGGGCCTTCAAAGCGCCAGTCGAGCTGGAACTTGATGGGCGTGTTTTGCGCGTGCGCGATGGTGAAGGCGGCCGTGGCGGCCAGCAGGCCGGTGGCTTTGAGGAGTTGCGCGGCAAGAAGCGAAGGCGTGTTGCGGGTCATGGAGTGTCCTGGGCTGTAGGCGTAAAAGATCGGTATCGCTCGCCCCAGCCATCTGGTGCAGAGCGAAAGAAGGTCTCAAGGGATTAGCAAAAACGGTGCCGCGCCTGTTATTCGGGGGAGGGGTGCAGATGCTGGCACCCTTTTCGCACGGCATGGCGCCTATTTTCGGCGAAGTCGCACCCGGTTCACCGGCTTCCCGGGGCTTTTGCGTCCGTGATTACCACTAAGCCGTCGGGGGCGGCGTACCCGGACGGCTTCAGGCCAGCAAGTCGCGCAGGGTGCGCGCAATCACCTTGGTGGCGCGGCGCAGGTCTTCCAGGTTCAGCCGCTCGTCGGCGCGCTTGGCATGGGACTCGAGCACAGTGCGCGGACCGGCGCCGTAGATCACGCCAGGGATGCCGGCTTCGGCGTACAGCCGCACGTCGGTGTACAGCGGCGTGCCCATGGCGGGGATTTTTTGCCCGAACAGGGCTTCGCCATGCTTCTGGATCGCATCGACCAAAGGCTTGTTGCCCGGCAGCGGCCGCATCGAGTTGGCCAGCAGCAGGCGTTTGATATCCACCGTGATGCCCTGGCAGCCGGCGGCCGCGTCGGCAATCACCTTGCGGATGTTGGCTTCGACTTCGGTGGGGTTCTCTTCGGGGATCATGCGGCGGTCCAGCTTGAACATCACCTTGCCGGGCACGACGTTGGTGTTGGTGCCGCCTTCAATCCGGCCCACATTCAGGTAAGGGTGCTGGATGCCTTCAACTTTGGACGTCACCTGCTGGTACAGCGCGTTCTGCGCGTAGAGCGCATTGAGGATGTGCACCGCGCCCTGCAAGGCATCGATGCCGGTGTCGGGGATGGCGGCATGCGCCATCTTGCCGTGCACCGTAACTTCCATCTGCAGGCAGCCGTTGTGCGCGGTCACCACTTCGTACGAAAAGCCCGCGGCAATCAGCAGGTCGGGTTTGGTCAGGCCTTTTTTCAGCAGCCAACCCGGGCCCATCTCGCCGCCGAATTCTTCGTCGTAGGTGAAGTGCAGCTCGACGCTGCCCTTGAGCGGCGCGCCCAGCGACTCGAGCGCGCGCACCGCAAAGGTGAAGCTGGCGAAGTCGCATTTGCTGACGGCCGAGGCGCGGCCGTAAATCTTGCCGTCTTCAATCTCGCCACCGTAGGGATCCTTGGTCCAGCCTTCGCCGGGCGGCACCACGTCGCCGTGGGCGTTGAGGGCGATGGTTTTACCCTCGCCTTTGTTGCCGTAATGGCGTCGCACGATCAGGTTGGTGATGGACTCCATGCCGTAGCTGCGCACCTCGGCCTCGGGCACCGGGTATTTTTCGGCGTCAAAACCAAAGGCCTTGATGAGCTCGGCTGTGCGCTCGGCATGCGGCGCGTTGTTGCCCGGTGGCGTATCGGTCGGCACGCGGATGAGCTGCTGCAGGAAGGCCGTTTCCTCGTCGAAATGGGCGTCGATCCAGCTGTCGAGCTGGGCGTAATCAGTGGTGAGGGTCATTGTTGTTCAGGAGAAAGATGGGTGAGCAGGTGCGTCAGGGCCTGGATCGAAAGATCGATGTCGTCGCTGGTCGTGCTTTCCAGCGGGTTGTGGCTGATGCCGGAGTTCTGGCCACGCACAAAAAGCATGGCCTGCGGCATCACCTTGTGCAGTTTCATCGCGTCGTGGCCGGCCCCGCTGGGCATGGCGTGAAGCGGCACGCCCAGGCTTTTGACGGCGGCTTCCCAGCGCTGTTGCCAGGCGGGCGCGCTGGGCGCGGCGGCGGCGCGCTCGGTCAGCTCGGTGGTGAAGTGCACGCCGCGGCGCTCGCAAATGCTTTTGAGTTCGGCCAGCACATCGGCGACGAGCGCGTCGCGCTGCGCATCCACCGGCGCACGCATGTCGAGCGAAAAGAGGCAGCGCCCCGGCACGACGTTGATGGAGCCGCTGGGTACCTGCAGCATGCCGACGGTGCCGACGGAGTCGCCGTCTTGCGCGGCGCGGCGCTCAACGTACAGCAGCAGCTCGGCGGCCGCGGCGGCGGCGTCACGGCGGCGGTTCATGGGCGTGGTGCCGGCGTGGCTGGCCATGCCGGTGATCTCGCACAGGTAGCGCACATTGCCGTTGATGGAGGTGACGATGCCCAGCGGCAGGTCCAGTTCGTTGAGCACCGGGCCCTGCTCGATATGCAGCTCGATAAAGCCGAGGTAGTTGTTGGCGTCGCGCCTGATGCCGGCGATGTCTTCGGGTTTCAGGCCCGCGTTGGCCATGGCTTCGCGCATGGTGATGCCGTCGGCGTCCTTCTGGTCCAGCCACTCGGGTTTGAAGTCGCCGATCAGCGCGCCCGAGCCCAAAAAGGTCGCCTTGTAGCGCTGGCCTTCTTCTTCGGCAAAACCGACGACTTCAAAGTTGAAGGGCAGGCGCTTGCCCTGGCGGTGCAGCTCGCGCACGCAGGCCATGGGCACAAAAATACCGAGCCGGCCGTCGTACTTGCCGCCGTTGCGCACGGTGTCGTAGTGGCTGCCGGTGAGCAATGTTTTGGCGTTGGGCGTGGCCGCCTTGTAAAGGCCGACGACATTGCCGACGGCATCGATCTTTACCTCGTCAAAGCCGCATTCGCGCATGGTGCTGCTGATGTAGGCCGCGCAGGCGCGGTGCGCGTCGGTGAGGTAGGTCACCGTGAGCTGGCCTTTTTCAAGGTAGCCCGGGTCGCTGTATTGCGAGAGGGTTTCGTGCCAGTCCCACACGTCGTTGCCCAGCACAGGCGTGGCGGCAAACTTGTCGTTGAGCCGGAGTTCAGCGATGCGGTGGATGTTGCGAATGTTTTCCTGCAGCTCGAAGTCGGGGTGGTTCTGCAGGCGGCGCGTGAAGGTTTCGATGATCTGCTGTTTGCCCAAGCCGCCGCCGCGCGGGCCGCGCACCGCCAGGACGAAGGGAAAGCCGAACTTCGCGTTGTAGTCGGCATTGAGTTTTTGCAGGGTGGCGAACTCTTCGGGCGAGCAGTCGGTCAGGCCGGCTTTGCCTTGCTCATTCGTGGACTCGGCCGTCAGGGTTTTGCTGACCATGGCCTTGCCGGCCAGCTCGGGGTGGGCCTGGATGAGCTTGATTTGCGCGTCCCGGCCGGCCTCGCGCAGCACCTGCGCCAGGGTGTGCTTGAGATGGGCCAGCGACTGGAAGGGCCGGGCGTCCAGCGCCTTGCCGGCAATCCAGGGGGAATGCTCATACAGGCCGTCCAGCAGCTGCAGCGCTTCGGCGCGCGGGGCGGTATTGAGGTGTTCAAGGGTGCTTGCCATGGTCAGCTTTCTTGCCGGGGCAGGTAAGGGTGGGTTGCCTGCCAGTGGCGGGCGATGTCGATGCGGCGGCAGACCCAGACGCGCTCGTGCTTTTGCACGTGGTCAAGGAAACGCTGCAGCGCCACGATGCGGCCGGGGCGGCCCAGCAGGCGGCAGTGCATGCCGATGCTCAGCATCTTGGGCGCCGCATCGCCTTCGGCATACAACGCATCAAAGCTGTCGCGCAGGTAGATAAAGAAGTCTTCGGCCTGCGAAAAACCTTGCGGCAGGGCAAACCGCATGTCGTTGGTGTCCAGTGTGTAGGGCACGACCAGGCGCGGCACGACTTTTCCGTCGGTGCGTTTCACCTCGGTCCAGAAGGGCAGGTCGTCGCCGTAGTAGTCGCTGTCGTATTCGAGCCGGCCGTCGTCGGCCACCAGCCGCCGTGTGTTGGGGCTGTCGCGGCCGGTGTACCAGCCCAGCGGGCGCGTGCCGGTGAGCTTTTCAATCGCATCCAGCCCCAGGCGCATATGTTCGCGCTCGGTGGCTTCGTCGACCTGCTGGTAGTTGATCCAGCGCCAGCCGTGGCAGGCGATTTCGTGGCCGAGTTCGGTGAAGGCCCTGGCGACATCGGGGTGGCGCTGCAGCGCCATGCCCACGCCGAAGACGGTGAGCGGCAACTTGCGCTTTTCAAACTCGCGCAGGATGCGCCACACGCCCACGCGTGAGCCGTATTCGTAAATGCCTTCCATGCTCAGGTGCCGGTCGGCAAAGCTGGGCGGGTTGGCCATCTCGGACAAGAACTGTTCGGAGCCGGCGTCGCCGTGCAGCACGCAGTTTTCGCCGCCTTCTTCGTAGTTAAGGACAAACTGCACCGCGATGCGGGCGTGGCCTGGCCAGTTGGCTTGCGGCGGGTTGCGGCCGTAGCCGACGAGGTCTCTTGGGTAGCCGGTATTCATCATGACAGCGCCATCGAAATATCGTTGGTCGGCACCTTGCGGTCGAAGGCGAGGTTTTCCTCGACGTGCAGCAAGTGGTCGTTCATCAAACGCACGGCCAGGGTTTCATCCTTGGCGGCCAGTGCCTTGACGATCTCGGCATGCTCGTCGTTGGAATGTTCGGCGGCGGTGGCTGTCTGGTACATCAGCGTGATGAGGGCGCAGCGCGAGATCAGCTCGCCCAGCATTTGCGCCAGCACCTCGTTGCCCATCAGCTCGGCCATGCGCACATGGAAGTCGCCCAGCAGCTCGGTGCGGCCTGGCACGTCGCCGATGTCGACGGCGGATTTTTCACGCGCGACGTGTTCTTTCAGCGCCTTGATCTTGGCGGGGGTCACTTCGCGCACAAAGGCGCGCGTCATCTCGGCCTCCAGCATGCGGCGCACGGCAAACACCTGGCGCGCTTCCATCACCGACGGCGCGGCCACAAAAGCGCCGCGCGCCGGCTCCAGGCGGATCAGCCGGTTTTGCGACAACTGGAACAGCGCCTGCCGCACCAGCGTGCGCGAAACGCCGAAATGATCGGCCAGTTTTTGCTCGGCCAGCTTGGTGCCCGGGTGCAGCCTGTGCTCCACAATGGCCTTGGTCAGGGCTTCGACGATGGTGTGGGTGGTTGACGATTCCATCGCCAAATAATAGCCGGAATGACAGAAACTGTATACACTTTTGGTAAACCAGATTAACAAGAGCTGCTCAAAAACCCAGCGAAGCGGTCCTGGCTAGGCGCGCCGCCGCAGACAGTGCTGTAGCACGGCAAGGCGGCGCAACAACGCCAGGAGGGTTTTTGAGCGGCTCCCTCAACTATTACCAAGGAAACGCCATGGGCTTGAGCACACATGTACTGGACACCATGCACGGCACACCCGCCGGCGGCATGAAGGCCTCGCTCTACACCACGCAGGCGGGCCAGGCCACGCTGGTCAAGCGCTTCACCCTCAATGAAGACGGCCGCAACCCGGACGGGCCGCTCTATGACAGCGCCACCCTGAAAGCCGGCACCTACCGCCTGGTGTTTGAGGTGGCCGCCTACTTCAAGGCACGCGGTGTGAAATTGCCCGAGCCGGCCTTTCTGGACGAGGTGGCGCTGGACTTTGGCGTGGCTGACCCCAGCCTGCATTACCACGTACCTTTGCTGGTGAGCCCCTGGAGTTATTCCACCTACAGGGGCAGTTAAGGGCCGCGGGCGGTAGAAGGAGGGGTCGCGGCCGTGTCATCCCCGCGTCATGCGGCAGGGTCACAATCGACTGTTTTTACAACTTTTCCTTCCCACCCCATGAATGTCAAGTCCCTGAGCGCCCTGAGCCGCCGTCAAGCCCTGCTGCTGTCCGCAGGCACCGCCGCCAGCCTGGCACTCCCCGCCGCCCTGGCGCAAGGCCCTTTGAATGCGGCTTCCGCACCCACCAGCGCCTACCCCGACCGTCCGGTCAGGATCGTTGTGCCCTTTGCGCCCGGCGCCGGCACCGACGCCATGGCCCGCCTGATCGCACAAAAGCTGGGTGAAACGCTGAACGCCACGTTCGTGGTCGACAACCGCGCCGGCGCCTCGGGCGCCATCGGCACGCAATACGTGGCGCAAGCCCCGGCCGACGGCTACACGCTGCTGCTGGTGGCCTCGCCCTTCACCACGGTGGCAGCCTCGCTGCCCAGTGCCGGTTACGACCCGCTGCGCCAGTTCGCGCCCGTCGGCATGATCGCCAGCGGCCCGCTGGTCTGGGCGGCCAACACCAAGCTGCCGGCCAACAACATGAAAGAGCTGGTCACGCTGGCCAAACAAAAACCGGGCGCGCTCAATTACGGCTCGGCCGGCGCAGGCGGCGTCAACCACCTGGTGCTGGAGCTGCTCAAGTCGCGCACCGGCACCTTCATCACGCACATTCCCTACCGCGGCGTGGCGCCCGCCACCATGGACATGATCGGCGGCCAGATCCAGCTGATCACCGGCACCATCCCGGCCCTGTTGCCCTTCATCAAGAACGGCAGCATCAAGCCGCTGGCGGTCACCAGCGCCAAACGCTCCAGCGCCTTGCCCGACGTGCCCAGCATGACCGAAGCCGGCCTTGCAGGCATCGACGTCGTCAACTATTTCGCACTGGCTGCGCCGGCAGGCACCCCGCCGGCCATCGTCAACATGTTGAATGCCGCCATCAACAAAGTCGTGGCCCAGCCCGATGTGATTGCCCGTTTCAAGGCCGACGCGGTAGAACCCGCACCCGGCTCACCCGCACTGCTGGGTCACTTCATCGAAGCCGACTACCGCGCCTGGCGCAACGTCGTCAAGACGCAAAATTTGAAAATTGAATAAGCACTTCGCCCGCAAGGGGCGAGGCCTAATCCTGACCTTCGGTCAGGGTGTCGAGCTGGAATTTCCCGCTCTTGTGCCAGAGCCAGGTGTCGGTATAAACCACCTTGCCCATGCGCGCTGGCGCCGGGAAGGGTGAGGCCTGCTGGATGGTGCGTTCAATCTCCGCCATCACTTCAGGTGCATGGCGCGGTGCGCGCATCCAGTCCAGGCGGGTCACGCGGCCGACGCGGTCGATCTCCACATTCAACACACCCACGGCATACAGCAGCGGCGGCATCCGGCCTTTGTAGATGCGGTCGGAATTGAGGCCGTAGAGATGTGTGGCGCCGTCTTCCCGGTAGGCGCGCGGTGTGGTGGCCCCTGAACTCCTGGCCGAGCCTTGCGGTCCCGCTACCGGCCCGATCACCGGGGAGGGCTCGGGCGCCTTGGGTGCCGGCGCCGGTTCCGGGGCGGTTTTGCAGGCGCTCACCACGGCGGCACCGGCGGCTGAAATCAGGGCCAGCAGCCAGAAGCGGCGTGGTGTGGCGTCGGGACTATCGTGTTTCATCATGCTTGCCTCTGCCGGGTTTTGGGCGCCGGCTCATTGGATTCTTTGTATATCTGCCATCACGTCCGCCGATTGCCGCGTGCCCAAGGGGTGCTAAGGTGCGGCAAGGTAGCGTTCAGCCATTTTGCCCCCTATTTTTAACCGTCAAACAACAAGTCGTCACCAATGGTTTCCCGTGTTTCCAGTCTGCAACTTGAGGACTTCCTGGCTCGCCTTCCCTCCGCGCCGGCGGTGCTGGTCGAAGTCGTCCGGGCGCAGGGCTCGGTGCCGCGCGAGGCCGGCACCTGGATGGCCGTGTTTGCCGATGCACTTGTGGGCACGATAGGCGGCGGCCACCTCGAATACGACGCCATCGCCCGGGCGCGCACATTGCTGGCGGGCGATGGCGATGGCGATGGCGAGGGTGAGGGTGAGGCCACAACACTGCGCGTGGCGCTGGGCCCCTCGCTGGGCCAATGCTGCGGCGGCGTCGTCGAATTGCGGTTTGAGAGCGTGACCGCGGCCGACATGCCGATGCTTGCCTCGCGGCTGGGCCAGGCCGGGCTCGCACCGGTAGCCCTGTTCGGCGGCGGCCATGTCGGCCATGCGCTGGTGCGGGTGCTGGCGCCCTTGCCGTTTTCGCTCACCTGGGTAGACAGCCGCGACGGCGTGTTCCCGGCCGCCTTGCCGCCGCGCGTGGAGGCCGAGCATTCCGATCCGGTGCAAGCCGCGGTGCCGGGGCTGGCACCGCAGTCCCGCGTGCTCATCATGAGCTTCAGCCATGCCGAAGACCTCGACATCGTCGCCGCCTGCCTGCAGCGCCAGCGTGAGAAAGCCGACCTGCCCTACATCGGCCTGATCGGCAGCAAAACCAAATGGGCCGTCTTTCGCCACCGGCTGGAGGCCAGGGGCTTTACGCCTGAGGAGCTGGCGCAGGTGACCAGCCCGATCGGCGTGCCGGGCATCGCCGGCAAGGAGCCCGAGGTGATTGCGGTGGCTGTCGCTGCCCAGTTGTTGCAGACCGTCAACGCAAGCCAAAAGGAGGGCGTGCAGGCTTTGCGCTGAACGCCAAAGCCGATAGACTTGCATCATCAGGTCGCAGCGGAGCCGGGAAAGAAGGGGCCTCAGCCCATCGCTTTCTTTAGTTCGTGGCCCAAGTTTTCTGCTTACAGCGCCCGCAGTGGTGAGCAGCCTTGCAAAGTTGAGCGCTATGGAAAACTACCTCCTCGACTGGGCCAACCTGCTGCTGCGCTGGGTCCATGTCATCACCGCCATCGCCTGGGTTGGCTCTTCGTTTTATTTTGTCTTTCTCGACAGCAGCCTCACGCCGCCTGAAGATGAAGACCTCAAAAAGCAGGGCGTGAGCGGCGAGCTCTGGGCCGTGCACGGCGGCGGTTTTTACCACCCCGTCAAATTCGCCGTCAAGCCGCCGCAACTGCCGGCTCACCTGCACTGGTTCTACTGGGAAAGCTACAGCACCTGGTTGTCGGGCTTTGCGCTTTTCACGATCTCCTATTTGTGGAACGCCGGCACCTACCTCGTCGACAAGTCGCTGATGAACTGGTCGCCCGGTGCGGCTGGTGCGGTGGCGCTGTCTTTCTTTGTGATTTTCTGGATGCTGTACGACGGCGTTTGCCAATGGTTTGGGCAAAGGAAAAATGGCGATGCCATCGTCGGCGCACTGGTCGCGGTGCTGGTGTGTGCCGCCTCCTGGCTGGCGTGCCACTGGTTTGCCGGGCGTGCCGCCTTTTTGCTGGTGGGCGCGATGATGGCCACCGCCATGAGCGCCAATGTGTTCTTCTGGATCATCCCCGGCCAGCGCAAGGTCGTTGCCGCCATCAAGGCCGGCCAGCCGGTCGACGCCGTGCACGGCCAGCGCGGCAAGCAGCGCAGTGTGCACAACACCTACTTCACGCTGCCGGTGTTGTTTGCCATGCTCAGCAACCACTACAGCTTTACCTGGAGCCACCCGCAAAACTGGCTGGTGCTGATTTTGATGATGCTGGCCGGCGCCGCCATACGCCAGTTTTTTGTGCTGCGCCACGGCTACAAGCTGGGCCGCAACCGGCACCCGCTGGCCTATGCGCTGGTCGGCGTGACCGTCATCATTGGCGTGATTGTGTGGATGAAGCCCGTACCACCCGCCGCCACACCGGTTGCTATCAATTCAGGAGCTACAACCCAAGGCACTGTATTGGCTGCAGGCCAAAATGGCTATCAAAACGTGCAGGCCATCATGGCCCAGCGCTGCTACCTCTGCCATGGCGAGCAGGTGCAGATGAAGAATGTGCGGCTTGATTCACCCGCCGCGCTGAAGAGCCACGCGCAGCAGGTCTACCAGCAGGTGGTGGTCAGCAAACTCATGCCCATGAACAACGCCACCGGCATCACCGATGCCGAGCGGCTGGCGGTCAAGGGCTGGTTTGAGGCGGGTGCCAAAACCGATTGACCGGCTGATGCCCCGGCGCATCACGCCATGGTCGAGTTTGAAAAGAGGTTGAGCACCACCACGCCCGCGATGATCAGCGCCATGCCGACCATGCCCCAGAGGTCGATCTTCTGGTTGTGCACAAAAAAGCTGGTGATGCTGATCAGCACGATGCCCAGGCCCGACCAGATCGCGTAGGTCACACCGGTCGGGATGGACTTCATCGTCACCGTGAGGAAGTACAGCGCGGTGCCGTAGCCGGCCACGGTGATGATCGAAGGCACCAGCCGCGTGAAGCTGTCGCTGGACTTCAGGGCCGTGGTGGCGATGACTTCGGCAACGATGGCGATGCCCAGGGCGAGGTAGGAGTTCATGCGGCTTTCTGCGTGGGTGGTGATGGGCCATTCTAGGAAGGCGCTCCAGTGCGCAGACCCTTAAAACCTCCCGTTTTGTCGGGTTACTGCCTGGTTACCACGGCACAATCCGGTCTGGAGACACATCAATGACCGCAGCCCAAACACCCGCCATTCAGCCCACACCCGACCCGGCCAAACAGCCGCGCGAATTCCTGGAACACCTCTACCAGGCCGCCGTCAGGCGCGCGCTGCCGCTGGAGAACACCGCGCGTTACCTGCCCCAACCACCCGCGCCCGAAAGCGGCGGCCGCACCATCGTGATCGGCGCAGGCAAGGCCGGCGGCTCGATGGCGCAGGCTGTCGAGGCCTTGTGGCCTGCCGATGCGCCGCTGGAAGGCCTGGTCGTCACGCGTTATCACCACATCCCGCCGCGGCCCGAGGGCTTGAAGCAACGCATCGAGATTGTTGAAGCCTCGCACCCGGTGCCTGATGCCGCCGGTCTTGAAGCCGCCCAGCGCATCCTGGCCATGGTGCAGGGCCTGACGGAAAACGATCTGGTGCTGTGTTTGATTTCGGGTGGCGGCTCCGCGCTGCTGACCTTGCCCGCCGAGGGCCTGACGCTGACGGACAAGCAGCGCATCAACAAGGAGCTGCTCAACAGCGGCGCCAATATTTCCGAGATGAACTGCGTGCGCAAGCACCTTTCGCGCATCAAGGGCGGGCGCCTGGCTGCGGCCTGCGCGCCGGCGCGTGTGGTGACGCTCACCATCAGCGATGTGCCGGGCGACGACCCGTCCATCATCGCCAGCGGCCCGACGGTGCCCGATGCCACCAGCTGCGCCGAGGCGGTGGCGATCCTGCAGCGTTACGGCATTGAAGTCCCCGGCGCTATCATGAGCCTGCTGGAGCAGGGCGCGCTCGAAACGCCCAAGCCCGGCGATGCGGCCTTCACCGGCCATGAGGTGCACATGATCGCCACACCGCAGCAAAGCCTGGAGGCCGCTGCCGCCGTGGCACGCGACGCCGGCCTGAAGGCCTACATCCTCAGCGACGAAATGGAAGGCGAGTCGCGCGAAGTCGGCAAAGTGCACGCGGCGCTGGCCCGTGCCGTGGCCTTGAAGGGCCAGCCCTTCAGCAAGCCCTGCGTGATCCTCAGCGGCGGCGAGACCACGGTGACGGTCCGCAAGCAGCCCGAGGGCACACCTCGTGGAAGAGGCGGCCGCGCCGGCGAATTCTGTATGGGCCTGGCACTGGCGCTGCAGGGCCAGCCCGGCGTGTACGCGCTCGCAGCCGACACCGACGGCATCGACGGCGTGGAAGACAATGCCGGCGCCTATGTAGCGCCCGATACGCTGAAACAAGCCCTCGCCAAAGGCATGAAGCTGGACCAGTACCTGGACCGCAACGACGCGTACGGCTACTTCGAGCCGCTGGGCGGGCTGGTGATTCCGGGGCCGACGCACACCAACGTCAACGATTTCAGGGCCTTGCTGGTCTTGTAAGCCATGAGGGGGAGGCGTTAGAGTATGGCTGGTCGCACGAGGAACCTGCATGTCCAACACGAAAAACACACCTGATCCCCGCGAGAAGGCCTTGATCGAGGGCGCGATCGCCAAGGTCAACCGGCAGCTCAAGATACTGCGCGCCTTCAAGGTATCGGTGACGCAGACCGGCTGGGACTCCAGCGTGGAGTCCCTGCAAAAGAAAATCAACACCACCCTGGCCGACAGCTTTGGTGCGGGCACACCGGACTACCGGCAGTTCGCGGTCACCTTGCAGGACTTCATGCTGGACAAAACGTTTGGCGACCGCTTCACGGACGATGAACGCGAGCAAAAGGTCAAGCAAGGCATCGACCTGGCCACCATGCGCATGAATGCGGCCAAAAAACTGCTGAGCGATCGCCTTGACGGCTCGGCCCCCCTCGCGCCGGTGGAGGCCCCGCAGGAGGAGGCGAAGCCGGAGCCGCCGTCTGCACCGCCGGCGCCCGCACCTGCACCTGCGCCGGCACCGGTAGCGTCGCCACCACCTGCGCCCGCCCCCGAGCCAGTGAAGCCGGTGTTACCACCCCCCGCACCGGCCCCCACGCCTTCACCTTCCACCCCAAAGAGGATGCCCATGTCCAAGACCGATCTTCCTTCTTCCCCTTCCGGCACGGGGCCGGTCGCCATCCTGGGCCTGGGCGGCGATGCCGTGGGCGAGGCGTGTGAGTTCATCGAACAGCTGGGCCTGGAGGCCGCCATACTCGACACCGTCTCTATCGACCAGCTTGAAGGGTTGCGCAATGTCGGGTTTTTGCTGCTCCTGCCGGGCGACAAATCCGATGGACCCGCAGCCATGCTGGCCATCGGGTTCATGCTTGCGGCGCTTGGCCGCAGCCGCATTGCCTGCCTGCTGTCTGAAGACGACACCCTGCCGGGTGTCCTGCAGGGCGCGACGAGCATCTCTGTCGACGATGCGGGCCTGTGGCGGCTTTTGCTGGCGCGCGAGATGAAGCGGGCCGGCCTGGAGGTCGACCTGAACCGGGCCGTGTAAGCGCTGTCTTGTGGCAGGAAGGGCGTCAGCGCGCCCCGGCTTTCGGGGCCGTATCGGCCTGCAGCATGACGGCGTCTCTTCGCATCAAGGCCCCGACCAGCCAGCCGAACCACGCGGCGGCAACCACCGCCGCAATCCACACCAGCAGCTGCCCCAGCCGGGCCTGGTCGTCCAGCAGGTAGGCGTTGCAGATGCGTACCGGGGATGTTTCATACAGATTGCCTGCGACGACCATCATCGGCAGCACATTGCCCAGAAAGAAACCCTGCACCAGCACGCCTGCCGGCTGCCATGACAGGCGAGTCGCAGCACCGCAGATGAGCAGGGCCAGGAATTTCAAAATTTCAGCGCGGCCGTCTACCAGCGCCAGGTCCAGCACGCGGGGAATCATCAGAATGCCGAGCATGACCCCGGCCGCGAGCAGGCCGCTGATGCCGTGGGCATTCCACCGGTTCAGGCGCGCCGTCCAGCCTGGCGGCCATGCCGCGGCGAACAGGAAACCGGCCAGCATCAACAGCGGGTATTGCACCAGCATGTGGCGCGTCATGCTGGCCTCCAGCGCCTGCCGCACGCCGGGCCAGGCCAGCAGGCACAACAAGGCCACGGCCATGCCGGCCAGGGTGCTGCGCGAGGGGAGTGCCGGCATTTTCATGGCGACGGTGATGTTGACGGTGCGGCGGCGCCCGCCAGGTGATACGCATAGTCGAGTGCGAGTTGCTGCTCCGCATAGTCAAAGATGCGGACCAGCCGGCCTTTGTTGTCGACCACCAGCAGCGCTGCGTTGTGCTCAAAATCGCCGCGGCCGTTCGGTACCACCACGACCTGGAAATCCCTGAGAAGGCGTTGGGTCTCCTGAGGGTCCTGCACACGCACGAATCGCCAGACGGCCGGATCGGCGCTCAATTTCTCCGAATAAGCCTGCAGCACCGCAGGCTTGTCGTGCTGGCCGTCGAAGCTGATCGAAAGCAGCCTGACGTTGCCGCCGCGTTCCTGCAATGCCTGCTGCAATTGCTGAAAACTGCTGCCCATCGCCAGGCAGACGGTCTGGCACCGCGTGTAGATGAAGTCCACCAGGGTTACCGACTGCCCGTCGGCAAAAAGCTGCGGCAGGGTCTGCGGGGCGATGCCGTGCCCGTCGATGGCGACCGCCGGGCTGGGCACCGGTTGCAGGGCGACTTCAAGCCGGCGTGCGCCCTCGGCCGTCCAGACCTGAAAACCGTGTGTCAACCACGCGGCGGCGGCATAGCCCGCAAAGGCCAGCATGGCGCTGAGCAGGGCGGTGCGCAACATCGGGGCGGCTTCAGGAGGCTTTGGCCGTGAGCGCTTTGAGCTCGGCGCCGCCGTTGAACGGCGTGGTGCGCGTGGCGGCCTTGCGTTCGGCTTCAAACAGCTCGGGCTTGATGGCGTCCGCCTTGTTCGACCACTCGGCGCGGATATAACTCGCCACGGCGGCCAGCTCGGCATCGCTGAGTTGCGGGAACGCCGGCATGGCGCCTTTGAAGGCGCTGCCCATCACGGTGATTTCGCCCGTCACGCCGTGCAGCAGGATGTTGGCAACGGTACGTTCGTCGCCGTTGACCCATTCAGAGCCGTCCAGCGGCGGAAACACCCCCGGGAGCCCTTTGCCGCTGGCCTGGTGGCAGGCCGCGCAATTGGCGGTGAACAGCTGCTTGCCGTTGGCGGACGCGCCTGCGGCGGGGGCCGCCGGGCCCGACAGGTCCGCCACGGTGCGTCTGTCGCCGAGGTCGGCGCGGCCGAAGGAGCCGGACAGCACGATGTAGCCTGCGCCCCACAGCACCAGCGCCGCCGCGCCGATCAGGAAGAGCAGCGGGATGGGCTGGCTTTTTTCGGAGGGTTCGGCCTGCTCCCGCTCCTGCGCCCGGCTTTCGGAGGTCTTGTCGTTGTCGTTCAACATGGGATCACCTTGTGGGCTCAGGGCTTGGGGGCGGGCGGCAGCACCGGGTAGGTGTGGTTCAGGCCCTGCAGGTATTTGACGAGGTCCAGTGCCTGCGGCGTGGGCACTACCACCTGGCCCACGTTGGGCCCGTAGGCCGGCGGCAGGGCCAGCGGCGTTTCGCCCTCGCTTTCGGCGTCTTTGGCATCCTTGACGACGAAGAGGTAGGGGTAGGACGGCATGATGGAGCCGGGCACGTAGGCGCGCGGCTGGTAGAGGTGGCCCAGGTGCCAGTCCTTGCTGGGCTGGCGCACCCCGATGTTGAAGAGGTCGGGCCCGGTGCGCATGCTGCCCAGCAGGTGCGGCTTGTCGTAAAAATAATCGCCCGGCACCGACGCCCGGCCCCAGCCCCGCTCCGCATCGGGACCGAAATTGCGGTCGCGCGGCTGCTGGCTGTGGCAGTAGACGCAGCCGTTGGCGATGTAGACCTCGCGCCCGCGCAACTGCGCGCTGGTGTAGGGCTTGAGCTGCGCCGGCGGCTTGATGTCGCGCACCTGCATATAGGGCATCACCACCAGAGCTGCGGTGGCAACGCCCAGCGCCACCATGGCGCCCGAGGCCAGCTTGACTTCATTTTCCATGGTGGGCTCCCAGTTCCGCGCTGCGCGTGTCGTTGGGCCAGAACAGGGCGGCGCCCGCGCGGCCCGGCCCAAAGCGCAGCGCCATCGCCAGGAAGTGGCCGACGAACACCAGGTGGCTGAGCACCATCAGGCTGCCGCCTATGGACCGCCATTTGAGGTAGGGCAGGGTCAGCTCGACCGAGGCCATGAAGGGCTGCGTGGCATCCAGCATGGCCAGGCCCTGCAGCCAGCCGCCTATGGTGAGGCCGACGAAATAAATCATCACCCCCACGGCCGCCAGCCAGAAATGCAGCGTGATCAGTTTCGGATAGGGCCATTCCCAGTTCAGCACCCGCGGCATCATGAAGTAGATGGCGCCGAACAGCACCATGGTGACAAAAGCATAGGCGCCCAGGTGCGCGTGCGCCACCGTGAAATGGGTGAAGTGGGCGACCTGGTTGACGCTGCGCAGCGCCTCGAGCGAACCCTGTAACGACGAGGCCAGGTACATCAGCCCGCCGAACATCATGAAGCGCAGCGTCGGCGAATAACGCGCCAGGTGCATGCGCCCCTGCATGGTGGTGGCCATGTTGATGGTGAAGGCGATCACGGGGATCACCATCATGATGCTCTGCACGATGGACAGCGTGATCAGCCAGCCCGGCACCGGCCCGCCTATGAGATGGTGGCCGCCGACCTGCCCGTAGAAAAACGCCAGCGTCCAGAAGCCCAGCAGCGAGAGGTTGTAGGAGCGTATCGGCCGGCCTATGACCTTGGGCAGGAAGTAATAGATGGCGCCCACGCTGACCGGCGTGAACCACAGGCCCAGCACGTTGTGGCCGTACCACCAGTTGGTGGTGGCCTGCTGCACACCGGTGTGCACGCCGGGCATCTTGCCGACCAGGAAAAGCAGGGCGATCCACAGCAGCGCCGCCGTCATGTACCAGACGCTGACGTACAGGTGCGACACCTTGCGGTTGACGAGCGTGTACAGCACCGGCAGGATCACCAGCGCAAAACCGGCGAACATGAAGATCGCGATCTGCCAGGGAATCTCCAGGTACTCCATGCCGTCGTTCCAGCCAGTCGCGATGGCGCCTATGCCGCCGGCAATGCCCATGTTGATGAGCGCGCCGCCCAGCATCACCCAGATGGCGCCGTACAGGCGTGTGCGCAGCAGGCGCGGCAGCAGCCACACGACCATGCCCAGCGCGGCATTGGTGATCCAGCCGTAGAGCACGCCGGTCAGGTGCACGGTGCGTATGCGCCCGAAGGTCAGCCAGGCATAGTCGGTAAGCCAGTCGGGTTCATGCAGCTTGATGGACGAAATCAGTCCGGCCACCGAGCCCACGATGAGCCACATACAGGCAAAGGTGATGAACATGAAAACCGGGAAGGCGGTGGAGCGGTCCGACGTGATGCGGTCCAGCAGTTCGGCGGCATCGGCGGTGTACGTCTTGATGCCGCCTTCTTTCACCGCTTTTTGCATCGATGCCTGGGCGGTGTCGTGCAGGGCGGGGTCGTCCACCTGGCCGATCTCGCCGTGCGCAAAGATGACGGAAGCTGCGGCAGGGTTTTCGACCAGCAGCCCTTTGCGCAGCGACCAGATAAATACGAAGAGACCGATGATCGAGAGCAAAAAGGCGCCCAGGAGGCTGATGACGGCGCTGTCCATTACACGGCTCCTTCAGCGTGCAAGCCGGCGGCAAGGCGGGGTGGCGAGATTTGGACGCTCATGCGTGATGCAGTGGTCATGATTTCTCCGGTATTGAGGGAAGGCTGCGCTTGCGCGAAGGTCCTCTGGCATCCTGAGCCGCGATGGGCCACGGGGGCTGGCCGCAGATGAGCCATCCTACGCTTTTGTCCGCAGTTCGTCTGCACGGTCGCCGGCCGGTTCGGCATCTGCTATTGATTTTGTAGCTACTTGCCCACGTATTGATTGAGCTGCGGGCTGTTTTAATACTGAAGTTAGCCCTGCAAGCCGTCCGTCAGCCGGCTTAAGCCTGACCTCATCAAACGGTGTTAGCCTCGCGGCCATGTTGAACCGCATCCCCTCCTTCCTGCGCCATGTCGGCCCAGGCGTTGTCACCGGCGCCGCCGATGATGACCCCTCCGGCATCGCCACCTACACGCAGGCCGGGGCGCAGTTCGGCACCGGGCTGCTGTGGACGGTGTTCCTCTCCTTGCCTTTCATGATCGCCATCCAGCTGGTGAGCGCGCGCATCGGGCGCGTCACCGGCAAGGGTGTGGCGGCCAATCTGCGTGAGCACACGCCGCGCGCTTTTTTGATGAGCATGGTGTTTTTGCTGGTGATCGCCAACACCATCAACATCGCGGCCGACATCGCCGCGATGGGTGAGGCGCTGCAGCTGGCCGTGGGCGGCGGCGACCACTTTCATGCGGTGGCCTTCGGCATCATCACCGTGCTGCTGCAGGTGTTTGTGCCTTACCGCAAGCTGGCGCCGATTTTGAAGTGGCTGACGCTCTTTCTTTTTGCCTATGTGATTGCCGTGTTCTTGGTGCAGGTGCAGTGGGCCCAGGTGCTGCATGACCTGGTGATTCCCAAACTGCAATGGACTTCGGGCTACTGGATGATGATCGTCGCGCTGCTGGGCACGACGATTTCGCCCTATCTCTTCTTCTGGCAGGCTTCGCAGGAAGTGGAAGAGCTGCGGCTGAAGGGCGGCGTGATCGGCCCCGAAAAGAAAATCCGCCGCGACCTGCGCCGCGTCAAGCGCGACACCTATATCGGCATGTTTTTTTCCAACGCCATCGCCTTCTTCATCATGGTGCTGGGCGGCGCGGTGCTGTATGCGGCCGGCATCCATGACGTGACCTCGGCCGCGCAGGCGGCAGAGGCCCTGCGGCCGCTGGCCGGCGACTTTGCCTTTGCGCTGTTTGCCGGCGGCATCATCGCCACCGGTTTGCTGGCGGTGCCGGTGCTGGCTTCATCCGCGGCTTACGCCGTGGCCGAGGCCTTTGGCTGGCCCGAGGGCCTGGAGCGCCACTGGTACGAGGCCAAACGTTTCTACGCCATCATCGTCATCGCCACCGTGGTCGGCACCGGCATGGACTTTACGTCCATCGACCCGATGAAAGCGCTCTACTGGAGCGCCGTGATCAACGGCGTGGTGGCCGTGCCCATCATGGCCGGCCTGATGCTGCTGGCCAGCCGCAAGTCGGTGATGGGCAACTTCACCTCGGGCCTGAAGACCACCTGGTTTGGCTGGGGTGGCGTGGTGGTGATGGGGTTTGCGGTGGTGATGATGTTGGTAGATCTTTTTCACCCGCTTATTTAGGGCGACTGTTTCTTTATCCCCTCTCCCCCTGGGAGAGGGTTAGGGTGAGGGCCCGGCGGCGGTAAAAATGGCGCAGCGCTTGCAAAGGCCGCGACCCTCACCCCCCGCCCTCTCCCCGAGGGAGAGGGAGAAAAACTAGGACCGATCCCGGCGCGTTATCAACAACCGCTGCGGCCCGGCGCCCTTGTCGCCCAGCTTGTCAAACGGATTGCGCAGCCGGCATTTGTCGATCGACAGGCAACCGCAGCCGATGCAGTCGTCCAGCGTGTCGCGCAGTTTTTTCAGCTGCGCCATGCGTTCGTCCAGGTCTTTGCGCCATGCGGCCGACAGGCGCGCCCAGTCCGCGCGGCTGGGGGCTGCTTTGGCGGGCAGGGTGGCCAGGGCCGCCTCGATGTCGGCCAGCGCAATGCCCACCCGCTGCGCCACGCGCACGAAGGCCACGCGCCGCAGCATCTCGCGCGCATAACGGCGCTGGTTGCCGTCGGTGCGGGTGCTGCTGATCAGGCCCTTGGTTTCGTAGAAGTGCAACGTGGACACCGCCACGCCGCTGCGGCGTGCCATGTCGCCGACGGAGAGTGTGGGGGAGAAGCCGGCTGCTTCCAGTTCGGTGGTCATGGTGAGCTCCTTGCAAGCGTTTTTCAGATAATGCTTGACCTCAACTTTACTTGAGGTTTTAAGCTCCTGGTTTTCAAGGAGTTATTCAAATGCCAGGCGAATCTTTAGCCCCCACCGCCACTTCCGCTTCCATATTCCGTATCGACAAATTTGTGGTGCCCTCGCAATCGATCTCTGCCTTTGTCGAGCGGATCCATCACGTCCAGCGCATGCTGGGCGAGCAGCCGGGCTGCCTGCAAAAGCATGTGCTCACCCAGACGGGCGACAGCAGCGAATTCGATGTGGTGACGGTGGTGGAGTGGGCCAGCGCCGATGCCGTGGCCGCCGCCCGGGTTGTCATGGAAAAGCAGCTCGCCAGCGAAGGCTTCGACATTCAGGCCTTCAGGAAGAAGCTGGGCGTGCGCGGCGACTCGGGGATGTACCGCGAGGCTTGATGGGCATCGTGTTCAGCGCGGTGTTAAAGCCCTCAGCACATGCTCGGCCGTCGCCGGGGCCTCCAGCACCACGCACTCACCGGGGCGCGCGACCGAAGCCACCGCATCCCGCAAAGCCTCATACACGCTGATCGCCAGCATCAGAGGCGGCTCGCCCACGGCCTTGCTGCCGAAGACGTTGTCTTCGCGGTTGGGTTCGGGCCACAGGTCGACCTTGAAGTGTTCAGGCACATCGCCGGTAGCGGGGATCTTGTAGGTGCTGGGGGCGTGTGTGGTCAGCAGGCCCTTGTCGTTCCACACCAGCTGCTCGGTGGTGAGCCAGCCCATGCCCTGGATGAAGCCGCCTTCGATCTGGCCGATATCGATGGCCGGGTTGATGCTGGTGCCCACGTCGTGCAGGATGTCGACTTTCAGCACACGGCTTTCGCCCGTCAGCGTGTCGATGGCGACTTCGGTGCAGGCGGCGCCGTAGGAGAAGTAATAAAACGGCCGGCCGGTGAGGGTGGTTTTGTCATAGTGGATTTTGGGTGTGCGGTAAAAGCCGTCGCTCCACAGCTGGATGCGGTTGGCGTACGCCAGCTTGACGACTTCAGTGAAGGGGCGTGTGCCTTCGGGCGTGATGACCTCGCCGCCGTTTTCGCCACACACAAATCGAACGGCGCCCGCGCCGCAGCGGTCCAGCCCCGCCACAAACTGCGCCAGGTTGTCGCGCACATTGCGCGCGGCATATTGCGCGGCGCGGCCGTTCAGGTCGGTGCCGGCCGATGCGGCGGTGGCCGAGGCGTTTGGCACCTTGCTGGTGTCGCTGGCGGTGGCCAACACTTGTGAAAACGGCACGCCCAATTCGTCGGCCACGATCTGCGCGACTTTGGTGTTGAGGCCCTGACCCATTTCAGTGCCACCGTGGTTTACCTGCACGCTGCCGTCGGTGTACACATGCACCAGCGCACCGGCCTGGTTAAACAGCGTGGCGGTGAAGGAGATGCCGAACTTGACGGGGGTGAGGGCGATGCCGCGCTTGATGACCGGGCTGCCCTGGTTCCATGCCGAAATGGCCTCCCGCCTTTGCCGGTATTGGGCCGTTTGCTCCAGTTTTGATAGCAAGGGGTCGAGGATGTTGTCTTCGACCTTCATCTGGTAGTGCGTCATGTTTCGACGAGGGGCTTCGACAGGCTCAGCCCGAACGGCATTTTTTTCATCCTTTCGCCCTGAGCCTGGCCTGTCCTGAGCTTGTCGAAGGGGCGAAGGGTTTGTCAGTTCGTCGCTGTACAGGTTGCGCTTGCGCACGTCCAGCGGGTCCAGGCCCAGCGTGCGGGCGATGTCGCCCATGATGGCCTCGATCACGATCATGCCCTGCGGGCCGCCGAAGCCGCGAAAGGCGGTGTTGCTCTGCGTATTCGTCTTGCAGCGGTAAGACGCGATCTCCACGTCTTGCAGAAAGTAGGCGTTGTCGGCATGGAAGATCGCGCGGTCGGCCACCGGGCCCGAGAGGTCGGCGCTGAAGCCGCAGTTCACCGCCATCGTGATCTTCAGGCCGGTGAGCAGGCCGGTGTCGTCAAAGCCCACGTCATAGTCATACGCAAACGGGTGCCGCTTGCCGGTGACCATGAAGTCGTCGTCGCGGTCCATGCGGAGCTTGACGGCGCAGTGCAGCTTGTACGCGGCAAGGGCGGCCCACACCGCCATCTGGCCTGATTGCGTTTCCTTGCCGCCAAAGCCGCCGCCCATGCGCCGGCATTCCACGCGGACGGCATTGTTGGTGATGCCCAGCGCGTGCGACACCCAGTGCTGGATCTCGCCCGGGTGCTGGGTGCTGGAATACACCAGCCATTGCTGCTGCTCCTGCGGCACGACGTAGGCGACCTGGCCTTCCAGGTAGAAGTGTTCCTGGCCGCCGACTTCGAGTGTGCCGTGCAGCGTGTGCGCAGCCTTCTTCAGCGCCGCCGCCGCGTCACCGCGTCTGACAAACACCGGCGGCAGTACATAACTTTCGGCCTTGAGCGCGTCCTGCACATTCAATATGGCGGGAAGCGGTTCGATCTTGCACACCACGTTGCGCGCGGCGCTGCGGGCCTGCATCACGGTGTCGGCCACCACCACGCCAATCACCTGGCCGATGTGCTGCACGGTGTCTTGCGCAAACACCGGTTCGTCGTGTGAGAAATTGCCCAGCACCGGGTCGCCCGGAATGTCGCGCGCCAGGATCACGTCGCGCACACCCGGCATGGCCAGGGCGGCCGTGGTGTCAACGCCCAGCAGCTTGCCGTGCGCCACGGTCGATAGAATCGGCGCCGCGTGCAGTGTGCCGCGCACTTCGGGAATGTCATCGACATAAGTTGCGGCACCGGCGACTTGCGCGCGGGCGCTTTCATGCGCGGTGGAGCGACCGGCCGCTTGCGTATGCGCGGGCTTGCGCGTCAGCGAGGCTTTTTCAGCGGGGTCAGCGGCGGGTGCCTTGTCGGCACGGGCGTTGGCTTCGCGCACGTCCGGGTCGGCCACCGCGTCGCGGCTGACGGAAATATCTTTGGCGGCGTTCATGCGGCCTCCTCCAGCGTGAAGCTGGCCAGGTTGATCTGCTGCAGGCCCTGGCTTTCCAGCCAGTAGCGCTGCAGCAGATTGCCCAGCACCTGGCTGCGGTAGGCCGCGCTGGCCCGCATGTCGGAAATCGGCGAGAACTCGGCGCGCAGCGTGGCCATCGCGTGTTGCACGGTGGCTTGCGTCCAGGGCTGGCCGGTGAGGACGGCTTCTGTTTTGACGGCGCGCACCGGTGTGGCTGCGACGCCGCCTGCGCCTATCGAGGCGGACACGACTGTGTTGTTTTCAATCCGCAGATTGATCGCCAGGCAGACGGCGGAAATATCGTCGTCGTAGCGCTTCGATATCTTGTAGACCTTCATGGCCTCCCGGGCCTGGGCTTTGGGCACCTTGATCCACGCCAGCACCTCATCCGGCGCCATCACGTTCTGGCGGTAGCCGGTGTAGAGCTTTTCCAGCGGCAGCTCGCGGTGGCCGCGAACGCTCATCAGCACCACGTTGGCGTTTAGGGCGATCAAGAGCGGCATCGAGTCACCTATCGGCGAGCCATTGGCCACGTTGCCGCCCAGCGTGCCGGAGTTACGCACCGGCAGGCCGGCAAAACGGGCGGCGAAGTTGTGCAGCTGCGGGCGGTCCTTCACCAAAGCGGCGTACGCGTCGGTCAACGTGACGGCTGCGCCGATCGCAATGTGGTGCGGGTAGTCTTCCACCTGCCGCAGTTCTTGCACCTTCGTCACGTCCAGCACCTGGCCAAACTGCTTGTGCATCTTGGTGACCCACAAGCCCACGTCGGTGCAGCCGGCCACCAGCTGGGCCTCGGGGTGGGCCGCGCGGGCCTGCAGCAGCGCGGCCAGCGTGCGGGGAGATTTATAGGCAAAATCGGCCTCTAGACCAGGCGTGGTATGGGCTAGCTGCTCCATTTTTTGTAGCAAAGCCTTTTCATCAACGGCCACCGGTGGCAGCGCGGCCATGGCCTGCGCAGCATCCAGAATCGGCCGGTAGCCGGTGCAGCGGCAGAGGTTTCCGGAGAGTTCTTCCTGTGCCAGCTCGCGTGTGATGGTGTTGCCCTTGCAGACATGGTTCTGGTACATGCCGAACATGCTCATCACAAAACCCGGGGTGCAGAAGCCGCATTGGGAGCCGTGCTTGTCGACCATCGCTTGCTGCGCGGGGTGCAGGGCGCCGTCTTGCGCCGCCAAGTCTTCGACCGTCCACAGCGCCATCCCGTCAATGGAATGCGCCAGCCGGATGCAGCTGTTGATGGCGCGGTACTGGACTTCGCCGTCCGCTGCTTCACCTAATACAACGGTGCAGGCGCCGCAGTCGCCTTCACCGCAGCCCTCCTTGGTGCCGGTGCAATGGAGGTCCTCGCGCAGGAGCTCCAGCAACGTACGGGTGGGTGGTACATTGCTGACGGAAATGACCTCGCCCCGCCTGACGAAGCGGATGGATTGGGATAAAGAAGATGGGACAGACATGCTTCAGATTAAAACAGCCCAGTCACGGCCAGCATACAAAACCGCGTATCAACCGCATGGGTGAAAAGGTATGAAAGACCAGGCGCTTTTCGACAAGATAGACCTCCATCTCATCAGGGTCTTGAACACCGTGCTAACTGAACGCAGCGTATCACGCGCAGCCATCAAATTGGGTATGTACCAGCCCGCTGTCAGCGCGGCGCTCAAGCGCCTGCGCGTGCTGGCCGGAGACCCCATCCTGGTGCGTTCAGGCTCAGGCATGGTGCCTACCGATGCCGGCCTGCGCATGATCGAGCCCTCGGCCAGCATCCTGCGCGCCGCCGGCATGCTCTTCAGCGACGCCCGTGGGTTTGATCCGGCCACGGCCGAGATCACCTTTCGCCTGGCGGCCAGCGACTACATGGACCCGCTCTTTTTGCCGCAGCTGGTGGCGCAGATCAAGTCGCAGGCGCCGCGCTGCCACATTGAGATCCAGCCGCTGTCGTCCGAGTCGGACTACCGATCCCACCTGGCGCAAGGCGACGCAGACCTGGTCATCGGCAACTGGTCGGCCCCGTCGGACGAGCTGCACATGGCGCGCCTTTTCGGCGACGACGTGGTGTGCCTGGTCGCCAAAGACCACCCGGCGGTGCGCCGCGGCTGGGACGCTGCCGGCTGGCTGGAGGCCGAGCACATTGCGCCCGCCGCCATGCACCCCGGCGCCAAGGGCGTGATCGACGAACACCTGGATTCGCTGGGCATGGTGCGCAACATCACCGTGCGCTGCCCGCATTTCGGCCTGATGCCTTCCATGGTGGCATCGAGCTTGCTGGTGATGACCACCGGCCGTCAGTATTGCGAACGCTTTGCGAGCCTCCTGCCGGTCAAAATATTGCCCAGCCCCATTGAGTTCCCCCGCATGATGTATTACCAGCTCTGGCACGAACGCACGCACGCCTCCACCGCCTCGAAGTGGCTGCGTGAACGGGTCAAGTCGGTGGCCGCCATGCTACGAAAAGAATAGCTGCCTGCGGTTGCCAGACAAGGGCTGCAGGCATTTTTCTTATAAATCCGGCATAGAACGGATACCACGAGACCAACGAGACAAAGAGACAAATGACAGCACCATCGCCCCAGATTGAAAGCCCCCCAGGGCCGCCGCCGCGGCTGCAACTGAGCGGGATCACCAAAAGTTATCCCGGCGTCGTGGCCAACAGCGGTATCTCGCTGGCCGTGCAGCCGGGTGAAATCCATGCCGTGCTCGGTGAAAACGGCGCCGGCAAATCCACGCTGATGAAAATCATCTACGGCTCCGTCAAGCCCGACGCCGGCAGCGTGACCATGGACGGCAAGCCCGTGACGGTGCGCAACCCGCATGAGGCGCGCGCACTGGGCATCAGCATGGTGTTCCAGCATTTCAGTTTGTTCGACACGCTCACGGTGGCAGAAAACGTCTGGCTCGGGCTCGACAAACACCTGAGCCTGGCCGAAGTCTCGGCCCGCATCGAGCAGACCACACAGGCGTACGGCCTGCAGCTGGACCCCGGCCGGCCTGT
This sequence comes from Polaromonas sp. SP1, assembly GCF_003711205.1. NCBI lineage: Bacteria > Pseudomonadati > Pseudomonadota > Betaproteobacteria > Burkholderiales > Comamonadaceae > Polaromonas > Polaromonas sp. SP1. Next base: position 252,449 of record NZ_CP031013.1, on the reverse strand, counting down.
GCACACGCTGAGCGTGGGGGAGCGCCAGCGCGTCGAGATCGTGCGCGCGCTGCTCACGCACCCCAAGCTTTTGATCCTGGATGAGCCCACTTCGGTATTGACACCGCAAGCCGTGGAAAACCTGTTTGTCACGTTGCGCCAGCTCTCGGCGCAGGGTTGCAGCATTTTGTATATCAGCCACAAGCTGCATGAAATCCGCGCGCTGTGTACCGCCTGCACCGTGCTGCGCGGCGGCAAGGTCTCGGGGGTATGCGATCCGCGGCAGGAGTCCAATGCCTCGCTCAGCCGCCTGATGATCGGCGCCGAGCCGCCTGCCCTGGAGCACCGCGAGGTGCGCGCCGGCGCGGTCGTGCTGGAGGTCAAGCAGCTCGATTTGCAAAAAGAAGAACAGTTCGGCGTCGACCTGCACCAGGTCGCGCTGCAGGTGCGCGCCGGTGAGGTCGTCGGCATCGCGGGCGTCTCGGGCAACGGCCAGAAGGAGTTGCTCTACGCGCTGTCGGGTGAAGACACCCGCGCGGCGGCCGGCGCCATCCACGTCAAGGGCCAGCCTGTGGGCAAGCTCGGGCCGCGCGGCCGCCGTGAGCTGGGCCTGCACTTTGTGCCGGAAGAACGCCTGGGCCGCGGTGCCGTGCCCTCGCTGTCCCTCGCCCGCAACCTGCTGCTCACGCGCAAAGAGGCGGTGAGCAGCAGCGGCTGGCTCAACCGCGGCGCACTGCAGGCGCAGGCCGCCCGCATCATTGCCGACTACAAGGTGAAGTCGGGCGGGCCGCAGGCGGTGGCCAAGTCGCTCTCGGGCGGCAACCTGCAAAAGTTCATCATGGGCCGCGAGATCGAAGCGAAACCCGCGCTGCTCATCGTCTCGCAACCCACCTGGGGCGTTGACGTGGGTGCGGCCACGCAAATCCGCGGCGAAATCCTCAAGCTGCGCGACGCCGGTTGCGCCGTACTGGTGGTCAGTGAGGAGCTTGAAGAGCTGTTTGATATCTGCGACCGGCTTTATGTCATGGCCAAGGGGCAGATATCGCCCTCGCTGCCGCGGGCTGATGCCACGGTGGAACTGGTCGGGCAGTGGATGAGCGGGCTCTGGGCTGCGTCATCTGTTCGCGCTGAGGAAGGAGCCGCAGCATGAAGCTCGAAATCCGTCCCCAACCGTCTTCCTTCTGGAGCTATGCCTCGCCTGTGCTGGCCTTGCTGATCACCGTGCTGATCGGCGTGGCGCTGTTTGTCGCGCTGGGCAAAGACCCGGTCAAGGGCCTGCAGGTGTTTTTCTGGGAGCCGATCAAGTCGCCCTACGCCATCGGCGAGCTGCTGGTCAAAGCCACGCCGCTGCTCATCATCGCGCTGGGGCTGGCCGTGTGCTTTCGCTCCAATGTGTGGAACATCGGCGCTGAAGGCCAGTTCGTCATGGGCGCCATCGCGGCGGGCGGCATCGCGCTGCTGGCCGACAAGACCACCGGCCCCTGGATCATCCCGGCGGTGTTGCTGGCGGGTGTGATGGGCGGCATGGTCTGGGCCGGCATCACGGCCTTGCTGCGCGACCGCTTCAACGCCAACGAGATCCTGGTCAGCCTGATGCTGGTCTATGTGGCCGACATGCTGCTCAACTTCCTGGTCTTCGGCCCGTGGAAGGACCCGCAGGGCTACAACTTCCCGCAGACCAAAACCTTTGACGCGGTGACCCAGATCCCGCGGCTGATGCAGGGCTCGCGCGTGAACATCGGCATCATCCTGGCGCTGCTGGGCGTGGCGGGGCTGTGGCTGTTTTTGTTCCGCACCTACTCGGGCTTCAGGCATGAAGTCAGCGGCCTGGCACCCGCCGCCGCGCGCTATGCCGGCTTCTCGTCGCGCCGTGCGCTGTGGCTGGCGCTGCTCACATCGGGCGGCGCCGCGGGCCTGGCCGGCGCGCTGGAAGTGGCCGGCCCGATCGGCCAGCTCACGCCTTACGTGCCGGCGGGCTATGGCTTCGCTGCCATCATCGTGGCCTTTGTCGGGCGGCTGCACCCGGTGGGGGTGGTGTTCTCGGCCATCCTGATGAGCATGTTCTATATAGGGGGCGAGCTTGCGCAGTCGCGCCTGGGCCTGCCCAAGTCGATCACCGGCGTGTTCCAGGGCCTGCTGCTGTTCAGCCTGCTGGCCTGCGACACGCTCATCGCGTACCGCCTCAAGCTGGCCAAGCCCCTTCCCATGCCGGTGGCCACGCCGCCCTCAACCGATCTTGTGAAAGGAGCCAGCTGATGGACTCCACCGCATTGCTGATTGCCTCTACGCTGAGCGCGGGCACCGTGTTGGCCATCGCCGCACTGGGCCTGCTCATCAATGAAAAAGCCGGCATCGTCAACCTGGGCGCCGAGGGCATGATGCTGTGCGCTGCCATTGCCGGCTTTGCCACGGTGGTGCACACCGGCAACAGCTGGCTGGGTTTTGCGGCCGGCATGGCCGCGGGCGCTTTCCTGGCCGCCGTGTTCGGCGTGTTGGTGATCTGGCTCAACACCAACCAGTACGCCACCGGGCTGGCGCTCAGCCTGTTCGGTGCGGGCTTCTCGGCCTTTGCCGGCATCAAGTATGTGCAAGAAAAACTGCCCGAGCAGTCGCAGTACCCGATCCCCTTCCTGGCCGACATCCCGCTGGTGGGCCCGGCGCTGTTCCGCCAGCATCCGATGGTTTACATCGCGATGGCGCTGACGGCCGGGCTGATCTGGTTTTTGTACCGCACGCGCGCCGGCCTGGTGCTGCGCTCGGTGGGTGAAAGCCCCGAGTCGGCCCACGCCCTGGGCTACCCGGTGCGGCGCATACGCCTGGCGGCCGTGGTGGCCGGCGGCGCGCTGTGCGGGCTGGCCGGGGCTTATGTGTCGGTGGTTTATACGCCGCTGTGGGTCGAGGGCATGATCGCCGGCAAGGGCTGGATCGCGCTGGCGCTGACCACTTTTGCCACCTGGCGCCCGGCACGGGTGTTGCTTGGGGCTTACCTGTTCGGCGGCGTGACCATGCTGCAGTTTCACCTGCAAAGCGTGGGCCTGGATGTGCCCACGCAGTTCCTGAGCATGCTGCCTTACCTGGCCACCATCGTGGTGCTGGTGCTGATTTCGCGCAACCCGCTGTGGATACGCGTCAACATGCCCAGCTCCATCGGCAAGCCGTTTTACCCCGGCGCCTGATGGTGCAAATCGCCCAATCCGCCGCATAATTGCGGTTTTCGCCCTAGCCTGATTTTTTCGTTTCTTATTTCCGGTTTCTTACCTTTTTGAAATTCCCTTCAAATTCTTCACTTCCCTTGACGAAAGCGAGATGACATGACCGACCTGCAAAAACGTTCCCTGCTCAAGCTGGCGGCCCTGTCCGCAGTGGCTGCGGCAACCCTGGCCGGTTGCGGCAAAAAGGAAGAAGCCGCCCCGGCAGCACCCGCAGCCGCGCCTGCGGCTTCGGCGCCCGCCGCCAATGCCGAGCCCCTGAAGATCGCCTTTGCCTACGTCGGCCCTGTGGGCGACGGCGGCTGGACCTACGCGCACGACAACGGCCGCAAGGCCGTGCAGGCGGCATACGGCGACAAGGTCGTCACCAGTTTTGTCGAAAAAGTGCCTGAGTCCGCCGACGCGGAACGCGTGATCCGCGACATGGCCGCCCAGGGCAACAAGCTGATTTTCGGCACCACCTTCGGCTACATGGAGCCCATGCTCAAGGTCGCCAACGACACCAAAGACGTGAAGTTCGAGCACGCCACCGGCTACAAGCAGGCCGACAACATGCGCACCTATGACAGCCGCACCTACGAAGGCGCCTACATGGCCGGCGTGATCGCCGGCAAGATGAGCAAGACGGGCACGCTGGGCGTGGTCGGCTCGGTGCCGATTCCTGAAGTGGTGCGCAACATCAACAGCTTCACGCTGGGCGCGCAGTCGGTCAACCCCAAGGTCAAGACCAAGGTGGTGTGGGTTAACGAATGGTTTAACCCACCCAAAGAAACCGAAGCCGCCACCGCCCTCATCAACGGCGGCGCCGACGTGCTGTTCCAGAACACCGATTCGTCGGCCGTGTTGCAGACCGCCGAAAAAATGGGCAAGCGCGCCTTCGGCTGGGATTCGGACATGACCGCCTACGGCCCCAAAGCCCACCTGGCTTCCGCCGTCATCAACTGGGGCCCTTACTACGTGAAGTCCGTGGGTGAGGCGCTGGAAGGCAAGTGGACGGGCAATGCCGCCGCCTGGTGGGGTGTCAAGGAAGGCGCGATCGACATCGTGTCCATCGCCGCCGACGTGCCTGACGAGACGAAAAAACGCGTCGACGAAGTGAAGGCCGGCCTGAAGGACGGCAGCTTCTCGATCTGGAAAGGCCCCATCACCGACAACACCGGCAAGGAACTGCTGGCCAAAGACGTGGTGGCGGACGACAAATTCCTCGGCGGCCTGAAGACTTACGTCAAGGGCGTCGAAGGCAAGGTTCCCGGCAACTGAGGATAATGGACAGAGCGCCGTGCCCGAGGCAACAGCCCCGGGCCGGAGCGCTCGCAACGTAGTTTCAAAGCTGCCTTCGGGCAGCTTTTTTCGTTATGGGCTATGGTCGATAGCGTTGATACGACCACCATGAATTGAATGCCTGGAGCCGAGATGACGCCCCCACAAATCAAAGTCAAACCCATCGCCGCAGACCGCATGCCCGCGCTGCTGGCCGGCATGCCCAAGGCCGAGCTGCACATGCACATTGAGGGCTCGCTTGAGCCCGAGCTGATCTTTGCACTGGCCCGCCGCAATGGCGTGAAGATTCCTTATGCCAGTGTTGAAGAGCTGCGCAGCGCCTACGCTTTCACCAACCTGCAGAGCTTTCTCGATATCTACTACGCCGGCGCCAGCGTGCTCATCACCGAGCAGGACTTTTACGACATGGCGCAGGCCTACTTGCGCAAGGCGGCTGCCGATAACGTCGTGCACACCGAGATGTTTTTCGACCCGCAGACGCACACCGCGCGCGGCGTGAGCATGGCAACGGTCGTCAATGGCCTCCACCGCGCCTGTGTGGATGCGCAGGCCGAGTTCGGTGTCAGCGCCTCTTTGATCCTCTGCTTTTTGCGCCACCTCAGTGAAGAAGATGCGTTTGAAACGCTGGAGCAGGCTTTGCCGTACCGGGACAAGTTCATCGGCATCGGCCTCGATTCCGGCGAAGTGGGTAACCCGCCCGAAAAGTTTGCCCGCGTGTTTGCGCGCTGCCGCGAGTTGGGTTTTCACCTCGTCGCCCACGCCGGTGAAGAAGGTCCGCCCGAATATGTGTGGACAGCGCTTGACGTGCTGAAGGTTGAGCGCGTAGACCACGGTGTGCGCTCCAGCCGCGATGCGGCGCTGATGCAGCGCCTGGCCAAAGACCGCATTCCGCTCACTGTGTGCCCGCTCTCCAACCTCAAGCTTTGCGTCTTCCCCGACCTGGCCAGCCACAATATTCGCGAGCTGCTGGACGCAGGCCTCGTGGCCACCGTCAATTCCGACGACCCGGCCTACTTTGGCGGCTACATGAACGAGAACTTCATGCAGACCTTTGCCGCGACGGGGCTGGATGTGCAGCATGCCTACACGCTGGCGCGCAACAGCTTTGAGGCGAGTTTTATCGATGCGTCCGCCAAGGCCCGCTACATCACGCGGCTGGACGAGGCGTTCGAGACCTTTCAGTAAGCCAGTCAATACACCGGCAACAACGCAAAACAACACACGATGGAGACGCACTTATGGCGATGACGCCAAGCCAAGAGTCAGTCAAAGAATCAAGCCCATGGCCCATCGCGCTGGCCGGCCTTGTGGCCCTGGCCGTCGCCATGGGCATAGGCCGTTTTGCGTTTACGCCGCTGCTGCCCATGATGCTCAACGACGGTGTGGTCGATTTGCCCACCGCCAGCTGGCTGGCCAGCGCCAATTACTTCGGCTACATGCTGGGCGCGATTTTGTGCACCTTGCAGCCCTGGCTGTGGGCGCGTTTTAAAGGGCTGCCTTCGCTGGCGTATTCGTCGCTGGTGCGCGCGGGCCTGGTCGCGACCGGTGTGCTGACGCTGGCCATGGGCTGGCATGTGCCGGCTGCGTGGCCGTTTCTGCGCTTTGCCGCGGGCGTGACGAGTGCCGTGGTGTTTGTCTTCACTTCGGGCTGGTGTCTCTCACAACTCGCCAAGCGCGGCGTGCCGGCGATGGGCGGCATCATCTACGTCGGCCCGGGCGCCGGCATTGTGGTGAGTGGCCTGTTTGCCACCGGCATGGTGGCCTGGCACTGGACGGCGGCGACCGGCTGGGTGATTTTTGGTGTGTTGTCTTTTGTGCTGGCCGCCGCCGTGTGGCATGTCTTGCGCGGCGGTGACGAGCGCCTGATCCCGCTGGCGCCGCGCGCCGCAGCGCAGCCGGGCGATGCGCCGCAGCACCACGGCAATGCCGAGATGACGCTGCTCACGCTGGCCTACGGCCTGGCCGGCTTTGGCTACATCATCACCGCCACTTTTTTGCCGGTGATTGCGCGCGCGGCCTTGCCGGGCTCGGCCTGGCTCGACATGTTCTGGCCCATCTTCGGCCTGGGCGTGATGCTGGGCGCGCTGCTGGCCACGCGGCTACCGCCCGGCAAAGACTTCCGTTTGCTGCTGGCCGGCTGCTACTTTTTGCAGGCGCTGGGCATCGCCGCCAGCCTCTGGAGCCCCAGCCTCGCCGGCTTTGCCCTGGGCAGCCTGATGCTGGGTATCCCCTTCACCGCCATCACCTTTTTTGCGATGCAGGAAGTGCGGCGCCTCAAACCCGCCACGGCTGCCAGTTTTATGGGCCTGCTCACCGCCACCTACGGCGTGGGGCAAATCCTCGGCCCGCCGCTGGTCGCGGTGCTGCTCAAACGCACGGCCAACGCGGGCGCGGGCTTCACGGTATCGCTGGAGATCGCTGCGGCCTCGCTGCTGGTGGGCGCCGTGATGTACCTCTGGATGGCCAGGGCCCACCCCGTGTTGCGGGCGGCCCCGGCCGAATCCAAAGGTGGTACAGCGGCTGCAAAGTAAGCGACTGCTCACACCGGTGAGACGCGCGAATCCCCCTTAAATCCGGACATCGGCCCTGAACCGTTAAAATCACAGGCTTGCGTGCTGCCTCGGCGCGCCGGCATTTGCTTTATTCCGGGGTCATGTAGAGGACTACCATGTATAAAAACCTCGCGACCCCCGGTCTTTCGGCCTCTGTGGGCGCCCGTTTTATTTCTCCATCTTTCCTTTCGATCCTGGACCCGCAGACCCCTGCGCAGGCCGCGCCATGAGCTACCAGGTCAAGGAAATTTTCTACACACTGCAGGGCGAAGGCGCCAACGCCGGGCGGCCGGCGGTGTTCTGCCGCTTTGCCGGCTGCAACCTCTGGACGGGCCGCGAGCAGGACCGCGCCACGGCTGTCTGCCAGTTTTGCGACACCGACTTTGTGGGCACCGACGGCACGCTGGGCGGCAAGTTTCGCGATGCCGACGCGCTGGCCGACCGCATTGCCGCGCAATGGCCGGCCGGTGACAGCCGCCACCGTTTTGTCGTGATGACGGGCGGCGAGCCGCTGCTGCAGGTCGATGCCGAACTGATTGCCGCGCTGCATGCGCGCGGCTTCCAGATCGCGGTCGAAACCAACGGCACCATCGCCGCGCCCGAGGGCATCGACTGGATTTGTGTGAGCCCCAAGGCCGGTGCGCCCTGGGTGCAGCGCGCGGGTCACGAATTGAAGGTGGTCTGGCCCCAGCCCAGCTTTGACCTCGCCGAGCTCGAAGCCGCCGACTTCACCCACCGCTACCTGCAGCCCATGGACAACCCCCAGCGCCAGCAGAACACCGAAACCTGCATCCAGCTGTGCATGGCGCGCCCCGCCTGGCGCCTGAGCCTGCAGACCCACAAGATCACCGGCATCCGATGAGCACGAAAAAACTCCCCACGGCAGCGCCGATGCGCTGCGAGATCAGCCAGACTTTTTACTTTGACGCGGCCCACACGCTCAAGCGCGCCATCGAGGCCGACAGCAGCAAACGTGTGCACGGCCATACCTACAACGCCGAGGTCTTTGTCGCCGGCGAGCCTGATCCGGTCACCGGCATGGTGATGGACCTGGGCCTGGTGCGGCGCGAGATCGAGGTGCTGCGCGAGCTGCTCGATCACCATCTGCTCGATGACGTGAAAGAGCTGGGCCCGCCCACGCTCGAGAACCTGTGCCAGTTCATCTTTCGCAAGCTGGATGCGCGTTTGCCGGGGCTGACCTCGGTGCGCGTGTGGCGTGCCTCGCTGGGCGATGGCTGCCGGGTGAGTCGCTAACGGTTGATAACCCTTATCGGGATTTGCATATCGCGGCGCCAGGCCCCTGCGTTACCCTAAGCGCCATGAAAGCCTACCGCGCCGCCATCCTTTACTTCGCCGGGCCTGCCCAGGCTGTTTTCGAATCTGACGGCCTGCTCGTGGTGGGCCCCGACGCCGAAGGCCGCCAGCGCGTGCAGGCCGTGGGCAGCTACCAGTCCCTGGCGCCGCGTTTTGCCGATGTGCCGACCGAACACTTCCCGGGCCGCATCATCGCGCCGGGTTTTGTCGACATGCACATCCACTACCCGCAGCTGGACGTGATCGGCTCGCCCGCCGACGGCCTGCTGCCCTGGCTGGAGAACTACACCTTTCCAGAAGAAAAACGCTTCGCAGCCCAGGACCACAGTGCACAAGCCGCTACATTTTTCATAGCAGAGCTGCTGCGCAACGGTGTCACCACCGCATTGGCCTTTGCCACCTCACACACCGAATCCGTCAACGCGCTCTTTACCGAGGCGCAAAAAAACAGCCTGCGCCTGATGACCGGCAAGTGCTTGATGGACCAGAACGCACCCGACGGCGTGCGCGACGAGACCGGGCAAAGCCTGATCGACACCGAGGCGCTGATCCAGCGCTGGCATGGCGTGGACAGGCTGGGCTACGCCATCACACCGCGTTTTGTGCCCAGTTGCAGCGAGGCGCAGCTGCGCGGCGCTGGCGCGCTGGCCGCCAAATACCCCGATGTGTGGATCCAGTCGCACGTCGCCGAAAACAAGGACGAAATCGCCTGGGTGAAGTCGCTCTACCCCGATGCCCGCAGCTACCTCGCCGTGTACGAGCAGTTCGGCCTGTTGCGCCCGCGCGCCGTGTACGCCCACTGCATCCATATCGACGACGCAGACCGTGCGCTGATGCGCAGCACCGGCACCGCCGCGGCCATCAGCCCGACCAGCAACCTCTTTTTGGGTAGCGGCTTTTTTGACTACGAAGGGGCGGACCGCATCGGCTTTCCGTACGGCCTGGCCAGCGATGTGGGCGGCGGCACCTCCTTCAGCCCGTTTCACACCATGCTGGCCGCCTATTACGTCGGCCGCGAAGGCCAGACCAAACCCGGCCTGTCGCTCAAGCCGCAGGCACTGTGGTGGCAGCACACGGCGGGCGCGGCGCGCGCGCTGGGGCTGGACGGCGTGGTGGGCAACCTGCAGCCCGGCTGCGAGGCCGACTTTGTCGTGCTGAACCCGCAGGCCACGCCGCTGCTGGCGCGCAAGACCGCGCAGGCGGGCAACCTGGACGAGCTGCTGTTTGCGCTGATCGTGCTGGGGGATGACCGGCTGGTTGAAAAGACGGTGATTTCGCAAGCCACTCTTTAGGAGCGGCTGGCCGCTCAGGCCGTCACGCTGCTCTGGTTCGGAATCCCTTCCATGGGCGCCTCATCCGTGCCAATCGTGGTCCGCGTAAATGACTCCACCTGCTGGCGCGCCGCCACCGGGTCGCGCAGCCAGTCGGCATAAAAGCTGAAGGGGCATGTCGGCGTGCCCTTGTCGCCGTCGCCCGAGTTGATCATGCCGGTGTAGCCGCGGTGCAGCAGCTTGAACAAATGGTTTTCCGACTGGCCGTTGCGGCGGAAGTCGCGGATCAGGCTCTTGGACAGCGCCGCATACTGCACGCCCATTTCCTCTTCGCCGCATTCACCCAGCGTGCGGCCGTCAAAGCCGATCAGCGCCGAGTGGCCGAAATAGGAATACACGCCGTCAAAGCCTGACGCGTTGGCCACCGCCACATAGGTGTTGTTGGCAAAGGCCATGGCCTTGCTGATCAGGATCTGCTGCTCTTTGGCCGGGTACATATAACCCTGGCAGCGCACGATGAGTTCGGCGCCTTTCATCGCGCAGTCACGCCAGATCTCCGGGTAGTTGCCGTCGTCGCAAATGATGAGGCTGATCTTCATGCCCTTGGGCCCGTCAGTCACATAGGTGCGGTCGCCGGGGTACCAGCCTTCGATCGGCACCCAGGGCATGATCTTGCGGTACTTCTGCACGATCTCACCCTGGTCGTTCATCAGGATCAGCGTGTTGTAGGGCGCCTTGCGCGGGTGCTCTTCGTGCCGCTCGCCCGTGAGCGAAAACACGCCCCACACCTTGGCGCGGCGGCAGGCCGCCGCGAAGATCTCGGTTTCAAAGCCCGGCACCGTGGCGGCGTTCTCATGCATCTCCTTGCTGTCGTACATGATGCCGTGGGTGCTGTACTCGGGGAAGATCACCAGGTCCAAGCCGGGCAGGCCCTTCTTCATGCCTTCGAGCATGCGCGCGATGTTGTTCGCGTTCTCCACCACTTCGGCCTTGGTGTGCAGGCGCGGCATCTTGTAGTTGACCACCGCCACGCCGACGGTGTCCTTGCTGCTGGAAATATCGCCGTGAATCATGTCGTGCTCCTCGCGGGTTGGGAAAGCCCTCTAGTGGCTGATCATCCAGGGGCGTTTGCTTGGGAAGGCTTTATTGCCATTGGGTGCGGTGACCGTGGCGCCGCGTTTGCCGCTGGAGCAGCAACCGCAGCCGGCCGGGTGCTTGAGCCGCGCATAGTCACCGGAGCGCTTGGGCTCATGCCGGGCGCGCTCATTGGTGTCCATCGCGCGGCGCGCGCCGTCTTCCATCAGCGCCAACGAAGGCGCGACGGACAAAATGCGCGCCGACAGGCCACCGCAACTGGGGCAGGCGGCCGCCTGATTGCGCATGGAGACCGAACGCAGCGCGTCGAAGCTGCCGCATTGCGGGCAGTCGTAGTCGTAGGTGGGCATGTGTGGCGCCTTCCGTATCAGGGCAGGTCGTGCGACAGCGGCATGCTGATCTTGCCGTCGATGTGCTTGATGGGCCCCGACGCGTTCGGGTTGATGTCGAAGTCGAAGATGCCGGTCGGCAGCCACAACGTGGCGCAGGAATTCGGCACGTCGACGACGCCGCTGATATGGCCCTGCACCGGCGCCGTGCCCAGGATGGAATAAGCCTGCGCACCCGAGTAGCCGAATTTCTTCAGGTACTCGATGGCGTTCAGGCAGGCCTGGCGGTAGGCAACGTTCACGTCCAGGTAGTACTGCTTGCCGGCCTCGTCGACCGAGATGCCTTCAAAGATCAAATAGTCGTCATAGCGCGGCGTGATCACGCTGGGCTTGAAGATCGGGTTCTTGATGCCGTACTTGGCCATGCCGCCCTTGATCAGCGTGACTTTCATGTGCACCCAGCCGGCCATCTCGATGGCGCCGCAAAAGGTGATCTCGCCGTCGCCCTGGCTGAAGTGCAGGTCGCCCACTGACAGGCCTGCGCCGTCGACATACACCGGGAAGTAGACCTTGGAGCCGCGCGACAAATCCTTGATGTCGCAGTTGCCGCCGTGTTCGCGCGGCGGCACGGTGCGCGCGCCCTCGGCCGCGGCCTTGTCGCGCGCGGCGCCCGTCATCTTGCCCATGTGGGCGGTGCCGGCCGAGGGCGGGTTGGCCAGGCCCGTGCGTGTCGGGTCGCTGTCGATCAGCGCCTGTTCGCGCGTGTTCCACATCTCCAGCATGGCCTTGTCAGGCAGGCAGCCGATCAGGCCGGGGTGGATCAGCCCGGCGAAGTTGACCCCCGGCACGTGGCGCGAACTGGTGAACATGCCCTTGAAGTCCCAGATCGATTTCTGCGCTTCGGGGAAATGGTCGGTCAAAAAGCCGCCGCCGTTCTTCTTGCTGAAGAAACCGTTAAAACCCCAGAGGCTGTCCTGCTTGGCGCCTATGTCCAGCAGGTCCACCACCAGCAGGTCGCCGGGTTCCGCGCCTTTGACGCCCACCGGGCCCGAGAGGTAATGCACCGTGCTGAGGTCGATGTCGCGCACGTCGTCGGCGCTGTCGTTGTTCTTGATGAAGCCGCCGGTCCAGTCAAAGGTTTCCAGGATGAAGTCATCGCCCGGGTTGACCCAGCAGGCCATGGGGATGTCCGGGTGCCAGCGGTTGTGGATGTTTTCGTTGAGGGTGGGCGACTTTGTCAGGTCAACCTTGATCAGCGTGTCGGTCATGCCATATCTCCTGGTGGTGATGAATAAAAGGGAAAGGAAAAAGGGAAGGAAAAATCAGACGGAAAGAAACTGCTTGATGCGTGCCGTGTCGGTGCCGGCCCGCGTGCTTTCATGCACCAGTTGCCCGCCCTCAATGACGAAGAGCCTGTCGGCCACGTCCATCGCAAAGCTCAGCACCTGCTCCGACACCACAATCGTGATTTCGCGCATCTTGCGGATCTCGTTCAGGGCCTTGGCGATGTCCTTGATGATGGAAGGCTGTATGCCCTCGGTCGGCTCGTCCAGCAGTAATACCTTGGGGTTGGTCACCAGCGCGCGGGCAATCGCCAGCTGCTGCTGCTGCCCGCCCGAGAGGTTGCCGCCTTTGCGGCTGCGCATGTCGAAGAGCACAGGGAAGAGCGCATAGATTTCTTCGGGGATCTGCTTGTGTTTCGCGTTCTCCAGGCCGGTGAGGATGTTCTCCTGCACCGTGAGCGTCGGGAAAATCATGCGGCCCTGCGGCACATAGGCCACACCCTTGGCCACGCGCTGGTAGCTTTCGTCCTTTGAGATGTCCAGGCCGTCGACTTCAATCGTTCCGGACTTGAGCGGCAGGATGCCGATCAGCGACTTGAAGAGCGTCGTCTTGCCCATGCCGTTGCGGCCCATGATGGCGACGGTTTCGTTTTTCTTGGCAGAAAAGCTGATGCCGTGCAGCGCCTCGCTTTGCCCGTAGCTGACGTGGAGGTTGTTGACGTTGAGCATGGTGATTTCCTTGGTGCTTTGGTGCTTAGTGGCCCAGGTACACGTCGATCACGCGCGGATCGGCCTGCACTTTTTCCATCGACCCTTCGGCCAGGATCTTTCCCTGGTGCATGACGGTCACCTTGTCGGCGATGCGCTTGACGAACTCCATGTCGTGCTCGATGACGATCATGGCGCGGCCCTTGCAGATGCGTTTGAGCAGCTCGGCGGTCAGCTCGCGCTCACGCACGCTCATGCCGGCAATCGGTTCGTCCAGCATCAGCAGCTCCGGGTCCTGCATCAGCAGCATGCCGATTTCGAGCCACTGCTTTTGCCCGTGCGAGAGCAGGCCGGCCTCGGTGTCCAGCTGCTCGCCCAGGCCGATCTCGGCCGCCACGGCCTGCACCCGGGCCTTGACTTCTTCCGTGCGCTTGAAGAACAACGCGCCGAACACGCCGCGACCGCGCGGGAAGGAGACTTCCAGGTTCTGGAACACGCTGAGGTTTTCGTAGATCGACGGCGTCTGGAACTTGCGGCCTATGCCGGAGCGCACGATCTGGTACTCGGGCAGTTTGGTCATCTCGGCGTTCTTGAACTTGATGCGGCCGTGGCTGGCGCGTGTCTTGCCGCAGATCAGGTCCAGCAGCGTGGTCTTGCCCGCGCCGTTGGGGCCGATGATCACGCGCAGCTCGTTCTGGTCGACGTAGAGGTTCAGGCTGTCGATGGCTTTGAAGCCGTCGAAGGAGACCGTCAGGTCTTCGACCGACAGCACAAAATCGTTGGGGGTCATGGCGGGGGCGATCATGGTGGCGTCCTTGGTTCAGGTGCGCTGGCCGCTCAAACCGGCAGGCAGCGTGGGCGTTTCAGGGGCCGCAACCGGCGGCGGCGCCATGGGCGGGGCGGCAGGCGGCTCGACCGTTTCGCGTTGTGTGCGTGCGAAGCGTTTGGCCAGCCAGGGCTTGACGCGCTGGGTGTACACACCGGCCAGCCCGTCAGGAAAGGCCAGCACCACGCCCAGGAACATGCCGGCCATCAGGAACAGCCAGAGATCCGGAAAGCTTTCGGAAAAATAGGTCTTGCCGAAGTTCACCAGCAGCGCGCCATACACCGCGCCCACCAGCGACATGCGCCCGCCTACGGCGGCAAAGATCACCATCTCGATGGACGGCACGATGCCGACCAGCGAAGGCGACATAAAGCCCACCTGCAGGGTGAACATGGCGCCGCCCACGGCAGAGAGCATGGCCGCAAAGCAGAAGGCAAACACCCGGAACATGGCGACGTCATAGCCCGAAAAGCGCACACGGTCTTCCTTGTCGCGCATGGCCAGCAGCAGCGTGCCCAGCTTGCTCTTCTGGATCCAGGTGCACAGCACGATGGCGCCCAGCAGCAGGCCCACGGTGAGGAAGTAGAGGATGTACTTGGCGCTGTCGGTGCGGGTGTCCCAGCCCAGAATGGTCTTGAGGTCGGTCATGCCGTTGACGCCGCCGGTGTAGCCCTGCTGGCCGATGATGAGCACGGTGAGGATCAGCGCCACGGCCTGCGTGATGATGGCGAAGTACACGCCGCCCACGCGCCGCTTGAACATGGCGTAGCCGATGATGAAGGCCAGCAGCGTGGGCACCACCAGGATCAGGGCCAGCGTGAGCGGAAAGGACTGGAAAGGTTTCCACCAGATCGGCAGGGCGGTGATCTGGTTCCAGTCCATGAAGTCGGGGATGCCGGGCGTGGACTGGATCTTGGTGGTGATGGGGTCGCTGGCTTCCAGTTTGAGGAACATGGCCATGCCGTAGCCGCCCAGGCCGAAGAACACGCCCTGGCCCAGGCTCAGCACGCCGCCGTAACCCCAGAGCATCACCAGGCCCAGCGCGACGAAGGCATAACTCAGGTACTTTCCCACGAGGTTGAGGCGGAACAAGTCGAGTGCCAGGGGAAAGGCCACCAGCAGCACCAGGGCCAGCAGGGCGACATTGCCCAGGCCGTTGCGCTCTATCCATTGCTTGAGGCTGTTCATGAAAAACTCCGGTTGTCTAGATGGGAATACGGTGAAAGCTCAGCGCCGGACCTTGGAGGCGAACAGCCCTTGCGGGCGCAGCATCAGGATGGTCACGATGGTCATCAGCGTCAGCACCTTGGCCATGGAGCCGGTCATGAAGAATTCGGCAACCGATTGCGTCTGTGCGATGCCGAAGGCCGAGACCACGGTGCCCAGCAGGCTGGCCGCGCCGCCGAAGGTGACCACCAGGAAGGCGTCGACGATGTAGAGCGAGCCGCTGGTCGGGCCGGTCGAGCCAATGGTGGTGAAGGCCGCGCCGGCCACGCCGGCGATGCCGCAGCCGATGGCAAAGGTCAGCCGGTCGGTCTTCTTGGTGTTGATGCCGGTGGCGTTGGCCATCACGCGGTTGGCAACCGTGGCGCGCACGCGCAGGCCCCAGCGCGACTTGTGCAGCGCGATCAGCACGCCGCAGGTCACCACCAGGGTGAGCGCCATCACGAACATGCCGTTGATGGGAATGTCCAGGCCTTCAGCGGGCGCCCATGAGCCCATCAGCCAGTCGGGCAGGGTGGGGCTGACTTCCTTGGCGCCGAAGGTGGTGCGAAAGATCTGCTGCATGCCCAGCGACAAGCCCCAGGTGGCGAGCAGCGTGTCCAGCGGGCGCTTGTACAGGTGGCGTATGAAAGCCCATTCAGCCAGCCAGCCGACGGCGAAGGCGAAGAGGAAAGCCGCAACGATGGCGAAGGGAAAGTAGGCCTGCACGAAACCGGGTGCGTAGGTTTCGGACAGGTGCGAAAACAGGTAGATGGTGTAGGCGCCAATGGTCATGAATTCGCCATGCGCCATGTTGATGACGCCCATCTGCCCGAAGATGATGGCCAGGCCCAGGCCCATCAGCAGCAGCACGGAAAACAGGCTCAGCCCGGCAAAGCCTTGCATCAGGCCGATGTTGAGCATTTCGGAAAGATTCATGGTGGGGCTCCGGTGCGGCGGTGAATCAAAAAAGGCAATACGTCAGTCAAGAAGCTCCTGCCGGCTCCCCCCGCCATACGGCGGAGGGAACCGTCAGGAGCCAGCGCCAACGATTACTGGTAGCCCTTGGGGAAGGGGTTGGGTTCGATCAGCGCCGGCGATTCAGCCACCACCTTGAACTGGCCGTCGGCCTGCGCCTGGCCGATGCGTGCCTTGCTCCAGAGGTGGTGGTTTTCGTGCAGCTTCACGTAGCCTTCGGGGGCGGTCTTGAGCTCGATGCCCGCGGAGGCCGCGGCGATCTTGTCCACGTCGAAGCTGCCGGCTTTTTCAACCGTCGCTTTCCACAGCCAGGGGCCGAGGTAACCGGCCTGCGTCACGTCGCCGATCACCGCGTCCTTGCCGTACTTGGCCTTGAAGGCGCTGACGAAGGCCTTGTTATTGGGGTTGTCCAGCGACTGGAAGTACTTCATGGAGGCGTAGAAGCCGTTCATGTTTTCGCCGCCAATACCCAGCACCTCGTCTTCGGTGACCGAGATGGTCAGCAGGAATTGTTTGGCGGCGGTGACGCCGGCTGCTTTCAGCTGTTTGTAGAAGGCCACGTTGGAGCCGCCCACCACCGCGATGAAGATGCAGTCGGGTTTGGCGACCTTGATCTTGTTGATCAGCGAGTTGAAGTTGGTGTGGCCCAGCGGGTAGTACTCTTCACCGACGACCTTGCTGCCGGAGAGGTGGCCTTCGATGTGCTTGCGGCCGATCTTCATCGAGGTGCGCGGCCAGATGTAGTCGGAGCCGACCAGGAAGAAGGTCTTGGCTTTCTTTTCTTTCGAGGCCCAGTCCAGGCCGTAGAGGATTTGCTGCGTGGCTTCCTGGCCGGTGTAGATCACGTTTTTGCTTTGCTCCAGGCCTTCGTAAAAGGTCGGGTAATACAGCATGCCGTTTTCTTTTTCAAAGATCGGCAGCACGGCCTTGCGCGAGGCCGAGGTCCAGCAGCCGAACACGGCGGCCACCTTGTCGTTGACCAGCAGCTTCTTGGATTTTTCGGCAAAGGTCGGCCAGTCGGAGGCGCCGTCCTCCTTGATGACCTTGATCTTGCGGCCCAGCACGCCGCCCATGGCGTTGATCTGGTCGATGGCCAGCTGCTCGGCCTGGATGGAACCCGTCTCGGAAATCGCCATGGTGCCGGTGGCCGAGTGCAACTGGCCCACGGTCACTTCGGTGTCGGTGACGGCCAGCTTGGTGGTGTTGACCTTGGCTGTGGGGAACTGCTGCGCAAGGGCCCAGCCGGGCAGTCCCGCCAGGGGAAGCGCAGCGGCTGCGCCCTGCATAAGGCGGCGGCGGTTGATAAGGGAAGGCTGGGAAGATGGATCGCGATCGTCGTTGGACATGCTGGGCTCCTGCGGTTGGTGAAAGGGTGAGTGAAAAGTGAAGTGATCAGGGATTGCGTTGGGGTCAGGTGGATCATGTTCACCAGGGGCGCGTATCCCAATACGTCAATCAACGTAGCCCACCTTTTTGGTGCGCCGGGCACACTTCTTGCGGAACGCTTTGGGTGCGTTGCCGCAGCCCTACGGCCGTTCGACGGAGACCGCCCCTTGACCATCGCCACCCAGAAAATATTCCGCATCCGCCGCGAATACAACGCGTGGGTGGCCGACGAGTCCGTGGAGGACTACGCGCTGCGCTATACCTCGCGCGGCTTTCGCAAGTGGTCGGAGTGGCGTGTGGGCAATACGGCTTTCGGCGCGGTCTCGTTTCTCGCGCTGGAGGCGATAGGCGGCGCGATCGCACTGAACTACGGCTTTACCAATGCGCTGTGGGCCATCCTGGTGGTGGGGCTGATCACCTTCTTCACCGGCCTGCCCATCAGCTACTACGCCGCCCGCTACGGCGTCGACATGGACCTGCTCACGCGCGGGGCGGGCTTCGGCTACCTGGGCTCGACCATCACCTCGCTGATCTACGCGAGCTTCACCTTCATCTTCTTTGCGCTGGAGGCGGCCATCATGGCGCTGGCGCTGCAGATGTACCTCGATATCCCGATCGCATGGTGTTATGTGATCAGCGCGGTGGTGATCGTGCCGCTGGTGGTGCGCGGCATCACGCTGATCTCGCGCCTGCAGATGTGGACGCAGCCGCTGTGGGGCGTGTTGCTGCTGCTGCCTTACCTGGCCGTGCTCTGGAAGAACCCGCAGGCTTTTTTCGATTTCACGGGCCTGGCCGGGCGCACCTCGGGCAGCAGCGAGTTTGACCCGCTCATGTTTGGTGCGGCGGCCACCGTGGCGTTCTCGCTTGTGGTGCAGATCGGCGAGCAGGTGGACTTTTTGCGCTTTTTGCCCGAAAAGACCCATGCCAACCGCCGGCGCTGGTGGGCCGCCGTGCTGATGGCCGGGCCGGGCTGGATCGTGCTGGGCATGCTGAAAATGCTGGGCGGCGCTTTCCTGGCCTTCCTGGTGCTGCAGCATGAGCTGCCTGCCGCCAAGGCGATGGAGCCCACGCAGATGTACCTGGCCGGCTTTGCCTACGTGTTCAGCAACCCGGCCTGGGTGCTCGCGGCGACGGTCGTCTTTGTGGTGGTGTCGCAGCTCAAGATCAACCTCACCAACGCTTATGCGGGCTCGCTCGCGTGGTCCAACTTTTTTGCCCGCCTCACGCACAGCCACCCGGGCCGCGTGGTCTGGCTGGTGTTCAACGTGACCATCGCGCTGCTGCTGATGACGCTGGATGTTTTTTCGGCGCTGGAGAAAGTGCTGGGACTTTACGGCAATGTGGCGATTGCCTGGGTGGGTGCGCTGGTGGCCGATCTTGTCATCAACAAGCCGCTGGGCCTGAGCCCCAGGGGCATCGAGTTCAAGCGCGCGCACCTCTACGACATCAACCCGGTGGGGCTGGGCTCCATGCTGCTGGCGGCCACGGTGGCGGTGGTGGCCTACACCGGCGCCATGGGGCCGCGGGCCGAGGCGTTTTCGCCCTTCATCGCACTGGGCATGGCGCTGGTGCTCTCGCCGCTGCTGGCGTGGCTCACCAAGGGGCGCTACTACATCGCCCGCCTGCCCGAGGCCGTGGGGGTGCCGGGCCAGATGGTGCGCTGCCATGTGTGCGAGAACGCCTTCGAGGCCGAAGACATGGCCGGCTGCCCGGCTTACGGCGCGCCCATCTGTTCGCTGTGCTGCACGCTGGAGTCGCGCTGCCACGACCGCTGCAAGACGCGCTCACGCGCCGCCGAGCAGGCGGAGCAGTTTTTGACCACGCTGCTGCCCAGCGCGTTGTCGGGCCGCGTGAACTTTCGCGTCGGCCACTACATGGTGGTGACGCTGTCGCTGTGCGCCCTGCTGGCCACCGTGATGGGCATGGTGTACACACAGGAGACCGCCTTTGCCCTGTCGGGTGATCTCTCCAGCCTCTTGCGCTCGGCCTTTGTGAAAGTGTTCGCCATGCTGCTGCTCATCGTTGCGGTGTGCAGCTGGTGGGTGGTGCTGGGCAGTGAAAGCCGGCGCATGGCGCAGGACGAGTCGAACCGGCAGAACCAGCTGCTGTCGCGTGAGATCGAGGCGCACCAGCGCACCGATGCGGCGCTGCAGACCGCCAAGGAAGTGGCCGAGTCGGCCAACCAGGCCAAGACGCGTTATGTGGCCGGCATGACGCACGAGCTGCGCACGCCGCTCAACAGCATCCTGGGGTACTCGCAAATCCTGCTCAAGAGCGAGGCCCTCACCCACACCCCGCGCGAAGCCGTGCAAACCATCCAGCGCAGCGGCGAGCATTTGCTGCAGCTGGTCGACGGCCTGCTGGACCTGGCGCGCATCGAGGCCGGCCGCTTGCGCCTGGAGCCCATTCCCGTGCCGCTGCCCGACTTTATCGAGGGGCTGGTCAGCATGGTGCGCCCGCAGGCCGAAGCCAAGGGTGTGGACTTCATCTACACCCACAGCGGCCGCATGCCGGCCTGGGTGCAGGCCGACGCCAAGCGGCTGCGCCAGATCATCATCAACCTGCTGAGCAACGCGGTGATGTTTACCGACAAGGGCAGCGTGAAGCTGCATGTCGATTGCCGGCGCGAAGTGATCCGCTTTGATGTGGTGGACACCGGCATCGGCATTGCGCCGCAAGACCAGCAGCGAATCTTTTTGCCCTTTGAGCGCGGGGCAGCCGGCCGCCGCCGCGGCGAGCCGGGCACCGGGCTGGGCCTGACCATCACCGGCCTGCTCACGGCGCTGATGGGCGGCGATTTGACGCTGCAGAGCGAGCCCGACAAAGGCAGCACCTTCAGCGTGCGGCTGTATTTGCGCGAGATCGACGACCCGGGCCCGCAGGCCGACCCGCCGCACCAGATCGCCGGCTTCTTCGGCAAGCGCAGGACGCTGCTGGTGGTGGACGACCAGCCGGTGCAGCGCCAGATGCTGGCCGGCATGCTCACGCCGCTGGGCTTTGACGTGAAAGAAGCGGCCAGCGGCCTCGAATGCATCGACAGCCTGAAAGACGGTGTGCCCGACGCCATCCTGCTCGACATCAGCATGGACGACATGGACGGGTGGGAAACAGCGCTGCAGATACGCCACCGTGGTTATGCGGAGGTGCCCATCATCGTGGTGTCGGCCAATGTGTTTGAGAACCAGGCCTCGCGCCTCAAGGCGGCGGGCTGCCAGGCGTTTGTCGGCAAGCCGGTGCTGGAGTCCGAGCTGATGGACGCCTTGCAGCGCCACCTGGGGCTGGAGTGGGTGACTTCTGTGGTTTCGCCGGCGCCGCTGGCGGCCAGCACGGCCGGGGAGAGCTCACTGGGCCTGCCCGAGGAGGCCCGCGCTGGGCTCATCCGCCTGGTGAAACTGGGCCATGTGCACGGCCTGCACCGGTTGCTGGACCGCGTCGCGGCCGACGACCCCGCGCTGGCCGCCAGCTGCGCCCGGCTGCGCGGATTTGTCAGCCGCTGTGAGCTGGAACTGCTGCTCGATCATTTGACGGAGGGCGTCGATGCTTGAAGCCGCCGACGAACAACGCCCCGTGGTGCTGGTGGTGGACGACGCCCCCAGCAGCCTGGGCATGCTGTGCGACACGCTCGAAGGCGAGGGCTACACCGTGCTCGTGGCGCGCGACGGCGACTCGGCTTTGCAGCGCCTGGAGCTGGTGGCGCCTGATGCCATCTTGCTGGACGCCGTCATGCCGGGACTCTCGGGCTTTGACACCTGCCGCCAGATCAAGGCCAACCCGGTGATGGCGCACATTCCCGTGATCTTCATGACCGGCCTTTCGGAGACGCCGCATGTGCTCGAAGGCTTTGCCTGCGGCGGCGTCGACTATGTCGTCAAGCCGCTGCGCGCGCAGGAGGTGGTGGCGCGCCTGCACACGCATACCCGCAACGCCCGCATGACGCGGCTGGCGCGCGAGGCGGTGGACGTGGCCGGCTTTGGCGTGGTGCTGGTGGATGCGCGCGGGCGCGTCGCCTGGCGCTCGCCGCAGGCCGCCCTGTGGCTGCAAGGCGCGGAGGGCGGGGCGCAGCCGGGGCGCTTGCCCGAGCCGGTGTACGCCGCGCTGGACGGTGATGCCGGCGAGGTGCTGCTGAGCCTGGCCGGCGTGCAGCTGTCGGTGCGCAACATGGGCCGCGTCGGCATCGGCGAGACCATGCTGCTGCTGGAGCAGCGCAGCGCCAATGCCGCCTCGCCCTCGCGCCTGGCCAATGCCGCCCTTACGCCGCGTGAAACCGAGGTGCTGTCCTGGCTGGCCAAAGGCAAGACCAACCGCGACATCGGCGACATCCTGGGCATGAGCCACCGCACCGTGAACAAGCACCTGGAGCACATCTTTGAAAAACTCGGGGTGGAGACCCGCGCGGCCGCGGCGGCGCTGGCGACCGGGCATGTGTTTTAGGCGGTCGGCCCAGGTTCTGCGGGTTTTGGCCTTTTCCGGGCTTGGCGTGGTCACGTTGAATTTTTAGTGGCCAAATCGTGCTCTAGCCCATACAGGGCATGGACTACCCGCTATCAAACTTGTAGCAATCATGCGCCCGGCGAGGCAGCGCCCCGCTTGCCTACAATCGAGGGCACAGTGAGGAGTTCCCCCGAATGAGCATCAAGAGCGACAAATGGATACGCCACATGGCGGAAACGACCGGCATGATCGAGCCCTTTGAGCCCGGCCAGATACGCGCGGCAGCCGACGGCCAGAAAATCATCAGCTACGGCACCAGCAGCTACGGCTACGACATCCGCTGTGCCCCCGAGTTCAAGGTCTTCACCAACATCCACAGCACCGTGGTCGACCCGAAGAACTTCGACGAAAAAAGCTTTGTCGACTTCCACGGCGACAGCTGCATCATCCCGCCCAACAGCTTCGCGCTGGCCCGCACGGTCGAATACTTCCGCATCCCGCGCAATGTGCTCACCATCTGCCTGGGCAAAAGCACGTACGCCCGCTGCGGCATCATCGTCAACGTCACCCCGTTTGAGCCCGAATGGGAAGGCTACGTGACGCTGGAGTTCTCCAACACCACCCCGCTGCCCGCCAAGATCTACGCCGGCGAAGGCTGCGCGCAAGTCCTGTTCTTTGAAAGCGACAAAGACGACGTCTGCGAAGTCAGCTACAAGGACCGCGGCGGGAAGTACCAGGGGCAAGTGGGCGTGACGCTGCCCAAGGCCTGAGCTTTTCGCGCAATATCACCCGCCCAGCCACCGCCTTGAGGCGGCAAGGTCGGCGGGTTTTCTTTTGCCTACTTCACCAGCAGCACGGGGATATCGCACTCAGCGACCACGCGCTGGGCCACGCTGCCGATCAGCGCGCGGCTGAGCAGTCCCTGGCCGTGCGTGCCCATCACGATGAGGTGCGCTTTCTCGCGTTTGGCGGCGCGCAAAATTTCGGCGGTGGGTGAGCCGACGACGGCCAGCGTCTTGAACGACATCTTGTGGCGCTTCAAAAAACGCTCGATGGGCGCCAGCACTTTTTGCGATTCTTCATCGTGGTACGCGCTGACATTCGCGGCGCCCAGCATGGTCTTGACGCGGCCCGGCACGGGGGCCTGCACATTGAGCACCACGACCTCGCCTTCCGCACCCGCGAGGTCTTCGTGGTTGACCAGGAAAGCCAGGGCTTTTTTGGTGTACTTGCTGCCGTCGGCTGCGAAAAGAATCTTCATGGTGTTTTCTCCGGTGTGAACGATTCACCGTAACACGAGAACCGGGATGGTGCTGTAGGTCAGCACCTGCTGAGTCTCACTGCCCAGCAGGATCCGCTTGATGCCTTTGCGGCCGTGGGGGGCCATGACGATCAGGCCGCACTTGTGCTTTTTCGCGGCGGCCATGATGGAAGTAGCCACCTGGTCGGATTGCATGATCACGGCGCGGGTCTTGAGCCCTTGGGCCTGGGCGGCCTGTTGTGCGGTGTCGATGATGGCCTGGCCGCTTTCGGCCCATTGGGTTTCGATGCGGCTCACGTCCTCGCTTGAGACGGAAGAGCCGCCTTCAAAGTAGCTGGTCGGATAGCGCGGCACGACGTGCAGCAGCACCAGCTCCGCGCCCAGAGACGATGCCAGGCCGATGGCGCCGCACACGGCATTTTTGGAGAGGGTGGAGCCGTCGGTGGCGGCGAGGATGCGGTCGTACATGGTCTTCTTCCGGAGTTGGGGCCAGCTTAGACCTTTTGCACGGCTTGCGCCTGCGCCGGGGTTGCGCCAGGTTCAGGGTGCGGCCAGCGCCGCGCGCGCCGCGGCCAGGTCCCAGCCCGCCCAACCGCAGCTTTTGAACAGCACCGGCCCGGCGGGTTTTTTCATGTCCTGGCGGATCACGTCGCCCAGCGTGGCGAAGCGGCTCACGTCGAGGCCGGCCTGCAGCAGGTCGCCGGCTTCGTGGCCGGCATCGGCCGTATCGACAAACACCGAGCCCTTGGCGGCGAAGTACTGGCACAGCGCGGCGCTCAGTTCCGTCATGGCGGGTGTGAAGGCGCCCACGGCGCTGATGAAGCCGTCCGGGCGCGGCATGGCGTTGAGCACTACCGCGCTGGCGGGCGTGCAGGTCACGGCCAGCGGGCAGTCGGCCAGCGCGGTGTCGGCGTCAAACACCATGCGGGCGCCCAAACCCAAAGCGTGCGCGTGATGAACCAGGGCTTGCGCGCTGGCCGCGCTGCGCGACGCAACCCGGAATTCGTGCACGCCGAGGCATTCTGCAAAGGCCTCCAGGTGCGCCAGGCCCTGCACACCGGCACCGACGATCAGCATCGGCCCCTGGGTGTTGGGCGCCAGCCGCTGCGCGGCCAGCAGCGAGACGGCGGCCGTACGGCGCGCGGTGACGGTGGGGCCGTCCAGCATCAGCCGGCGCTGGCCGGTGGCCACGTCAAACACGACCACATCGCCCTGAATGGTGGGCAGGCCGGTGCCCGCATTGGCGGGGGTGAAGGTGATGAGCTTGGTGATGGCGGTGCGGGCGTCCAGCGCGGGCATCACAAAGAGGCTGCCGCCGCCGGGCAGGGGCTGCACCACACGCGGCGGCGCCTGCACGGCGATGTCTTTGAGCAGCAGCGCCAGTTCGCTGACCAGCAGGGGGTAGGGCAGGCGGGCGGCCGTTTGGGCGGGGTTGAGCAGGGTGGGCGTCATGGGCGAATGGTAAGCCGGGTGGGTGGGCGTTGGGTGGGGCGGGGATGCCCGTCGTTACGCCGCGTAAAAAAATGAAAGGTTTTTATCCTACAAAGTGCCGGGAAAAGCGCTGGATGGAAACGGCCGGGGCCCGCCTCACGATGACACCAGATTCACCGCGAGGCCCACCATGTTCTCTGACCACCTGAAAAAAATCGACGAAACCCCTTACAAAACACTGCTCTGGGTCGCAGCCGGCCTGATGTTTGTGTGCCAACTGGTGGCCGTCGGATTCGTGGCGGACGGGCAAGTCACCAAAGCCAAGATTCGCGACTTCCAGCGCAAGTCTGAAATGCAGGCCATTGCGCAGTGCATGGACAACGCCGCGGGCGCCGCCCGCCAAAACTGCATCCAGCAGGCGCGCGTGGTGGCGGGTACTTCCTTGCCAACTGATGACTTCGATACGCCTAAGGCCCAGACGATGGCCAGTACATCGGATGATTCCAGCGGCATGATGGCCAGCAACTCAGCAAGCGCTACCGTCAGCAGCATGTTGCCCGCTCAGCCGGCGCAGGGCTTTATGTCCGCGTCGTTCAGCGTCCGCTGACCGTTTCCCTAACCGTTCCCCTCGGCAGCGGTGAGGTTCAGCGGCCGCTGCGGTTAGCATGTGGCCACGATGGACTCGCAACCCCTTTCCCCACTCTCACGTCTTTCGCGCCTTTACCAGCCGCGCAACCCCCTGTTCTGGCTGATGCTCGTGCTCAACGGGCTGTCGCCCTTGCTGTCGTGGGTGGTGCACAACCGGCCGCTGAATGCGGCGGCTGCCTTGCTGCTGACCTGCTTTGCGATCGGCAATGCGGTGCTGGGGATGTGGTTGGTGTGGCGGCTGTTGCAGGATGAACCGGCCGGCGCACAAGACGTCGCGCAAGGAAGCATCTCCCAAGAAAGCCCCTCCGACAAGCCTAGCTGACGGCGCCCGCGCCCTTTGAAATGTCGTGCCCGGTGGCCAGCGCCGTGGCCACCGCCAGGCGCAACCCCTTCACGATCTCCTCCAGCGGCATGCTGGGCGCGCCTTGCCCGGCCACCTGCTCCGGAACATAGGGCACATGGATGAAGCCGCCACGCGTGCGCTTGAAGCCGCGCTGCGTTTGCAGGGCGTGCATCAGCGCATAAAACACATGGTTGCAGACAAAGGTGCCCGCCGTTTGGGATACCTCGGCGGCGACACCGGCCGTTTGCAGGGCCTGCAGCATGGCCTTGATGGGCAGCGTGCTGAAGTAAGCCGCAGGACCCTCGGGCGCCACAGGCGTGTCGATGGGCTGCCCGCCGGCGTTGTCGGGAATGCGGGCATCGTTGACGTTGATGGCCACGCGCTCCAGCGAGATCGCGCTGCGCCCGCCGGCCTGGCCGACGCAGATGACCAGTGCCGGTTTGTGCAGTTTCAGCAGGCGCTTGAGTTCAATCGCCGACTCCCCAAAAACCGTGGGCAATTGCGCGGCGACGATACGGTGGCCGGCGATGCGTTTGCCGTGCAGCGCCTTCACGGCCATCCAGCTGGGATTCAGGGTCAGGCCGGCTGGGCCTACGTCGCCAAACGGGTCAAAACCGGTGAGGAGTACAGAGGGCAGGGCGGTGATGGACGGGCTTGCGGTCATGCCGGCATTGTGAAGGAGGTGCGTGGCCTTTTTGGCTACCATGGTCTTTATGAACACCCCAGCCTCTGCCTCAACTATTCCAGACCTCGTTGCCGACGTGACCCGCGCCCGCCTGCAGGCCCAGCCTTTGCCCTGGCCCAGCACCGTGCCGGCGGACGTGCCCATGGCCTACGCCACCGCACTCGCCGTGCGCGGGGCGCGCAGCGCTGGCGGGGAGCGCCCGGTAGGCTACAAAGTCGGCTTTACCAACCGCACTATCTGGCCGCGCTACGAGGTCTACGGCCCCATCTGGGGCACGGTATGGAACAGCACGCTGACGCAGATTGATGCCTCCGCGCCGAACGAAGGTGTGCTCGCGCTCAAGGGCCTGTGCGAGCCGCGCATCGAACCCGAGGTGGTGTTTGGCCTGCGCGAGGCGCCGCCGCCCGGATGCTCGCTGGCGCAGCTGGTGGCGGCGGTGGACTGGGTGGCGCACGGTTATGAAATCGTGCACACGCATTTCCCGGCCTGGAAGTTCACCGCCGCACAGGCGGTGGCCGACGGCGGCTTGCACGGCCTGTTGTTGGTGGGGCATCGCGTCAGGCTGGACGCCGGTGCCGCGCCCGAGGCGGTGATGGCGTCGTTGGCCGGTTTGCGCATCAAGCTGTATGGCGACGGCGTGCTGAAAGACCAAGGCACGGGGGCCAATGTGCTGGACGGCCCGGTGCAGGCGCTGCTGCATTTTGTGAACGAGTTGCGCGCTACACCGGGCGCGCCGGCTTTGCAGGCCGGTGATGTCATCACGACGGGAACGTTGACGGACGCCTGGCCGGTGGCGGCGGGGCAGACCTGGCACACGGAGATTGAAGCGAGCGGGCCGTTGGGTGGCGGACTCAAAGGCCTGAAGGTGCGCTTCGAGTAAGGGCGGCTCTAGGTCACAGGCTTACTTCTTGATCACCGCGCCGGTTTCGCTGTCGAACTTCACCACACGCACCTGGCCGTTCTGGCCGGGGAAGTCGTCAAACACGGCCCGCACCAGGTAGGGCACGACCAGCGGAAGCTCGCCCGTGCCGCCTTCAAAGACGGCACGTGACTCAAAGACCGTGCGCGGCGGTTTGCCGGGCGGCGTGTCTTTGGTGTCCATCATCCGCAGGCGCAGGTTGGTGGTGTAGACGGTCATGCTCACGGGCCGGTCGCCCACGTAACGCGGCCCGAAAGGGTCGGGCACCCAGCCGCCGCCGTAAAAGCGCCCCGCGGCATCGCGGTACGGCGGCACAAACACCATGTTGTCCTGGTAAATCGGCTGCAGCCAGGTTTTTTCTTCGCTGCGGCTCGTGGTGGCCACATCGACCTGCAGGCGCCCGGCCTGGCCGGCGGGGGCGCGCTGCAGGCCGCGTTTTTCCAGTTCGGCCTGCACATAACCTTCGTAGGTGGCTTGCTCCAGCTGGCGCGTGGTGTCCATGGGCGTGATGTAGCTGAAGGTGGCGCCCGCCGCGTCGGCCGGCCACTGGTTAAAGCTGGTCACGCGCGTGGTGATGGGGCTGGCGCAGGCGGTCAGCAGCGCGGCCACGCCCAGCGTAAGCCAGATGCGCGGGGACGGGAAAGACGGCAAGGAAGTCATAAAACCGTTCATGAAGGGTGGATACATCGGGGTTCAATTTTGTTCCTCGAATGGCGCCCTGCTCAAGTAAAGTCGGCGCATAAGCTGACAGCCGGGAGGGACTCTCCGGGGCACAGTCATGACCACTACACGGGAATGGAGAACACCATGAAATGGGAAGGCAACCGGGAATCGGACAACGTTGAAGACCGGCGCGACGGCGGCGGAGGCGGCGGATTCGGTTTTGGCGGCCGCAGCATCGGCATCGGCACCATCGTGATTGCGCTGGTCGGCGGCTGGATCTTCGGCATCAACCCGCTGACCATCCTGAGTTTGCTCAGCGGCGGCGGTGCGCCCGCCCAGGTGCAGCAGGGCCCGGCCCCCAAGCCGCCCGCCGACGACCGCATGGCCAAATTCGTGTCGACCGTGCTGGCCGACACGGAAGACGTCTGGACCGATGTGTTTACCAAAGGCGGGGCTACGTACCAAAAACCGCGGCTGGTGCTGTTTCGCGGTGCGACGCAAACCGCCTGCGGCCAGGGCCAGGCGGCCATGGGCCCGTTTTACTGCCCGGGCGACCAGAAGGTCTACATCGACCTGGGCTTTTACGAAACCCTGAAAAACCGGCTGGGCGCGCCGGGCGACTTTGCCCAGGCGTATGTGATCGCCCATGAGGTGGGCCACCATGTGCAGAACCTGCTGGGCATCAGCGGCAAGATGGACCAGATGCGCGGACGCGTCAGCAAGGCCGAATACAACGCGCTGAGCGTGCGGCTGGAGCTGCAGGCCGACTGCTTTGCCGGCGTGTGGGCCCACCATGCGCAAAACGCCCGCCAGATCCTGGAACAGGGCGATGTCGAGGAGGCCATGAACGCGGCGGCCAAAATCGGCGACGACGCCCTGCAGCGCGCCGGCGGCGGCGCGGTGGTGCCCGAGAGCTTTACCCACGGCACCAGCGCCCAGCGCCAGCGCTGGTTTGACACCGGCCTCAAAACCGGCACGGTCAAGTCCTGCGACACCTTCAGCGCCCGCAGCCTGTAGCCGGATTGATGGTCAAATCAGGCTCCAGCCCAATATCTGCCTTGGCTGATAGCTATTAAAGTCATAGCAAACCGGTCAACCCCGGCGACGCCGTCCCCGGCCCGGAATTGCCCCGGATGCGGGAATGGCCGGTAAAAACGGCCAATTCGCCCAAAGTGCGACAATAGAGGGCTAGGGAAGCGCTACAAAAGCCCTGCCACGGCCGGCCTGCCGCGCTCCCTTTCTTGCCAATGGTGCAGCGGTGCTGTTGGCTGCCAGCGCGCCGGTCCACGACTTCCGGTCCGCGCGCCCTTCGCAAGACAACCTGCAACGTACCGCCGAGCCTTCCTTATGACATCCAATTTTTCCAATCTTTCGCTGGCAGAACCGCTGGCCCGCGCCGTCGCCGAAATGGGCTACGAAACCATGACGCCCATCCAGGAACAGGCCATCCCGGTCGTTCTGCAAGGCAAAGACGTCATGGGCGCCGCGCAAACCGGCACCGGCAAGACCGCCGCTTTTGCGTTGCCGCTGCTGCAGCGCATGATGAAGCACGAAAACCCCTCGACCTCGCCCGCGCGCCACCCCGTGCGTGCGCTGGTGCTGCTGCCCACGCGTGAACTCGCCGTGCAGGTGGCCCAGCAGGTCGAGCTGTACGCCAAATACACCAACCTGCGCAGCACCGTGGTGTTCGGCGGCATGGACATGAAGCCGCAGACCGCCGAGCTCAAAAAAGGCGTCGAGGTGCTGGTGGCCACGCCCGGCCGCCTGCTGGACCATATTGAAGCGAAGAACGCGGTGCTCAACCAGGTCGAATACGTGGTGCTCGACGAAGCCGACCGCATGCTGGACATCGGCTTCCTGCCCGACCTGCAGCGCATCCTGAGCTACCTGCCCAAGCAGCGCATCACCTTGCTGTTCTCGGCCACCTTCTCGCCTGAAATCAAGAAGCTGGCCTCCAGCTACCTGCAGGACCCGGTGACGATCGAAGTGGCCCGCTCCAACGCCACGGCTTCCACCGTGGAGCAGCATTTCTACAGCGTGGGCGCCGACGACAAACGCCGCGCCCTGCACCAGATCCTCAAGGAACGCGGCATGAAGCAGGCGTTCGTCTTCGTCAACAGCAAGCTGGGCTGCGCGCGCCTGGCCCGTTCGCTGGAACGCGAAGGCCTGAAGACCGCCGCGCTGCATGGCGACAAGAGCCAGGACGAGCGACTCAAAGCCCTCGACGCCTTCAAAAAGGGCGAAGTCGATTTGCTGGTCTGCACCGACGTGGCCGCCCGCGGCCTGGACATCAAGGACGTGCCGGCGGTGTTCAACTTCGACGTGCCCTTCAACGCGGAAGATTACGTGCACCGCATCGGCCGCACCGGCCGCGCAGGCGCATCGGGCCTGGCCGTGAGCTTTGTCTCCAGCAGCGACCAGCGCCTCGTGGCCGACATTGAAAAGCTGATCAAGACCAAGATCGAGCTCGAACCCATCGAGTTTGAGGAAGACAGCCCCCGCATCAAGGAGCAGGGCCGCATCAACGACGGCCGCCGCATGTACCGCGATGCCGAAGACGGTGTCAGCCCGCGCGAGGCCCGCCAGCCCCGCGAACGCCGCGAGCACCTGCCGCACCGCCAGCCGGCTGCGCCGCGCGACCCGTTCTTCGACCAGCCTTACGAGCCGTCCGCAGCGCCCGATGCCCAGCCCGCCTGGGAAGCCGCCGCCAAGGCCACGCCCGCGCGCAGCAGCGTGTCGGCCAATATCAAGCCCAAGAAGAAAGTCGCGGCCCTGTTCAAGACCACCGTGAACACCTGACGGCTCTCATGCCCCCTGCCGTCGGCCAGCGCCTACGGCTGCTTGCGGGACTGTCCGGTGCAGCGCCCGCGGCGCGCCTCCTACGCTGTCTGAATGATGGCGAAATTTGACCCGAACCCCAAGCCTGCACCCGGTGCTTCGGCTTTAGGGCTTCTCGCCCTTTTTGACAAAACCCTGAAAATTTTCCGCCCCTTGTGGCGCGCCGTAGATCAATGGATCGACGCCGGCGGCATGCGCATGAGCGCGGCGATGTCCTTCTACGGCATCCTGAGCCTGGCGCCGCTGCTCGTCCTGCTGGTCGCCGTGCTGGGCTGGTGGCTGGACCGAAGCTACATCGAGACCAGCCTGGTCGACCAGATCCGCAGCGTGATCGGTGCGCAGGGCGCCCAGGTGGTGCAGCAGGCGCTGTCGAGTGCGCAAGAGCCCTCGGAGGGCATTGCGGCCTCGCTGTTTGCGTTTGTGTTGCTGCTGTTCGGCGCCACCGGCGTCTTTGCCGAGCTGCAAGATGCGTTTGAGCGGCTGTGGCGGCAAGGCAGCGGCGAGGTGCCGCAGCAAAAATGGTGGCACGGTGCCTCCGTGCGATTGCGCGGGGTCGCCTACATCCTGGCTTTCGGGTTCCTGCTGCTGGTCTCGCTGGCGATCTCGACCGTGCTGAGCCTGCTCTCGGGCTGGGCCGGCAGTTACTTGCCGATCGAGCAGGTCGCCTGGATCCTCAATGAGGTCATCTCTTTCTGCTTTTGTGTGATGTTGTTTGTGGCGCTCATGCGAATGAGTGTGGGTCCCAAGCCCGCTTTACGCTATCTGGTGCTGGGTTCAGCCGCGGGGGCCATCCTGTTTGCGGTCGGAAAGCACCTGATGGCCTTTTATCTCTCCACCGCTGCGGTGGTGTCGGCCTATGGCGCGGCAGGCTCGCTGGTGGTCATCCTGATGTGGATTTACTTTTCGTCAGCGGTGCTGTTGCTGGCAGCCAGTGTGGCCCGGGCATGGGCGGACGAAGCGAAAGCGTCGCGCAAGGCGGCTTTGCCCGAAGTGGCTGTGTCGACCGGTGTGACGGCGGCCTGAGCTTATTTGCCGGCTTTGCCGGGCTTGCCGGGTTTTTGCGCCTGCTCGCATTGCACGCTGATCAATTCAAACTCCCCCGCTTCTTCACCCAGCCGGGCCGCCGTGAGGCAGCCGCCCCACACGCAGCCGGTGTCCAGCGGCAAGGTGTTGTTTCGCAGAGTTGGCGTGCTGTTCTTGCCGCTGGCCAGTGTGGACCAATGGCCAAACGCCACGGGTGTGCCGAGCGTGGCACGGCCCGGCACATCAAACCAGGGCAGGTGACCTTCTGGCGCACTGCCGGGGCCGTCGGTGCTGCTGAAGTCCATGACGCCTTCGGGGGTGCAAAAGCGCAGGCGCGTGAGGGCATTGACGATGGTGCGCAGCCGGTCGGCCCCTTGCAGCTTGTCGCTCCAGTGGTCGGGCGTGTTGCCATACATCGCCTGCAAAAAATCCTTGAGATTGCCGCTGCGCAGCACCTGCTCGACTTCCGAGCCCAGCGCCACGGTTTGCGCGGCAGTCCACTGCGGCAGCACGCCCGCATGCACCATCAGCCAGCCATGCCGATGGATGACCATGGCGCGGTGGCGCAGCCAGTCCAGCAGCGCCTGGCTGTCTTTGGCCTCCAGGATGCCCTGCACGGTGTCGCTGCGGCCCGGCTTGCGCACGCCCTGCCACACGGCCAGCAGGTGCAGGTCGTGGTTGCCCAGCAGGCACTGCGCGGCGTCGCCCAGGGCCGAGAGGCTGTGCAGCACCTCCAGCGAGCCGGGGCCGCGATTGACAAGGTCGCCGAGGAGGTAAAGGGTGTCGCGGCTGGGGGAGAAATCGATCTTGTCGAGCAGCCGCTGAAAAGGTGCGTGGCAACCTTGCAGGTCGCCGATCAAGTAAAGTGACATGTGTTTATTTTGCGCCTGCCGCCCAGACTCTGAATCCATGGACTTTTTGCTGATTGCTTTCCTGACGCTGCTCAACGGCGTTTTTGCCATGTCGGAGATGGCACTGGCCTCCAGCCGCAAGGCCAGGCTCACGGCCATGGGAGAGTCGGGTGACAAAGGTGCGCAGGCGGCCCTGGGCCTGCTTGACAACCCCACGCAGTTTCTCTCTTCCGTGCAGGTGGGCATCACCTCCATCGGCATGCTCAACGGCATCATCGGCGAGGCGGCCTTCAGCAGCGGCCTGGCGGCCTGGATACAAACCTTCAACGTGCCGCCGCGCATCGCCGAGATTTCCGCCACCGCGCTGGTGGTGACCATCATCACCTTCATCACCATCGTCTTCGGTGAGCTGGTGCCCAAGCGCATCGGGCAGCTCTACCCCGAAACCGTGGCGCGCCTGGTCTCGCGCCCCATGATGTGGGTGGCCACCGGCGCCAAGCCCTTTGTGCGTCTGCTGTCCCTCAGCACACTGGCGGTGCTGAAACTGCTGCGCATCGACAACAGCGCCGGCCGCGCGGTGACGGAAGAAGAAATCGCCGCCAGCCTGGAAGAAGGTGTGGACGCCGGCCTGATCGAGGAGCACGAGCACCAGATGGTGCAAAACGTGTTCCTGCTCGACGACCGGCTGCTCACCTCGCTGATGCTGCCGCGCTCTGATATTGAGTGGCTGGACGCCTCCGACACGGTAGCCCAGGCCATCGACAAGGCCGGCGCCACGGGCCATTCGTGGTACCCGGTATGCCGCGGCAGCCTCGATGACGTGGTGGGCGTGGTCAACGTCGCCAAGCTGCTGGCACTGCGCGGCAAGATCCAGCCCGTGCCTTCGGGTGAAGATGCGGACGCCGTGCCTTCGGTGGCCGACCGCATTGGCGCTTATGCGGTGCCCGCCGTCTTTGTGCCGGAAACGCTCACCGGCATGGAGTTGCTCGAGCAGTTCCGCGCCCGCTCGACACGCATCGTGTTTGTGGTCGACGAATATGGCGTGGTGCAGGGCCTGATGACGCCCATGGACATGCTCGAAGCCATCACCGGCGAGTTGCAGCCCGGCGCCCAGGTCGATGCCTGGGCCACCGAACGCGAAGACGGCAGCTGGCTGATCGACGGCGTCATGCCCGTGGCCGAACTCAAGGCCCGCCTGGACATCAAGGAGCTGCCTGAAGAAGGCAAGGGACGCTACAACACCGTGGCCGGTTTGCTGCAAAGCGTTTCGGGCCGTTTGCTGAAAGCGGCCGAGCATGTTGAATGCGCCGGCTGGCGCTTTGAGGTGCTGGACCTGGACGGCAAACGCATCGACAAGGTGCTGGCCAGTCCTGTGCCCGACGCCGCTGAGTTGTAACTTTTCGCTTACTCCTTTGGCCGTGCGAACGGTGCTTCGCTGATCGCCACGCGCTTCCACGTGACTTAAGTCGCAGTTTGCATTGAGGAAAGCCGGCTTTTGAGACCTGGCTACAACACTTCAATTCGTAAACGGTTGTAACCTCTTGGGTGCTGTGTATAAACTCGAAGAAAAAAGCAGGGCACCCATGTTTGATGTTTTTGTGTTGGGCCTGACCGCCACGGCGGTGTCGGGATTGGCGGCGGGAGCGGCTTGCCATCACGGCTGGCTGGCGCGCGCTGCGCGCAAGAAAAGGCGTATTCCGGCGCAATGGCATCTTCAGGCGAGACCTTTGCTGCTCGGCAGCGAGCAGGAAGTCTGGCACTGGTTGCAGCGCGCCTTTTTCGACCACCACGTGCTGGTCAAGATTCCCGTCATCCGTTTTGTCTCGCCGCGCAATGAGGCCGAAGGCCAGCGTTCCTTTGAACTGCTCAAAAGCGTGTATTGCACTTTCACGGTCTGCGCCGCAGATGGCACCGTGATCGGCTGCCTGGACGTGCCCGGCCCGCAGGGCCTGCGGGCCAGCAACCGCGACTTGAAGCGAAAGCTGTTTGACGAATGCGGCATCGCTTATGCGGTGGTGCGCGACAGCAACCTGCCCACGCTGGAAGACGTGCGCGCCGCCTTCCTCGGCGAAATTGATTTGTCGGACGACGAAGAGGGCGCACCCGCCGTGCTGGGCCAGCCGCCGCTGGCCATGCCCGAGTCTGAAGCCGACGACGTGGCCACCGTGCCCGACACCATGCGCGCGGCAGACGGTGCCACCCTGGTCGCCGATGCGCAGCATGTCGACATGACCGCGATGGCCGCCGCCCGCAGCAGCCTGCAGGCCAAGCTCGAACGCAACCGCAAAATCCGCTTTACCAACTTCGACCCGCTCAGCACGGGCTCGGGCATCGTCCACGACGACGGTGAGCACCATTTCGCGGTGCAGTGGGAAGACTCGTTCATCAACCCCGAAGAGCCCCAGGCGCCCAAAGGCACCAAGACCTGATTCGCCCTAAACCGCTTGAGGCCTTTTCATCACGCCAAGCCATTCGCGTAGTGCGGCCTGAGCGGGCCATTGCTATAAAAACAGTAGCACAAAGCCCAAGTGGTTATTGGGCTGGAGCCCGATTTGATATCGAACCGGCTCTGCCTTTGCTCAGTTGGCTTTGGCGGCGTCCATCACCGCCTTCATCTCCGCGGGCATTGCCGTTGCCAGGGGTTTGCCGCCGGGTTTGAGCGGCTTGAGAAACCATTGTTCGTACCAGCCCTGCGCCGCACCGCTGCGCATGAACTCCTTGATGGAGGCGTTCACCAATTCACCCATGGCTGCGTCCCCTTTGCGATACGCGATGGCGATAGGTTCGACCGACAGGCGCTCCGGCAGGATGCTGTAGTTGCCGGCGTCGGGCAGGTCGGCCAATTGCGCGGCCAGCGCAACGCCATCGCGCGCATACCCCGCGGCCCAACCCAGTTGCAATTGGCCCAGAGCCGCATCGGCGTTGACGGCCTTGGCATATTGCCATTGCAGCGCATTGGATTTGGCATAGCGGTCCAGCGCGGCAACGACAGTGCTGCCATCAATCCCCACGATGCTTTTTCCCCGCAATTGGCCGAGCGTGCTGATCATGTCCTTGGTGCGCACCGCGACCTGGATCCCGTCGATAAAGATGGGTGTGGAGAAATCCATGCGCGTGCGGCGCTCAGGCGTGTCGGTCACGTTCTCGCACAGCAGGTCCACACTGCCTTCAGACAGCAAGCGTGTGCGGGCGTCCACATAGGTTTCGACATACCGTACCGGCAGGTTTTTGTTGCCGGCAGCCTGGCGCAGCCGCTCGATGATCGGCTTGCAGAATTCGATGCTGTAGCCCAGCGGCTTTTCCGGTGTCTGGTGAAACGAGAAGGGCGCGGAGTTTGCGCGGTAGCCCACGTTGATCTGGCCGCGGCTTTTGATTTTCTCCAGCGTGGCCTGGGCGTGTGCCCATTGCGGCGCGGTAAGCGCCAGTACCGCGAGTGCGGCCGGCAACAGGCGCGCTTGGAAAGCGAAAGAGCGATTCAGAAAACCAGTCTTCATGAGAACCTCCCGTTGTTCAGGCTGATTCTTGGGTAAAAGGCTTCAATAAGCAACGGCCCAAGGGGAGGGCTTCCCCGGTACGACCAAGGTACTCATTGGCCTGCCGTCCATGCCTGCGGTAGGCATAAAAAAGCCCCTGCTCTTTGCGAGCCAGGGGCTTTGATGGGTGGCGGTGTTGAATCGGGTACCCGCCTTTGGCCGCGGAATCCGTGATTTAGCGCACTTCGCAATCCACCGCATTGGATTTGGGAGCGGTCGACGTGCCGGAGACAGGGGGCGGCGCACTGAACGCCGGTGGCAGGGTGAACTGCAGGCCGGGATTTTTCGGCACGACGACAGGCGCCTGGAACGGCGCGGCTGTATAGCCGAACTGGCCCGCCGCGAAATTCTGGGTGCCGCCCTTGTTGGTGACGTTGATCAGGCCGTCTATCACCTGCACATACAGCCCCGGCGGCAACGGCGGCGGGGTGCCGCCAGGCTTGGTTGTGATGCCTGTGGGGAGCGGGATGTTGAGCTGAGCCAGCGCGGAGGTGGAGGCCAGTGCGGCCAGCAAGGCCAGCGAGACCGAAGTGAGTTTGTTCATGGGGTTTCCTGCGATGTTGGGTTGGAGGGATGGCTCAAGCGGGCTCAAGGCTGCCTGAGGGAAACCTCCATGCTGGCGCTGCCCTGCAGGTTGCCTGCGGGCGTGGTGATCACGGTGGCGTTGGCGCTGCGTTTGCCCAGGGCGCCGGCCGTGCTGCTGAAGCCGCCTTGCGTCAGCTCCAGCTCCACCTTGTCGAGCTCGGGCTTGTCGGCGTCGTAGCTGTAGCGCGTCAGCACCAGCAGCGACTCGGGCCGCAGCACGATGGCGGCGCCGTCTACAAACTCCAGGCGGCCGAAGGTGTTGCGGCTGGTGGTGACGGTATCGCCCTGGCGCAGCGGCGAGTTTTCGGCCAGCACGCGGGTGCGGCCCTCGGCGCTTTTGGCCACCATCACGCCGGAGACTTTGGTAACGGTGCCGACCACCTGCGCTTGTACCTGTGCCTGTGCAAGCGGGCTCAGCACCAGCAGCGCGAGTGCCAATGCGGGTAGCAGCGGCTTGAAAAATATTGGCAGCTTCATGTCATGCGCCTTTAGTTGCAATACATTTTTTTGGCCGGCTCGTTTTTGGCGACGGTCGTTTTGGTCTCCGTCGACTTGTCGTCTTTTTTCGCGTCCGACTTGCTGTCGTCCGGTGTCGAAGTGGTGGATGCCGGGCCACCGGATCCGCCGGATGACGTGCTGCTGCTGCTAGTGCTGCTATTGCCGCTGCTGCCGCTGTTGTCCGCCGCGGGGATGGAGGCCGGCATGGCGGCGACCTTCTCAGGCGTGAAGTCATCCGGCAGCGGTGAATCCATGGGCTTGCTGGGTGTCACGGTTTTGATGACGTTGTTAAGTGCCTGCTGAACCAGACGGATCGGGACCGAGGCGGTCGGCGGCGACAGCACCTGGCAGAGCGCTGAGGTCGGCGCGATCGTGCAGATGTCCGGCGAGGGGGCTGGCGTCGGTGTGACGACCGGCGGCCTTGCCGTGATGCGGGAAACGGTGGTGCCCGCGCCCGGGTAGCTGACATGCAGGCTCGCCTGGAAGGCGGCCGTTGACTGCTGGGGCGCATCAATGGTGCTGAAACTGCCGGTGCTGCCCACCGTTTGCGCGGTCACCACATCGAAGGTTGAGTCCAGGGGCGGCACAAAGCCGGCCACCGCGCGGATGCTGAGCCTGCCGTTCAGGCTGGCCGTGCCGTCGACGGCCAGCTGGTCAAAGCCGTCCGTCGCCTGCAATTCGACGTTGAGCCCGCCGGTGCTGCCTTGTGTGTAGTTGCCCTGTACGGTCAACCGGCCGGTGGCCCCGGCTCCGCCGACCGTCACATTGCCGTTGTTCGACAGCGCACCCGTCACGGTGCCGGCGCCGGACAGCGTGCCGCCGGCCAGCACATTGACGGCGGCGGCGTTGAGGATGGAGCCGGCCAGGAGCGTCGTCGTGCCGCCGGCGATGTTGAGCGTGCCGTTGCCGTTGCCTTCGCTTTGCGAGACCCTGAGCAGGCCGCCGTTCAGTGCGAGGTTGGCATTGAGCTGCACCGCGTGGTCGTCCAGCGGGTAGTCGCTCTGGTAGTTGCTGTTCAGGGTCAGGTTGAGCTTGTTCGAGGTGCTGGTGATGGGCGCGTTGATGATGATGTTGTTGTTGGCCCGCAAGGTCAGCGCCGCATCGGCGCCCGCGGTCTTGCTGATGGCGGCAGACACGGTGATGTCGCCGTGCGCCAGGTCCACGGCGGGGTTGCCCCGGCCCGTGGTGATGGTCACATTGATGCCGTTGTCCAGCGCATTGGTGATGGTGCCCGCGCTGATGTGGGCGCCGGTCTCATTCGACGTGATGACGTTTTCGCCCGTGGTGCCGGCGTCCGGCCCGGCCGCCACGATTTCGATGTTGAAGGGGTCGATGTGCCATTCGCCGCCCTGGCCGACGGTCGGCGCCTTGACGACATCCAGAGAGCGTTTGCCGGAGGTGTCGACATAACCGCCGCGGCCTGCGCTGCCTGTGGCCGACACCTCGCCATCGATGGACGCGGCGTTTTCGGCAATCAGGACGACATGGCCGCCTGTCGTGCCGTTGGCGCTGATGTTCGACGTGGCCGAGGTTTTGATGTCGCCGGAAGCGCGAAGGAAAATCCTGCCGCCTTCGCGCACCGCGCTGGAGGCGTTGATGGTGCCGCTGTTGCTCACCAGGCCGGCGGCCAGGCCTATGCGCCCGGCTTCGGCCGTGATCTGGCCCAAGTTCCGGGCTTCACCCGGTGTGCCGGTGATAGCCACGGAAACGCCGGGTGTCGCGGTGTCGACCAGTTGCACGGTTTGCCCGGCCGCCAGCAGCACCTCGCCCTGCGGTGCGTTCAGGCTGCCACTGTTGGCGACGTTGGCGCCCACCAAATAGATGCTGCCGCCGCTGGCCGCGTTGATCGTGCCTTCGTTGCGCACATCGCCCGGCGTGCCCGCGCCTTTGAAGTTCAGGCGGCCGGCCAGGAAATCACTGTCGCTGACGTTGAGCGAACTCGCGATGAAACGCGCCACGTCGATGCGCGCGCCGGGGCCCACCATGATGCCGGCCTGGTTGATCAGCCACAGGGCGCCGTCGGCCCGGATCTGCCCCTGGATCAGCGACGGGTCGCCGCCGGTAACGCGGGCCAGCAGGGCGGCCGAGCTGTTGAGCTGGCGGATGTCGACCAGTGCGCCGGAGCCGACGTTGAAGCTCGCGAAGTTGGCAATCGCCTGCTGGCTGGTCTGGTTGATGTTCAGCGTGTTGCCGTTTTGCGTGATGGTCGCGGCGCCCGAGGTGACGTTCCATCCCGTGGGCAGGGCGTTGGCGGGCAAGCCCTGTGCAAAGGACTGCGCGCCGCACGCCAGCAGCAGGGCGCTGGCCAGCAACGAAAGGCGAAGGGGGCGGGAATGCAGGTGCATGGGGGTCTACCTTGTGTTCTTCAGAACGCCAGCGAAGCGCTCAGGTGGGCATTCCAGTCGCCCCGCTTTTCCGTGACCGAGGTGCCCGCGTTGTTCACGCGCGCCAGGTCCACATTCAGGCTGAAGTCGCGGCTCAGGACATAACGCAGGCCTGCGCCCATGCTTGAGATCGTCATGCTGCTGGGCACACCGCTGTTGCCCACCTTGTTGTTGCTGCCGTGGCCCGCGTCAATGAAAAACACGGCACGCAACTGGCCGGGCACGCCCAGGCTGGCGGAAAGCTCCGGCGTATAGAGCTCGGCGTTGGCCACGATGCCGCTGTCGGCTGCCACGGCGCGCTCCTGGAAACCGCGCACCAGCGTCGAGCCGGCCAGGCCGAATTGCTCGCTCGAGACCAGCGGCGTATCAGTGTATTGCGCGCTGCCGGCCAGGCGGCCCTGCCAGCCGTTGGCAAAGGCCTTGAACACCGAGGCCGTGCCGCGCGCGGCCATGAAGCCGTCACGGCTGGCGCGGTTGCCCGGCGTCAGGTAGGAATAACGGTCGGTGCGGCCGTCCACATTGGTGTAGCGCTCGCCGCTGGGCAGGTTGCGCGACAGGCCGATGCTGTAGCCCGAAATCTGGTCCACGCCCTCGCTCTGGCTGCTGTAGGTGATGCTGAGCGGCGTGGTGGTGTAAGGC
Source organism: Polaromonas sp. SP1 (assembly GCF_003711205.1). Lineage (NCBI taxonomy): Bacteria > Pseudomonadati > Pseudomonadota > Betaproteobacteria > Burkholderiales > Comamonadaceae > Polaromonas > Polaromonas sp. SP1. The sequence continues at coordinate 212,303 of NZ_CP031013.1, read as the reverse complement.
ACGCAGGAGGCGATGGGCGGTGTGGGCGGTGCGATGCTGACCGTGACGCCACCGATGATGCAGCGCGAATCGATCAGCTTGTGGTCCAGGCCCAGCACCAGCTTGGCGGTGCTTTCGCCGCGGCGGCCCAGGAAGTGGTTCCAGCGCAGGCCGTAGATGTCGCCCTTGCCCGTAAAGCCCAGCAGCCCGCCCAGCACGGGCGAGGTCGACGGCGAATTGACGCTGGACTTGCCGTAAATGAAGTCGATGCTGTCGCCAAACGCGTACAGCGGGATGCGGTAGCCGGCCGAATAGACCCGCAGGTTCACCCCGGCGGGGCTGTCGGGCGAGGTACTGTAAGCCAGCGTCCCCACCTGGTCGCGGTTGAACAGGTTCGCGTGTTGCAAGGCGATGCCGGTGCGCCAGCGGCCGCTGGAGGGCGCACCCGTGTTGTCCAGCGTGGTGATGATGCGCAGCGGCTTGTTGTCGGTGACCAGCACCTTGGCGTCGATGGTGCCGGGCTTGTCGCCCTCGGCCAGCGTGACGGCGACCTGTTTGGCCGGACTTTCATTGGCCAGCTGGATGGATTCGGAAATCGCGCCCAGGCTGGGCGTGCGCCCCACCTGCAGCCGCACCAGGCTGGCGCGGATATTGGCTTCGTCGAAATGCTCGTTGCCGCTGATGGTGATCGAGGAAATGACGCTTTCGCGGACCAGAAGCCTGACGGCGCCGCCGGCCAGTTCCTGCTCGGGCACCGAGACCAGCACCGTGGTGTAGCCGGCCTTGCGATAGCCTTCCTGCAAGGCCTCAACGGCAAGCTGGATATCGGCAAACGTGCGTTTTGGGCCGGCAGCGGGCGCAACCAGGCGCTCCACTTCGGCCGCTGGCAGCAGCGTATTGCCTTCAACCTGGAAGCGCGTGATGTCGAAATGCTCGTCGGCCGCTATCGCCGCTGCGGCAGCTACGGCAAGCATGCCGGTCAGCCCGCAACGGGCCAGGTATCTGATCAAACGGCTTTGTCTCATTTGTTCTTCGTCCACTGGAGGCGGCGGGCTGAACAAATGACTTGGAAAAACGAGCTCTCAAAGGGCTCTGTTCAGTGCTTGGCCTATCGTAACAGGGTGTAAACAAAAGCATGCATTCTGCCGGTGCCTTTACGTATCGCGGGCCCGTTGTGGAACCGTTTTGTTGTCGCGCAGCCGCAGTTTCGCGGAAATGGGAAATGGGAATTGGGAAATGGGAAATGGGAAGGTGGAATGATTCGGGGAAATGAGAAAGCCCTGTTTCTTGCGAAACTGGGGCTTCAATTGGTGCTGGAGAGATGAGTCGAACCGGCAAGTGATCAATCCACGCTAAGCGACACGCTGTAGCGCGCCAATTTTTCCGGTGAGTTGCCAGTCCCGAAAAGCTGTTGGCGAGAAGTGCTGCGAACCTGCGGCGGATCTGGCTGGGGCGGGTTCAGGCTTTTGGGTGCTCCAATGTGAAATAGAAGGTCGCGCCTTCGCCGGGCGCGGATTCGGCCCAGACCCGTCCGCCGTGGCTGGTGACGATGCGGCGCACGTTCGCCAGGCCCATTCCAGTGCCTGTGAACTCGGTCTGCTCATGCAACCGGACAAAGGAGCCAAACAGTTGCTGGGCGCTGCCCATGTCGAATCCCGCGCCTTTGTCGCGCACGAAATAAACCGTCTCGCCCTCAGGCCCGGGCTGGCTGCCGACAGTGATGTCCGTCACCGGATTTTTCGCGCTGAATTTCCACGCATTGCCCAGCAGGTTTTCCATCAGCAGGCGAAGCAGCCGGGGGTCTCCCCAAGCCGGCAGCGGCTGCTGCACGTACATGCGCAGGTCGCGGCCGGGCTGCTGTTCGCGGTGCCCCTCCAGCACGCCAAGGGCGATGGCGCCAAGGTCGACGGCTTCCCGCTGCAGGCTCTTGCGCGACACCTGTGCGAGCGACAGCAGCGCATCGGTCATTTCGTTCATTTGCTTCACGCCGGACACGATGCGCTCAAGATACAGTTTTGCGCGTTCGCCAGCGTCCGGAGGCAAAGACTTCGCAAGCAGTCCGCTGAAGCCTCCTATTGTGGTCAGAGGCGTGCGCAGGTCGTGCGCAACCGAATAGGAAAACGCCTCCATCTCCCGGTTGGCGGCTTCGAGTTGCGCCGTGCGCTGGCGCACCCGGTCCTCCAACTGCGCATTGAGGCGAAGTATTTCCTCCCGCGCCTCGCGCCTGTTGCTCACGTCCTGGAAATAGACGGTGAGACCCTGGTCGGACGGATAGGCCCGAACGTCGAACCAGCACTGCAGCGGGGGATAGAAGGACTCGAACTGCACAGCCGTGCGGGTGGCGATGGCCTGCCTGTATTCGATTTCGAACTGACTTCCCAGGGCGGGCGGAAATTCGATCCAAATGTTTTTCCCCAACAGTTCCTTGCGGGAGCGTTGCAGGACTCTCTCAGCCTCACGGTTGACGTACGTGAAGTGCCAGTCGCGGTCCAGCGTGAAGAAGGCGTCGGTGATGCTCTCGAGGGTATTGATCAGGCGCTCTATCAGCCGCCGGCTTTGCTCGTGCGCCTCTTTGCGCTCCGTGATGTCCTGGAATGCGCCCTGGATGAGCCGGACGGCGCCGGTGTCGTCGCGCTCGGCCTCGCCGATGGCGCGCACCCAGGAGCATTTGCCCGTTGCGGCTATGAGTTGGGCCTCGATGTCAAACGGCGTGCCGTCACGTATACATGCCAGTACGGCGGCGCGCATGCCGTCCCGGTGTTCGGGTATGTAAAAAGCCAGGCCGTCGTCCATGGGGGGGGGCTTCCCCGGCGGCAGGCCATGGATGGCGAACACCTCATCGGACCAGCCGATCTCGCCGCTTTTGGCGTCCACAGTCCATCCCCCAAGCTGGCCGATGCGGCTGGCGATTTTCAGAAGCACCTGATTGCGATGCAACTCCTGCACGGCCAACCTGGCGTCGGCAATGTCCTGCAGCGGTGTTTGCGTGGGTGTAGGCAAGGCGCGGACTTCTTTGTTTTAGTGGGTCTTCGAGGGGCGCTGTACCCATTAGGGACCGACAAGCAGGAAAGTCAAGCCGGACAATCCCGCCTTTGTGTCGTGCAGCGCGCGGCGTGTCGGACCGTGCATGCAGTACCGACTGCCGCCGGACTATCCTGTCAACGTAAAAAACCTCCACAGGGGGAGGTTCATTGGGGGAGCTTCCGTCCTGGACAACACCGAGATGCGAATCAGTCAGAACTTGCCCACATGTATGTGAGCACAAGGCTGGCCAACGTAAATATGCCAGCCGAACTCAATGCAATTATTTCTTGCTGGCTAACTGCAAGTCCAAAAGAAAACATTGGCAGGATGGCCAACAGTCAACACGCGCAGATTAGGCCGCCGGAGAATGCAATGGCAACTGCCAGGCCTTGGTTGCGGCCTTCTGACTGAATCCGGGCAAATTTAATCAGTCCGCCCATGAAGGAGACCCAAAACATGATGGCGGAAGCTATAACTAAATCCCATCTCTGCATAGATGAGAGTTTTTCCAGATTGCCACTTGCAACGGTGAGGACCAGATACGCTACGCCGGAAACATTTGCGACGAATGCCAAGATGTCGGAGTTGGCCTTTTTCCCAGAAGGATCACTCATGAATACCCTCGTGTTGTTTTGTTTTTTTTTGATGCGACACGAGGGCCCAGAAAGCAAAAAGCCCTCAATTGAGGGCTTGTGCTTGAGTGAAAACCAACTGTCATCAATATTGACATCAGTTGTTTTCAGTTAGTAACCACTATCGCGTTTTACCGCGGTAAATGGTGCCGGAGAGATGAATCGAACACCCGACCTTCTCATTACGAATGAGCTGCTCTACCGACTGAGCTACACCGGCTTATTCTGAAATACAGCCCGCGATTATAGCCCGGAGTGGTAGGAGGTCACCCGTTCGACCTCATTTTTGGAGCCAAGCATCACGCTGACGCGTTCGTGCAGCTTGGTGGGCTGCAGATCGAGGATGCGCTGTTTGCCGTTGGTGGCGGCGCCGCCGGCCTGCTCGATGAGCCAGCTCATGGGGTTGGCTTCGTACATCAGGCGGAGTTTGCCGGCCTTTTCGGGCTCGCGCTTGTCCCAGGGATACATGAAGATGCCGCCGCGGCAGAGGATGCGGTGCACGTCGCCCACCATGGAGGCGACCCAGCGCATGTTGAAGTCCTTGCCGAGCGGGCCTTCCTGGCCCTGCAGGCATTCGTCAATGTAGCGCTTGACCGGTGGGGCCCAGTGTCGCATGTTGCTCATGTTGATGGCGAACTCTTTGGTGTCGGCCGGGATCTTCACGTCCTCGTCGGTCAGGAAGAACGAGCCCTGCTCGCGGTCCAGCGTGAACATGGCCACGCCGTCGCCCACCGTCAGCACCAGGGTGGTTTGCGAGCCGTAGATGCAATAGCCTGCCGCCACCTGCTTGTTGCCGGGTTGCAGGAAGTCTTTTTCTTCCACACCGGCGTGGCCTTCGGGCTTTTTGAGCACGCTGAAGATGGTGCCGATGCTGGCGTTGATGTCGATGTTGCTGGAGCCGTCGAGGGGGTCAAACAGCAACAGGTATTCGCCTTGTGGGTAACGGTTGGGCACCACATAGATGCTGTCCATTTCTTCCGAAGCCATTGCTGCCAGGTGGCCGCCCCATTCGTTGGCCTCGATCAGCACCTCGTTGGCGATGATGTCGAGCTTTTTTTGCACTTCGCCCTGCACATTCTCGCTGCCGGCCGTGCCCAGAACGCCGCCCAGCGCGCCCTTGTTGACGGCCTGGCTGATGCTTTTGCAGGCACGGGCCACCACTTCGAGCAGCAGGCGCAACTGCGACGGGATGTGCCCGTCCATGCGCTGTTTTTCCACAAGGTAGCGGGTGAGGGATATCTTGGTTGCCATGGTTACTCCGTAAATGGAAACAATGAGAGAAGCGGCCGCCGCGCCGGGCCGCCCCAAGCAAGGCCAGCCCCCTCGGGGGGCAGCGTAGTACACGCAGTGACAAGCGTGGGGGCCATATTTCTAGTCGGCCAGGGCGCGGGTCACGACTTCATGCGTGTCTTTGCTCAGGTCGGTCTTGGCGGCAACGCGCGCAATCGCTTCGCGCGCCGCGCTGCGGTAGGGCTCAGCCAGCTTGCTCCAGCGGTCCAGGGCGCGCGCCAGGCGGGCGGCCACCTGCGGGTTGATGGCGTCGAGTTCCATCACGCGGTCGCTCCAGAACACATAACCGGCGGCGTCAGCGCGGTGGAAGGCGGCCGGGTTGCCCTGGCAGTAGGTGCTGACCACGCTGCGGGCCCGGTTGGGGTTGCGCAGGCTGAAGTCGGCGTGCTTCATGAGCTGCTTCACGGCGGGCAGGATGTTGCCGCCGCGGTCAGGCGCACCGGCCTGCAGGCCGAACCATTTGTCGATGACCAGGGCTTCGTCCTTGAACATCGCGTGGAATAGCGGCAGGGCCTGGGCGGCCAACGCGTGGCCGCTGGAGACCAGCGCCGCCAGCGCATTGAAGCGGTCGGTCATGTTGCCGGCGTCCTTGAAGCGCTGCAGGGTCTTGCCCGGCCACACGGCATCACCGGTGCTTTGCGCCGCCAGGCACAGGTAGGTCAGCGCCATGCCGGCAAGTGCGCGGCGGCCGCTGGAGACAGGGTCGGGCGTGTAGGCGCCGGTGTCGTGGTTGGCCGCGTACACGGCTTCCCAGTCGGCCGAAAGCGCCGTGGCCAGTTGCAGGCGCATGGCTTCGCGCACCGCATGGATGCGCTGCGGGTCCACCACATCGAGCTGCTCGGCCAGGTAGGTTTCAGACGGCAGCGTCAGCACCAGTTCCTTGAAGGCTGAGTCCAGCGTGGGGTGGCGCAGCACCTGACGCATGGCGTCAAGATATGCATCATCCAGCACTGTAACCATTACGGGGCTTGGACTTTCAGCTATCGATTTGATAGCGCGGGCCACCGCCAGGCGCTGGCCGGCTTCCCAGCGGTTGAAGGGGTCGCTGTCGTGCGCCAGCAGGTGCAGCAGCTGGGCGTCGGTGTAATCGAACTCCAGCACCACCGGCGCGGTGAAGCCGCGCAGGATGGACGGCACCGGCTCGGCATCGATGTTGACGAAGGTCAGCGTTTCGCTGGGCTGTGTGAGCACTACGGTGCGAGTGGTGGCGGGCGCCTGGCTTTCACCGGCAAGCTGTAATGGCAAGTCCTGGCCGTCTGCGCCCAGCAGGCCCAGGCCGACGGGGATGACAAACGGTTCCTTGACGGCCTGGCCGGCGGTCGGCATGCAGCTTTGCGAGAGGGTCAGCGTGTAGGTGCGTGCGGCAGCGTCATACGCGCCTTGCGCACGCACGCGCGGCGTGCCGGCCTGGCTGTACCAGCGCTTGAACTGCGGCAGCAGGCGCGCCAGGTCCGACATCGGGTTGGCGTCGGCGATGGCTTGGGCGAAGTCGTCGCAGGTCACGGCGTGGCCGTCGTGGCGCTCAAAGTACAGCGTCATGCCGCGGGCAAAGCCGTCGCGCCCCACCAGGGTCTGCATCATGCGGACGACTTCGGCGCCTTTTTCATAGATGGTGACGGTGTAGAAGTTGCTGATCTCGACATAGCTGTCGGGCCGCACCGGGTGGGCCATGGGGCCGGCGTCTTCGGGGAACTGCGCGGTGCGCAGCACGCGCACGTCTTCAATGCGCTTGACGGCGCGGGCCGAGGCTTCGCCGCACAGGTCTTGTGAAAACTCCTGGTCGCGGAAGACGGTCAGGCCTTCCTTCAGGCTGAGCTGGAACCAGTCGCGGCAGGTGACGCGGTTGCCCGTCCAGTTGTGGAAGTACTCGTGGCCGACCACGCTTTCGATGTTGGAAAAATCAACGTCGGTGGCGGTGGCCTGGTTGGCCAGCACGTACTTGGTGTTGAAGATGTTCAGGCCCTTGTTTTCCATCGCGCCCATATTGAAGTCGCTGGTGGCGACGATCATGAAGCACTCCAGGTCCAGCGGCAGGCCGAAGCGGGCTTCGTCCCACGCCACCGAATGCATCAGCGAGGCCATGGCGTGCTCGGTTTTGTCCAGGTCGCCCGGGCGCACATAGACCTGCAGCGTGTGCTGCTTGCCGGCGCGCGAGGTGATGCGCTGCTCGCGGCTGACCAGCTGGCCGGCCACCAGGGCAAAGAGGTAGCTCGGTTTTTTGTGCGGGTCGACCCACTTCGCGAAATGCCGCGCGCCGTTGGGGCCGGGCTCCAGCGGGCCCTGGTCGACCAGGTTGCCGTTGGACAGCAGCACCGGGTACTGGGCCTTGTCGGCGCGCAGGGTCACGGTGTAGCTGGCCATCACGTCAGGGCGATCCAGGAAGTAGGTGATACGCCGGAAGCCCTCGGCCTCACACTGCGTGAAGAAAGAGTCGTTGCTGACGTACAGGCCCATCAGCTTGGTGTTTTTGGCCGGGCAGGTGGTGGTGAAGATTTCCAGCTCGAAAGGCTCGGTGCCTTCGGGCAGGTTCTCCAGCACCAGCTGGTTGCCGTCCATCTTGAACGAGGTGCCCTGGCCGTTGACCAGCACACGCGAGAGATTGAGCTCCTCGCCGTCCAGCCTCAGGGCTTGTGCCGGCACGTCCGGGTTGCGGCGCAGGCGCATCTTGTTGAGCACGCGCGTTTTCTGCGGGTCCAGGTCAAAGCACAGGTCGACCGTGTCGATCCAGTAGGCGGGGGCGACGTAGTCGGCGCGGTTGATGACCACTGCGGCCCCGGGGCCCGATCCGTCAAGCATTTGCGGCATGGTTAATTCCTGAAAATTTCCTGAAAATCAAAATCTCAAACGCCCTGTTTCAGGGAGGCTTCGATAAACACGTCGAGGTCGCCGTCCAGCACTTTCTGGGTCGCCGAGACTTCCACATTGGTGCGCAGGTCCTTGATGCGGCTGTTGTCCAGCACATAGCTGCGGATCTGGTGGCCCCAGCCCACGTCGGTCTTGGTGTCTTCCAGTTTTTGCTGGGCTTCCTGCTGCTTGCGCAACTCGAAGTCATACAGCCGTGAGCGCAGGCGCTTCCAGGCCACGTCGCGGTTGCTGTGCTGGCTGCGGCCGTCCTGGCACTGCACCACGATACCGGTCGGGATGTGCGTCAGGCGCACGGCCGAGTCGGTCTTGTTGATGTGCTGGCCGCCGGCGCCGCTGGCGCGGAAGGTGTCGGTGCGCACGTCCGACGGGTTGATTTCGATCTCGATCGAGTCGTCGATTTCCGGGTAGACAAACACCGAGGCGAACGAGGTGTGGCGCCCGCCGGAGGAGTCAAACGGCGACTTGCGCACCAGGCGGTGCACCCCGGTTTCGGTGCGCAGCAGGCCGAAGGCGTATTCGCCCTCGATCTTGATGGTCGCCCCCTTGATGCCGGCCGTGTCGCCCGGGGATTCGTCTTCGACGGTGGTCTTGAAGCCCTTGCGCTCGGCGTACTTGAGGTACTGGCGCAGCAGCATGCTGGCCCAGTCGCAGGCTTCGGTGCCGCCGGCGCCGGCCTGGATGTCCAGGAAGCAGGGCAGCGGGTCGGCCGGGTTGTTGAACATCCGGCGGAATTCCATCTTCTCGACTTCAGCGGCGACCTTGGCGGCTTCGGCTTCAATCGTCTGCATGCCGGCGTCGTCGCCTTCGGCCTTGGACATTTCGAAGAGCTCGGTATTGTCGGCCAGCTCGGAGCTCAGGCGGTCAATGACGTGGACCACGTCTTCCAGGGATTTTTTTTCCTTGCCGAGCTCTTGCGCGCGCTTGGGGTTGTCCCAGACCTTCGGGTCTTCCAGCGCGGCGTTGACTTCGTTCAGTTTGCGTTCTTTGGCAGGGTAGTCAAAGATACCCCCGAAGCTCATTGACCCGGTTGCTGAGGTCAACGAGTTGATTGCCGATGAGGTTGATGCGTTCTGCTTCCATGAGGGTGTCCTGTTCTGCTGTCGGGGTCGGGCGCCATTGCGGCGGTGTAACCGGCTATTTTCTCACGAGCGGCCCCCTGTGGAGGGAAAAAGGGAATCCCGCCGCCCGGGCCGCCGTGCACCCGTTTTTCAGGCGGCAATTTGTCCCGGTGGCGACATCGGCAGCGTCACGCTGAATGTCGAGCCCTGGCCAGGCGCGCTTTGCACGCAGATGCGGCCCCCATGTGCCTCGACCAGCTGCTGGGTGATGAAGAGGCCCAGCCCCAGGCCCCCGGTGCCGTCATTGCCGGCGGCACGCTCGAACTGCTCGAAGATGCGTTTTTGGTCTTCACTGGAAATGCCCGTTCCCTGGTCGGTGACGTCGATACGCACGCCCTCTTCGGACTGGACGGCCCTGACCTTGACCGGTTTGCCCCCGCCGTAGCGCAGGGCATTGGTCAGCAGGTTGATGACGACCTGCTCAATGCGGAATTCATCCCAGGTGCCCGTGATGGCCGGTCCGCTTTCCAGGGTGATGGTGGAGCCCGCCGAGGCGGCCTGGTTGGCCAGGTTGCCGACCACGCGCTGGAGCAGGGCGTGAAGGTCCACCTCGCTGGGGCGGATCGACAGACGGTTGCTGCGGATGCGCGAGACGTCCAGCATGTCGTCGATCAGGCGCACCATGCTCTGGATCTGCCGCTGGTCGCGCGCGACCATGTTTTTCAGGTAGGCGGCGTCGAAGATGGCGGCGTTGCCGCGGTCCAGCTGCATCTTGCGCAACTGCGCCTCAAGGAACAGCGTGTTGAGCGGCGTGCGCAGCTCGTGCGCCACCATGGACATGAAGTCGTCGCGCATGCGAACGGCGTTCTGCAGCTCGCCCTGGGCGGCCCGCAGGTCCTTGAGCAGCGCCTCCTGCTCCTGGCGGCTTTTTTCCAGCGCCTGGACCTGGCGGCGCACTTCCTGGCGCTGCCGGTAGAGGTCGACGAAAACGCTGACCTTGCTCCTGACGGCATCCACGTCAAGCGGCTTGTAGAGGAAGTCGACGGCGCCGGTTTCGTAGCCCTTGAAGGCGTAATTGAGCTCCTTGCCGGCTGCCGTGACGAAGACGATGGGGATGCTGCGGGTTTTTTCGGTGCCACGCATCAGCTCGGCCAGTTCGAACCCGTTCATGCCCGGCATCTGCACGTCCAGGATGGCCAGCGCGAACTCGTGCTGCAGCAGCAAAGCCAGCGCATCGTCGCCGTTCGATGCCTGGAAGATGAGCCGGTCGTCCTGCCGGATCAAGGCATCAAGGGCCAGCAGGTTTTCGGGCAGGTCGTCAACGATCAGGACATTGGCGCGGTGGTGGACGCTGTGGTCGTTCATGGGAGGGAATCCAATTGAAGAAGCAGGCGGCGGATGCCGTCCAGGGGAAGTACAAGGCTGGGTTGCAACCGGGCGATGGCGGCTTCGGGCATGGTGGCGACCTGCGCTTCGGCCGGGTCCTGCACCACGGTGAGGCCGCCGCGTTCGCTGATCCGGGCCAGGCCTGCCGCGCCGTCGAAGTTGGCGCCGGTCAGGAGGATGCCCGCCAGGCGCGCGCCGTAGGCATCTGCCGCCGACTCCATCAGCAGGTCGATCGAGGGGCGTGAGTAGTGCACAGGGGCTTCACAGCTGAGGGAAAAGGAGCGGTCTTTCTCGATCGACAGGTGGTAGCCCGCACCGGCAAAGTACAGCGTTCCGGGCGTGACGCTTTCCTTGTCGGCCGCTTCATGCACCTGCATGGCCAGGCGCTGGCGGAAGATGTCCGCCAGCAGGCTGTCCCGCGTGTCGGGCAGGTGCAGGACGGCCACGATGGGCAGGCGATACCGGTCGGGCAGGCCCGTCAGCAACTGCAGCAGCGCATCAACGCCGCCGGCCGAGGCGCCGATCACCACCGCGTCCACTTTGTGGACAGGGAAGGTGTGGCCTGCGGCGGGGGCGGCGTTGCGCGTACTCATTTTTTGCGGAAAAGGCGTTCGGGCCGGTCCAGCACATCAAAGTGGTTGGCGTAGGCGGAAAAGTCGATGCTCTCCTTGCTGCCCAGGCCCAGGATGCCGCGATGGCTCAGGGACTCATGGAAGAGGCCCAGTGCGCGGTTTTGCAGTTGCTTGTTGAAGTAGATCAACACGTTGCGGCACAGCACGAGCTGCGTTTCGGAAAAAACGCTGTCGGTCGCCAGGCTGTGGTCGGCGAAGGTGATGTTCTCGCGTAGTGATTTGTCGAAGACGGCGGCGTTGTAGGCGGCCGTGTAGTAGTCTGAAAACGCGCGTTTTCCGCCGGCCTTCTGGTAGTTTTTGGTGTGGCCGCGTATGCTTTCGAGCGGAAAGATCCCCTGCCGCGCCTTGTCCAGCGACTCGGGATTGATGTCGGTCGCATAGATCAGCGCGCGATCAAGCAGGCCTTCCTCGCGCAGCAAAATCGCCAGCGAATAGACCTCTTCACCCGTGCTGCAGCCGGCGATCCAGACCTTGATCGACGCATAGGTGGCCAGGCGCGGCACCACCTGCTGGCGCAGCGCAAGAAAAAACGACGGGTCGCGGAACATCTCGCTGACAGGGATGGTCAGGTACTGCAGCAGGCGGTGGAACATCTCGGGGTCGTGCAGCACCCGCGCCTGCAACTCCGAGATGGTCGGGCACTCGAGCTGGCCCAGCGCATGCAGCACGCGGCGCTTTTGCGACGCGCCCGCGTAGTCGCGGAAGTCGTAGCTGTAGCGCAGGTAAATCGCCTCCATCAGCAGGCGCAGCTCGATGTCGGTATTGCTGGGCGCGTCGCGCATGGCGGCGGCCATCGCCGCCGAACTCCGGATCAGCGGCGCAGCAACCCCCGGCGCGGCTTCGGGTGTGCCCGCGCCGTCATCCGCCGCGCTGGCGGCCTTGCCCACCTTTTCCTGGTTCGTGCTCAAAGACGTTCCAGGTTGGGCATCCAGACGCGCAGCAGCGAGAACAGACGGTCAAGATCGATGGGCTTGGCGAGATAGTCGTTGGTGCCGGCTTGCAGGCACTGCTCCTGGTCGTCCTTCATGGCCTTGGCCGTCACGGCGATGATGGGCAGCTTTTGAAAGCGCGGGTTCTGGCGGATGCGGCGCGTGGCCTCCAGGCCGTCCATGCCCGGCATCATCACGTCCATCAGCACCAGGTCGATATCGGCCACCTCCTCAAGTTTGCGGATGGCTTCGAAACCGTTGCGGCCGATTTCAACCTGGACGCCTTTTTGTTCCAGCGCACTGGTGAGCGCGAAGATGTTGCGCACGTCATCGTCCACCAGCAGGATTTTTCGGCCCTCAAACACGCGGTCGCGGCTGCGCGCGGTTTTGAGCATGGTCCGGCGCTCGGCCGAGAGCTCGGACTCGACCTTGTGCAGGAACAGCGTCACCTCGTCGAGCAGGCGCTCCGGCGAGCGGGCGCCCTTGATGATGATGGAGCGCGAATACTTCATCAGCTCCGACTCTTCATCGCGTGTCAGGTTGCGCCCTGTGTAGACGATGACCGGCGGGAAGGAGGTGATGTCTTCGGTCGACATGCGCCTGAGCAGCTCCGCGCCCTGGATGTCGGGCAGCTTCAGGTCGATGATCATGCAGTCGAAGATGGTGGTGGTCAGCAGTGCCAGGGCTTCTGCGCCCGTCTCCACCGCCGTAATTTCCACGTCGTCGTCGCTGATGAGGTGGGTGACGCTGTCGCGCTGCATCGCATCGTCTTCCACCAGCAGCACGCGCTTGACCTTCTGCGTGAGCTTGTCCTCCAGCTTGCGGAAAACCTCCTTGAGCTGCTCGCGTGTGGTGGGCTTGATCGCGTAGCCGATGGCGCCCATCTGCAGGGCCGCTTCGCTGCGGTCCTGGGCCGAGACCACGTGCACCGGGATGTGCCGCGTCTGCGCGCTTTCTTTCAGGCGCTGCAGCACCGAGAGGCCGGAGCCGTCGGGCAGATTCATGTCGAGCAGGATGGCGTGGGGCACAAACTGGCTTGCCAGCGCAAAACCGTCTTCAGCGCTGTGCGCAACCAGGCAGCTGTAGTTCAGCTCGTGCGCCAGGTCGTACAGGATTTGCGCAAACGCCGATTCATCCTCGATGACCAGCGCGAGGCGGGCCTTGAACGGGGTGTGGCGGTCATCGGGGAAGGCAGGCTCCCTCGGCTGGACGGCCTTGGCCGCCGCGGCTGCGGGGGCCGGGGCGGGTGCGGCCACGATCACTGCCGGCGCAGGCGCCTGAAGTGTTTGAGGCTGGCTCCAGCTGCAAGGCAGCAGCAGCGTGAAGGTGCTGCCCTTGCCTTCGATGCTTGCGACGCTGATCGATCCGCCGAGCAAGGTGCTGAGGTCGCGCGAGATCGACAAACCCAGGCCCGTGCCGCCGTAGCGCCGGCTGGTTGTGCCGTCGGCCTGGCGGAAGGCGTCAAAAATGATCGCCTGCTGGTCTTCGCGGATGCCGATGCCGGAGTCCTGCACCGCAAACGCGATGTAGCCGCCGGGTTGCGGCGACACGTTGAGGCGGACGGCGCCTGTCTCGGTGAATTTGACGGCGTTCGACAGCAGGTTTTTGAGGATCTGCTCGACACGCTGGCGGTCGGTGAAGATGGCCGCCGGCGTGGCCGGGTCCACCATGACCTCGAACTTCAGGCTTTTCTGGCCGGCCAGCGGCTCAAAGGTGCTCTTCAGCGAATCGACCAGCCTGCCAACCTGAATGTCTTCCGGCGAGAGTTCGAGCTTGCCGGCTTCGACCTTGGAGATGTCCAGGATGTCGTTGATCAGGTTGAGCAGGTCGTTGCCGGCCGAATAAATGGACCGGGCGAACTTGATCTGTTCTTCGCTCAGATTGCCTTTGGCGTTGTCCGCCAGCAGTTTCGCAAGAATCAGGGAACTGTTGAGCGGCGTGCGCAACTCGTGCGACATGTTGGCCAGGAACTCCGACTTGTAGCGGCTGGCGCGTGCGAGCTCTTCCGCCCGGGCCTCGAGCTGCGTCTGCGCCAGGCTCAAGGCCTCGTTTTTCTGGTCGAGTGAAAGCGCCTGCTCGCCCAGCTGCACATTGGTCTGCTCGAGTTCCGCCTGCTGGTTTTCCAGGTTGGCCTGCGATTCCTTGAGCACGCGCGATTGCTCTTCAAGCTCTTCATTGGCGGTACGCAGTTCTTCCTGCTGCACCTGCAATTCTTCATTGAGCTGCTGGGTTTCGGCCAGCAAGTCCTGCAGGCGCTGGCGCGCCAGTGCGCTATGGATGGAGGTGCCGACGCTGCCGCTGATCAGCTTGACAAATTCCATGTCGCGCGGCGCCAGTTCGCGCAGGAAGCCGATTTCGATTACGCCATTGACAGCGCGTTCATGGGCCACCGGGACGATCAGGACATGCCGCGGCGCGGTCTCACCGAGGCCGGAACTGACCTTCAGGTAGCCGGCCGGCAGGTCATCAATCTGTATCACGCGGTTTTCCAGGGCCGCCTGCGCCACCAGGCTTTCGTTGCCGGCAAGGATTTGCCGGGCGTCATCCGCTTCCTTGCTAAAACCGTAGCTGGCGATACGGCGCAGCTCGCCGTTGTCTTCGCGCACGTAGGCCGCCGCCACTTCGAAGCGCAGGTAGCGGGCCAGGAATTCCAGCACGCTGCGGCTCATGGCGCCCAGCACCTGCTGGCCGATCATCTGCTCCGCCAGCTGCGTCTGGCCGGTGCGCAGCCAGGCCTGTTCCTGCACCACGGCGGCGTCGGCGGCCTGCTGGCGCAGCGCCGCGTTATAGGTGTCGGACAGGCGGACCAGCTCGCGCCGGCCGAACAATGCCAGGAGCACGCTTACGCCCAGGGTGAAGACAAGGTAGAGCACGACACTCCAGATCGTGATGGTCTTGGCGTCGTCGTTGCGCTCCTGCAGCAGGCGTCTTTCCATGGTGATGAAAGACTGGAACTCGCGGCGCATTTCGTCGGTGATCGCCTTGCCGCGGCCCGCGCGAATGGTCTCCTGGTAATTGCCTTGCTGCCGGCGCAGGTCGATGGCGCTCTGGGCAAACTCGTTCCACTGGGTTTGCAGCGATGCGATGCGGCGCAGGCGGTCTGTCTGCTGAGGGTTGTCGGTGACCAGCGCGGACAGGGCTGCGGTATCGCTGGCGATGCGCGATTTGGCGATGTCGTAGGGCTGCAAAAAGGTTTCCTCGCCCGTGATCAGGAAACCGCGCATGCCGGTTTCCAGGTCGATGGCAAGCTTGCTGATCTCGTTGGCGTTGCCGATCACCCGCTCAGTGTGCTCGACCCACTTCAGGGATGAAAGCAGGAAAAGAATCAGGCCAACGAATAGCGCCGCACTGAGGGCGCCCAGGCCCAGGGGCAGGGTGATGTTGCGCGTCAGGATGGTGCGAAATTTATCCTGATCGATGCTGGCTGTCCCGGTCATGCTGTCTCCGCTTCTAGAGCCCGTTTACACATTGAACAGGCTCTTACACCGCAAAAAGCGTCAAGTGTGACTCAGACTGACCGGTTTTCTTGTAGGAGAAGGCCTTGGAATCAGTTTTAGCGCAAGAAGTTTTCGATCAGCCTGGCCAGCTGTTCCGGCTGGTCGTGGTGCAGCATGTGGCCGGCATCCTCAATGACCGCCACCTGCGCCTGACGCACCTGCTGGAGCCGCTCGTGGTATTCGGCCAGGGTGTATTTGCCCTGCCACCAGGTGGCCAGGGAGTCGTCGGAAGCCTCGACCGCCAGCACGGGTGCGCTGATGCGGCGGTAGATTTCCAGCGCTTCGTCCACGCGGTAGAGTTGGGCGCTGGTGATCTTGTGCGCGGCTTCCCCCAGGATCTGCCATTGTCCCGCCGCATCCGGGCGCGCCCAGTGGCTGGCCAGCCAGCCGGCCTTGTCGGCCGACAGGCGCGGGTTGGTCTTCATCAGGCGGCGCGCCACGCCGGCCACGTCGTCATAGGCCTTGAGCGCCAGCTCACCGCGGTGCAGGGTTTTGAGCTCGTCAATCCACTTGGCATAGCGGCCGGGCGCCTGTTCGGGCTTGCTGGGCGGCAGGCCAAAGCCTTCCAGGTTGACCAGCTTGCGGATGCGCGCGGGCCGCACGCCGGCGTACAGCATGGCGACATTGCCGCCCATGCTGTGGCCGACCAGGTCGACGGGTTTGTCGCCCACGTAATGGTCCAGCAAAAAATCGAGGTCGGCCATGTAGTCGGCAAACCAGTAATTGTCGGCAGGGCTGCCTTCGGGGCCTGAGCCGGTCAGCCCGAAGCCGCGCCAGTCAGGGGCAATGAGGGTGCGGCCTTGCGCGAAGGCGTCCGACAGGGCATCCACCATGAACTGATAGGAAGCCGCCACATCCATCCAGCCGTGTACCAGCACCAGCGGCGGCAGCGCAGCGTTCGCGTCCGAGGGACTTTCCCACAGGCGCACGTGGTAACTCAAGCCACGTATAGGGACAAACTCGCTGCGGGAAGATCGTTTTTCTTTGTACATTGGCGCAATGATAAGCAGACATACATTCAAGAGCAGTCAACACAGGGACAAGCCCGCCGGCCCCCCCACACAGGCCGACCACTACGCGGCCCTCCACGCCGGCTTTCACTGGCAGGTGGATGAGCATTTCAACATCGCCGAAGCCTGCTGCAGCCGCTGGGCCCGTGCCGAGCGCGAAACCCCTGGCGCTATCAAAAAGATAGCTATACGTGAACACGGGACAAGGGCTGGAACCGTTTTTCATACCTACCAGGCGCTGCAGGCGGGTGCCGATGCGCTCAGCCATGTGCTGGCGGGGCTGGGCGTCCAACGCGGCGACCGCGTGGCCATCGTGATGCCGCAGCGCCTGGAAACCGCCGTGGCCTATATGGCGGTGTTCCAGATGGGAGCGGTGGCGATGCCGCTGTCCATGCTGTTCGGCCCGGAGGCGCTGGAATACCGGCTGCAGGACAGCGATGCGGTGGTGGCGATTTGCGATGAGAGCTCGATCGACAGCCTCAAGTCCATTCGCGGTAACTGCCCGGCCTTGCGCACCGTGGTGGCTGCGGGTACGGCCAAGGGCAAGGGCGACGTGGATTACGAAACCTCGCTGGCCGCGCACAAGAGTGCCTTCACCGCCGTCAAGACCAAGGCCGACGAGGGCGCGATCCTGATCTACACCAGCGGCACCACCGGCCCGCCCAAAGGCGCGCTGCTGCCGCACCGCGCATTGATCGGCAACTTGCCGGGCTTTATCTGCAGCCACAACTGGTTTGGTTTCGACGGTAAAACCAACAAGAAATCGGACGCCGTGTTCTGGTCTCCGGCCGACTGGGCGTGGACCGGCGGCCTGATGGATGCCTTGCTGCCCAGCCTGTATTTCGGCCGGCCCATCGTCGCCTTTAACGGGCGCTTCAGCCCCGAGCTGGCCTTCAGCCTGATGGCCGAACAGGGTGTGACCCACACCTTTTTGTTCCCCACCGCGCTCAAGGCCATGATGAAGGCCTATCCCAAACCCCGCGAACATTTCAAGCTGAAGCTGCAGGCCATGATGAGCGCCGGTGAAGCCGTGGGTGATGCGGTGTTTGCGTACTGCCAGGAGCAGCTCGGCGTCACCGTCAACGAGATGTTCGGCCAGACCGAGATGAACTACGTCGTCGGCAACTGCAGCCGGCTTTGGCCCGCCCGCCCCGGCAGCATGGGCAAAGCCTACCCGGGCCACCGCGTGGCGGTGATCGACGACGAAGGCAATGAATGCGCAGTCGGCGTGCCGGGCGATGTGTCAGTCAACCGCTATGACATCCACGGTAAGCCCGACCCGATTTTCTTTCTGGGCTATTGGAAGAAAGACGAAGCCACCCGCGGCAAATTCACCGGCGACTGGTGCCGCACCGGTGACCTGGCCCGCCGCGACGCCGACGGTTACCTCTGGTACGAAGGCCGCGCCGACGATGTGTTCAAGGCCGCCGGCTACCGCATCGGCCCCGGCGAAATCGAAAACTGCCTGGTCAAACACGCCGCCGTCGCCAACGCCGCCGTCGTGCCAAAACCCGACCGGGAACGCGGCGCCGTCGTCAAGGCCTATGTCGTGCTTGCTCCTGATTTGATAGCTGAGCGCCCAGACGCCACCTTGGCTAGAGCCCGATTTGATGAAGAATTGACAGCCAGGCTGCAAGCCCACGTCAAAACCATGCTGGCACCGTACGAGTACCCGAAGGAGATTGAATTCATCGATGCGCTGCCGATGACGACGACCGGCAAGGTGCAGCGGCGGGTGCTCCGGTTGCAGGAAGAAGAAAGATTCAGGGCGCAATCACCAACCTGACGCAGCCATAAAAAAGCACCCGATGGGTGCTTTTTTATTCCAGCAGGCGCCGTGGAACTGGCTTCGCCAGGCCACAAGCGCCGTCCCCTGCAAGGGGAAAAGGCGTTACACGCAGTGAACGCCGATAGGGGTGTGCCCAGTTATCTGCAAGGGGAGGTGGCGCTACACGCAGTGAGCGCCGGCAGGGGTGTGCAATTACCTCGCGGCAACCTGTTCGGCTACGTAGATTTCAACGCGACGATTCTTGTCGCGGCCTTGTTGCGTGTTGTTGTCGGCAATGGGTTCGCGCGAACCGCGGCCGTCGGTGGCGATGCGGGTACGGGCGACGCCGCGGCTGACCAGGTAGTCACGGGCGGCATCGGCACGATCAATCGACAGCGGGTTGTTGACGGCATCCGAGCCGGTGTTGTCGGTGTGGCCGATGATGGTGACGGTGGTCACCGGGTTCTGGTTCAGGCTGGTCGCGAACTGGTTCAGGATGGGCGCGAAGTTGGGCTTGATGGCCGAGCGGCCCACGTCAAACGACACGTCGCTCGGGATGTCCAGCTTCAGGCGGTTGTCGGTGGTCTGGCTCACGGCCACGCCGGTGCCTGCGGTCGCTTGTTCCATCGCGGCTTTCTGGTCCTGCATTTTCTTGGACCAGATATAACCGCCGCCGGCGCCAACAGCGCCGCCCAGGACGGCGCCCGTGGCCGCGCCCTTGGAGCCACCGGTGGCCGCGCCCAGCAGTGCGCCGGCAACCGCGCCGATGCCCGCGCCTTGCGCCGTGCCCTTTTGGGTTTCGCTCATGTTGGCGCAACCGGAGAGGGTCAGGGCGATCAGCGCTGCGCTGGTAATGGATGTGATGGTCAGTTTGTTCATGAAAATGCTCCTCGGGAAAATTGAATAATTAGAAAGATGTCGTTATGAAGGGTGAGCCGGTGAATGTTTGATTCACCAACCGGCGCTCAATCACGACGGGATTAAAACGCTGCTGTGTGAATGGTAGGCAGGCGATTGGTGAGAAGATGTAAGACAAAGACCCGAGTTGGACGCCCTGCACGCCGTGTTCTGAGCCTATAAACTAGCCGTTTTGTGAAATCTTTCACAAGCCATTGCGCCCCCGCGACGGGTGGCTTCTTTCATCTTCAACCGCCAATCCCCATGAACAAAGTCCAACTCGGCTCCAGCGACCTGCACGTGACCCCCATTTGCCTGGGCACCATGACATTCGGTGAACAGGTGGACGAAAAAACTTCCCATGCCATCCTGAGCCGCTCGCTGGAGCGCGGTGTCAACTTCATCGACACGGCCGAGATGTACTCCGTGCCGGCGCGCGCAGAAACCTGCGGCTCGACCGAAACCATCATCGGCAACTGGTTCGCCAAAAACCCTTCGGCCCGCGGCAAGCTGGTGCTGGCCACCAAAGTGGCCGGCCCTTCGCGCGGCATGCCCTGGGTGCGTGAAGGCAGCGGCATGACGGCCAAAGACATCGTGGCTTCATGCGACGCCAGCCTCAAGCGCCTGCAGACCGACGTGATCGACCTCTACCAGATCCACTGGCCCGAGCGCCATGTGCCCGCCTTCGGCGCGCTGTATTACAACCCCGAGCAGGAGCGCTCTGCCACGCCTATCCACGAACAGCTTGAAGCACTGGGCGGTCTGGTCAAGGCCGGCAAGGTGAAGGCCATCGGCCTGTCGAACGAAACGCCGTATGGCGTGCACGAGTTTGTGCGCCTGGCCGAGCAGCACGGCCTGCCGCGCGTGGCTGCCGTGCAAAACCCGTATTGCCTGGTCAACCGAACCGTTGAAAACGGCCTGGACGAAACCATGCACCGCCTGGGTGTCTCGCTGCTGGCCTATTCGCCGCTGGGTTTTGGCTTGCTGACGGGCAAGTACGACGAGTCCGGCATCGAAGGCCCGAACGCCCCCAAGAATGCGCGCATCGGAAAATTCGAATCCGTGCGCAAGCAGCGCTGGGGCCGCCCCGAGGCCCTGGCCGCGGCGCGCCGCTACAACGCGCTGGCGCGCGACAACAAGTTGAGCCCGACCCAATTGGCACTGGCCTTTTGCTACACCAAATGGCAGGTCGCCAGCACCATCATTGGCGTGACCTCGGTCGCGCAACTGGATGAAGACCTGGATGCGTGGGGCACCAAGCTGTCCGCCGAAGTTCTCGCCGAGATCGACAAAATCCGCTGGGAATCGCGCGACCCGGCACTGTGAAGGCAGGGAGTTGAGGGATTAGGTGATGGGGAAAAAGGACCACGTCAGCGAAACGCCCGCTACGCAGCTGCTCAAGGCGAGCAAGGTGCCTTTCACCGAGCATCCGTACGAGTACCTCGAGCACGGCGGCGCCCAGCACAGCGCCGAGGTGCTGGGCTTTGACCCGTTCACCGTCGTCAAGACACTGGTCATGCAAGACCAGGACGCCAAGCCACTGCTGGTGCTGATGCACGGCAACCGCAAGGTTTCCACAAAAAATCTGGCGCGGCAAATCGGTGCCAAGTCGGTCGAGCCTTGTAAACCCGAAGTCGCCAACCGCCACAGCGGTTACCTGGTGGGCGGTACATCGCCTTTCGGCACGCGAAAAGCCATGCCGGTCTACATCGAAGAGAGCATCCTCACCCTGCCTAAAATCGCTATCAACGGCGGGCGGCGCGGCTACCTGATCGGTATTGACCCGCAGGTGTGTGTCACATTGCTGGGTGCAAAATCAGTGAATTGCGCTTTGAGTCTGGACAACGCGGCGGGCTACGGTTAAAGCTGCCGGCCACTCCCCTGCAACTGCGCGACCACCATACCGACAACGACAACGACAACGACAACGACAACAAAAATTACGAGGAAGATCAAAGTGAACTACGCCTACTCCATCGCTGCCACGCTGCTGGCCTACCTGCTCGGTTCACTCTCGTTTGCGGTGATTGTGAGCAAGGCCATGGGCTTGAGCGACCCGCGCAGCTACGGCAGCAAAAACCCCGGCGCCACCAATGTGCTGCGCTCGGGCAGCAAGGCGGCGGCGGTCATCACCTTGCTGCTGGATGGCCTCAAGGGCTGGCTGCCGGTGGTGCTGGTCCAGTGGTTTGGCGGCGACTACGGCCTGGGCGACGGCACGGTCGCGGCGGTGGGGCTTGCAGCCTTTTTGGGCCACCTGTATCCGGTGTTTTTCCAGTTCAAGGGCGGCAAGGGTGTTGCCACGGCGGCGGGCGTGCTGATGGGCGTGAGCTGGGTGCTGGGCCTGGCCACGCTGCTCACCTGGGTGATCGTGGCCTTCTTTTCCCGCTATTCCTCGCTCGCGTCCCTGGTGGCGGCGGTGTTTGCGCCGCTGTATTACCTGTTTGGCGACCGCGAAGCCTGGTACGTCGACAAACGCATCCTGCTGGTGATGTTTGTCATCAGCGCCTTGTTGATTTACCGCCACCGCGAAAACATCAACAAATTGCTCAAGGGCACGGAGTCGAAGCTGGGAAGCGGCAAGAAAGCCTGACGGGCGCGTAGCGGCGCCGGCACGGTGCGCCGGCTAGTGCAGCCGGCTAGTACCGCCGGGTCAGCACCATTTCTTCATTGGTGCGATTCATCTGAAAGCGTGTCAGGAAGCTGTTGCCCAGCAAGATAAAAGGCATATCGCGTGCAGCCACGACGGCCGGTACGTTGAAAACTTCCACATCGCCCACACGCACCGAGTTGAGCGAGGTTTGCCAGCCCAGGATGGTGCCGTTGGCCGTCGTCAACTGCACGGGCCGGCCTGACTTGTAGTCAACCCCCATGCGCTCGGCGTCGGTCACCGTCATCGACACCGCGCTGGCGCCGGTGTCCACCATGAACTGGGCGGACTTGCCGTTGATCTGGCCTTGTGTCATGAAGTGGCCGCCGCTACCCGCCGTCAGCACGATGCGGTTGCCTTGCCCGGCCTGCGCGCCGGTTCCACCTCCGGCGCCGCTGCTGATGGGCGCCTCGCCTACCCGCAGCGCATGGCGTTTGCCGGACATTTCAACCACCGCCTGATCGCCCGTGGTCGAAACGACCTTCACACCCTCATGCGTTTGGCCCGGAGCCAGGATTTTGGGGGCCGCCCCGTCGATGACCAGCAGCGCCTTGTTGCCCAGCATGCCCGCCAGCGCGACGGACTGGGCCTGCGCGGTGCCGTGAAGCAGCGCAAGGGCAGCGCATGTCGCAAGCAGCGGGCCGCGCATGGTGATCAGTCGCGGAAGTTGTTGAAGCTCAGCGGGAAATCGCTGATCTCGGTGCGGATCATGGCCATCGCGGCCTGCAGGTCGTCGCGCTTGGCGCCCGTCACGCGGACAGCGTCGCCCTGGATGGAGGCCTGGACCTTGACCTTGCTGCCCTTGATGAGCTGCTGGATTTTTTTGGCCTGCTCGGCCTCGATGCCGTTGCGCACCTTGGAAACCTGCTTGACCTTGTCGCCGCCGATTTTTTCGGACTTGCCGATGTCCAGGAAGCGGATGTCGACGCCGGCCTTGGTGAGCTTGTTGCGCAGGATGTCGTTCATCTGGTCGAGCTGGAAGTCGCTGTCGCCGATCAGCGTGATGTCTTTTTCCTTCAGCTCGATGGAGGCGGAGGTTCCCTTGAAGTCAAAGCGCGTGGCGATTTCCTTGCCGGTGTTTTCCACGGCATTTTTGACCTTGACCAGATCGGCTTCAAGTACGGTGTCGAAAGAGGGCATGGTGCAAGTCTTTGCTAGGGGATAGGGTGGGGCGGGGGTGAGACAATCCACGGATGTTAGTCGAGAAAAACGTTCCGCTCCAGCATTCCAACAGCTTTGGCATCGTGGCCAAGGCGCTCAGCCTGATCCGGGTGGGGGGTGAGGCCGACATTGCCGCCATGCTGCAGGATCCGGCCCTGAAAGCCGCGCCCAAGTTCGTGCTGGGCGGCGGCAGCAACATCGTGCTGACCGGCGACGTCAAGCCGCTGGTGCTCAAGGTCGAGATCATGGGCAAGCGCCTGCTGCGCGAAGACGCCAAAAGCTGGATCGTCGAGGCCGGCGCCGGTGAAAACTGGCATGACCTGGTGACCTGGACGCTGCAAAACGGTTACCCCGGCCTGGAAAACCTGGCCTTGATCCCGGGCACGGTCGGCGCGTCGCCGGTGCAGAACATCGGCGCCTACGGGGTCGAGCTGCAAGACCGCTTCGAGTCGCTGGACGCCATCGATTTGACGACCGGCCAGGCCTTTACCCTTAATGCCGCGCAATGCGCCTTCGGCTACCGCGATTCGGTGTTCAAGCACAGCAGCTCGGCACCGGAATCAGCCGGCCCAGGCGTCCACGGCTTCGGGCTGGAGGGCAAGGCGATCATTACAAGGGTGCGCTTTGCCCTGCCCAAGGCCTGGAAGGCCGTGCTGGGCTATGCAGATATTGAGAAAAAGATGCTGCAGTCCAGCATCCATGCGCCCAGCGCGCTACAAATTTATGAGTGGATCTGCGAGATCCGTAAAGCCAAGCTGCCCGACCCGCAGGTCATCGGCAACGCCGGCAGCTTCTTTAAAAACCCTACGGTGTCGCCCGAGCAATGCGCCGACATCATCCAGCGCGAACCCAAAATCGTCCATTACCACCTGGCCGACGGCTCGGTAAAGCTGGCTGCGGGCTGGCTGATCGACGCCTGCGGCTGGAAAGGCAAATCCATCGGCAACGCCGGCGTGTATGAAAAGCAGGCACTGGTGCTCGTCAACCGCGGCGGCTCGGCCAACCCCGTCACCGGCGGCGAGGTCATGACGCTGGCCAAATCCATCCAGACCAGCGTGTATGAGCGCTTCGGCATCCTGCTGGAGCCCGAGCCGGTGGTGGTCTAAGGCATGGCGCGGCTGGGTGAGACCTATCGCGGGCCGCGTATGCCGCTGTGGCGACGGCTGGTGCTGCGGTATTCGGCTTCCACCGCCGCCAGGTTGGCCTTCACCGCCGTCTGCATCGTGCTAGCCGTGTTTTTTATAGGCTGGCGCCCGCCGGCCGTGGTCATTGTTACGGCGGTGGGCTTGTTCGCCGTTATGGGCATGGCCGGTATTTGGGCCAGCCGCGAACGCAGCCGCCTCGTGCGTGAAGCCCCGCTGCCCAACTTCCTGAAGCACAAGCTGGTAGCCACCTACCCGCACCTCACCCTGCGCGACGCCGAACTGGTCGAACGCGGCCTGCGCCAGTTCTTCATCGCCTGCCAGCGCAGCAACAAGCGCTTCGTCGCCATGCCGTCCCAAGTGGTCGACAGCATGTGGCATGAATTCATCCTGCACACATCGGCCTACCGCGAATGGTGCAACCTGGTGATTGGCCGTTTTATCGACCACGTGCCCGCCGAAGTGCTGGGCCACAAGGCATCCACCAACGACGGCCTGCGCCGCGCGTGGTACTGGGCTTGCCGCGAAGAATCCATCAACCCCAAAAAGCCCAGCCGCCTGCCCCTGCTGTTTGCGCTGGACGCCAAATTCGCCATCCCCGGCGGCTTTGTCTACCAGGCCGATTGCAAGGGCGTGCGCCGCGATAACGGTGGGGGAGGCGGCTGCGGCGCCCACTGCGGCGAAAGCTTTTCAGACGGCAGCTACAGCGGCGATGCGGATGGCTTCGGCGGCAGCGAAAGCTCATCCAGCAGCGGAGACGGCGGCAGCGACGGCGGGAGTGGTTGCGGTTCGGGGTGTGGCGGTGGGGGCGACTGAGTCTGCCGACCGGCTTTGTTGGACCTGTTCAGCAGAGATTTCGAATTAGAGCCCATCCCCCTGCAATTGCTATGCTTTTAATAGCTGCTTTCCCATAGTCCACAAGGGCTAGAGGCCAATTTCACGAAAAGAATGCCGCCACGGCCGGGTTTTCGCCACCTAGGCTTCTATTCAAGCTTGTTTTCATACTTGCGCCCCGTATTAAAGATTAATTTAATGTGACTCACTAAATTAAAGAACGCTTTCAAACAATGCGCAGTACCGGCACCTATGAACAGCACAAAAGCCGTAACAGGCTTCTACATATCTATTCAACAAGCTGCCCGCTTGCGACGTCATAGTGCACCCTTGTGATTGAACCGTCCTGTATTCGTTGTACTGCTTCGTCAATGACGTCCAACCGCACCAAGAACCATTCTTGGGGCTTTACGGGTTGGCCAAAGCGATCCTCAATCGTCAAGTCCAGCCGGGCGGCCCCGAATAGGCGGTGGAAGATGTTTTCCAGCTTGACACGATTCATGTTGTGAAGTTTGTAGGTCGCTACAACCTCAACATCGGCCAGAAGATAGGTGGCGTCATTTTTAGCAGTTGCGATGCGGCTTTCAACCTTCCCTCCCGTTACGCCGATCTTGTGGATCAACTGGCGGTGTTCAACCACGAAGGGCAGATTTGATAGGCTTCGAAGCACATAAATGGTCCCGGACTCGATGTCTCCCTCTTCTGGGGTGCCTCCAAACAGTGGGCCAGCTTCAGGGTCGGAAACTAGCCTGGCGGACTCGTCTCGATGCAGGGAGCGTTGCAGTGAGCGCATCAAAACGCTGGCCTCGGTGCCGTTGTCAAACACGACCCGAAGGCGGCTGTCGCGCCGTCCGTACTCTGTAGTGAATTCCTCGCCAACCTCAGCAATGTAGGCAATTTGCCCACCGATGATGAAGTAGGCCCCCAGCACAATGTCGTCTAGTGCCTTTTCTTTGGACTGGAAGCTGCGACCTTGCCGAATTCCCGATTTGAGGTCGCTACGCACGGCGTCGAACAAGGGTTCGAACTGCGCGAAGTCCACGCATTTTTCTCGATTGGCGATCTCTTCGGCTAAGCGTTTTTCTGCAATTGACCGAACGTGCTTCAAAACCCGGATGTCTTGTCCGTCGACGCTGGGGACGTCCACGCCAAGTTCAGCCAGCAGGGCATCTTCGTCCAATGCATCGACATTAGAGCTTGCGACTGAGGCGCCTGCCAGCAGCCCTGGGGCATCCAGCCCTGCCAGAAGGGCGTGCGCCTCCGGCAGCTTGCGCAACTGATCCAGCCTCACAGCATAGAGTCGCTCAAAGATGTCACCCCCTTCGCCATGCTGGGGTGCTCGACCGTGCGTCTGGTGGAAGCGAAGGATGTCCTCAAAGCCCGCGATGATGCGTTCCTCGCGCGGGGTGCGACTGGAGATCTTTATTGGCGTCGCGTCAACCCCCAGGGCGTCCAGCAGCTCGTCGTCGTCCAGGTCAGCCATTGCTGGACTCCCCTTGAGCTAACGCCGCCTTGGCCTGCGCGCGGTAGCGCGCGAAGGCAGCCACGCCTTCAGCCATGCGTTTTTCCCAGGCATCGGCCGAATTGATGTCGGGCAGGCGGCCTCGTTCGTTCTTGAATTGCAAGGCGCGCTTTGACAGGTCGCGCGCTTCGTCCTCGGCGATGCTTACCTTCTTCGCTGCAATGGCGGCCTGCACCTGGCGCAGCGACTTCTCATCCATCGCTTTGGCTAGCACCGAATAGGCAGCGTCGAAAGGGTTGATGCTGTCGATCAGGTCGATGTCCAGGTCGCGTACATTGACGAACTTGCGCACACCGTCCAGTAACGCCGTGTTGCCCTGTACCGCGCTGCTGCCGCCAGCGTCGGCTTGGGCCAAGGCCAGCTTGGCCTGCTGGGTGATGTTCATGGCGGCGATAGCGTGCTGCCGAATGGCCTCCTGGTCGCCCTCGCTCAGCTCCGGGTAACGCTCGCGCACGATCTTGCCCATGCGCAACTGAGTCAGCTCTTCGGGCACGGTATTTTCCTTGTCGAACAGGCCGCGCTCTAGCGCGATCTTGTCCTGCAGGAAGCTGGTCACTACCTCGTTCAGGTCTTCCTTGCAGATACGGGTCGCCTCGGGAGTCTCTGGCTTGGCCAGGCCGCTGATCTCGACGTGGTATTGGCCGGTGGCCTCGTTCACGCCGACGTTTGCGCCACCTTCCTGGTAGCCTTGCCCGTCGTTGTAGACAAAACCATCTAGGGCACCCGCATTCTTGGGCGTGAACTCATAGCGCGGCGCCAGCACCTGTTCCATCAATAGGCTGGCGGAGATGGCCTTGAGCATATCGTTCACGGCCTCGGTCACGGCGGATTGCTCAGCCGTAGGCTCGGCAATCAAATTGGTGAAGCGCGAGCGTTCCTTGCCTTTGGCGTCACGCGTGGCACGGCCAATGATTTGCACGATCTCGGTCAGGCTGCTGCGGTAGCCGATGGTCAGCGCGTGTTCGCACCAGATCCAGTCGAAGCCTTCCTTGGCCATGCCCAGGGCGATGATCACGTCCACGTGGTCGCGGTTGTCCTTTTGCTCGGGGTCTTTCAAAGCGCCCAACACCCGAGTGCGCTTGGCGGGATCGCTATCGTCCACCAGGTCGGCCACCTTCAGCACGTGACCCTCTTTGGTCTGCACCAGATGAAAGCCCGTGACAGGGTCAACGCCGGTCCAGGTGCCCATGCCGTGCATGATCTCATCCACCTCGCGCTGCTTGTCCTTCAGGCTCTCGCGCGCGTTTACGTTCGGGATGTGGACGATGGTCTTCAGCGCCGGGTCCAGCACCTTGGTCACCGCATCAACATACGGCCCGGTGTAGAAGAAGTAGCCGATGTCCAGCGACTTGAGCCACTGGTAGCCGTTGAGCTGCTCATAGTAGGTATAGGTGATGGTTTCGAAGCGGGATTCGTCCGCTGGGCCCAACACCGCCTCGCTGTCGCCACGGAAGTAGGAGCCCGTCATGGCCACCAGGTGCACCTTGTCGCGAGCGATAAAGGCGCCCAACTGCTTGCCCAACACGTTGTCCGGGTTGCTTGAGACGTGGTGAAATTCGTCGATGGCGATCAGGCGGTCATCGAAGGACTCTATACCCATCGCTTCTACCGCAAAACGGAAGGTCGCATGTGTGCAAACCAGCACCTTGTCGCTGCTGGCCAGGAACTGGCGCACAGCATCCACCTTGGACTTGGCCGCGCGAGGCTCATCACCACCGGGCGCGTTGCATAGGTTCCACTGCGGGGCAACCTTCCAGTCCCAGTAAAAACCGAACCGGGTCAATGCCTCGTCGGAGAAGCTGCCTCCGATAGACCGCTCAGGCACTACCACGATAGCTTGCTTCAGGTCTTGGTTGTGCAGCTTGTCCAGCGCAATGAACATCAGCGCCCGGGACTTACCGGAGGCCGGTGGCGATTTGATCAGCAGGTATTGCTCGCCGCGCTTGGCATACGCACGCTCTTGCATAGCGCGCATGCCCAGTTCGTTGGCTTTGCTGGATGCGCCTGTCCGCGCGGTGGCAATGGAGACGGACGGCACGGTGTAAGCATTGGTCGGATTGTTGACGTAATCGCTCATGATGCGTTCATTCTCTCCTTGGCGGCCTTTGCGGCGGGCTTAGCCTTTTCTGCAGTCGTCATCTTCGTGTACATCTCAAACAATTTCTCCAGCCGCTCAGTGTCGTTCTTAAAGCGGCGGCCAATGTAGATGCGCTCCAGCACTTCGTCATTCTGCTCGTGGACGTGGAGCAGGTTATCCGGCATATTGTCTGGGTCATACAGGTCGGCGATAGTGGCGGGGAAGTGTGCCTCCCGAGCCAACAGGATATTCTGAGCACAACCAGTCAGATCTGCTTTGTTTTGCTCGGTGATCAGAGGAATAGGAAAGGTATTCCAGCCAAGCGTGTTTGAATATGAGAAATCCATTCTCATGCGAACACAGACATTGGCAATCCAAACCAAATGCATTCGACTGGTCACAATCGATAGAAGCCATATTTCTGGGTTGTATATAACAGCGGCGCGATCAGAGGCGACCGTCGCGCTGTCGACAATCCCGGCAGGCAAATATGGGCGTCTTTCAGAAGAGACTCGCGGCACTATGAGCGCTACCCCTTCCCTATGGGGGGCAAAAACAAATCTATGCGGCGTGTCTGCATTCGCGTTAGCTTGCTGCCCTTTACTGCTATTGCGTAACGCCCTTACGTTTTCTAGCCTCGCCTCAATTTCAGGGATTGATCGTGCTTCCTGAACAAATCGATCGTCAATCCAAAAACAAAATCGTGGAACTCCATTAATAAACTCGGTTGAGCCGACGTATTGTTTAATGAATTTTTCTGCAGTTGGGGCAATGCGCAGGAACGCATTTTTCTCATCTCGATCAAGGATTAAGTTCCCGCCATCCGTTGGTTTATTTCCATAGTCCATTCTGGGGAGACCGTTGAGTGGTCGACTGGACTTTTCTACAATCACATTCCCCATCGGGATTAAATAAGGACCGATGTTTTCGACAACTCTTTTTTCACCTTCTTCAAATATTATTTTTTGACCGATTTTCTTTTTTGCGAGACCAACCACAATGACCGTGACGCCAGCGTTTTTGCTGGCAAGATTGCTCCAGTGGAAAGGCCTGTGGGCAAAAAATATATCCAAACCTTGTCCGAATATCAGCGGCCAAAGCATGGCCACCTGCTCTCCTTGGCAAATTGATTTTGTGGCAACAAATGCACAGCGACACTCATCCACAGAACTAATGTAGTCCGCCGCTTTCAAATACCATGCGGCAACATAATCAAGATCTTTGAAGCTTTTAGCGCGTGCTGAAAATAGTAGTGCCAAGTCACGCTGCTGCTGCTCATCTCGCCAACGGCTACCTAAATACGGTGGGTTTCCGCAAATATATGTTTCGCCACCTTCATTTGCAAAATCAATTTCCGCTTGTTCCAATGGCGACTCAAAGAGATCATCTGCAACCACCCTAACCCCTGTGCCTGTTGGCGGGCAGATGCTTAACCAATCGAGCCGAAGTGCGTTGCCGCACACGATCCAGTTTTGCGCATCCAGTGGCAGAAACTCTGCTAGCGCATCTTGCTGTCCCCGATACAGAACATCACACTGGAATTCGGCGATGATGAGTGCCAATCTGGCAATCTCAGCGGGAAAATCACGCAGCTCAATGCCTCGAAAATTGGTGAGAGGAATCTCGCTACCCAAGTGCAATTCGCCTCTGCGGCGATTGATGTCCGCCTCGATCTCGCGCATCTGCTTGTAGGCGATGACCAGGAAATTACCGGAGCCGCAGGCTGGATCAAACACCCGAATGCGCGCCATGCGCTTGCGCAGATTCAGCAGCTTGCGCTCGTTGTCGCCGGCCTCGGCCAACGCCGCGCGCAGGTCGTCAAGAAACAATGGGTTCAATACCTTCAGGATGTTGGGCACACTTGTGTAGTGCATGCCCAAGGCGCCGCGCTCCTCGTCGTCGGCCACCGCTTGGATCATGCTGCCGAAGATATCGGGGTTGATCTCGCGCCAAGTCAGGGCGCCAGCGTGCAGCAGGTAGGTGCGCGCCATGCGCGTGAAGCCCGGCACTTCGGTGCTGCCAGAGAACAGGCCACCGTTCACATAGGGAAAGCCGTTAGCCCAGTTGGGCAAACGTGGCATGGCGGTGGCGCGGTCGATCGACTTGATGTTCATGGCGCGGAAGATCTCCGACAGCACCTCGTGGGTATTGCTGCCGTCGCTTGCGCTCATTTTGTCGACGGTATGTGTGAAGAGCCCTTTGCTGTTGAAAATGTCGGTGTCTTCGGCAAAAAAGCAGAACACCAGGCGCGCCATGAAATGGTTCATGTCGCTGCGCCGCTTGTCCGTGGCCCAAGCCGGATTCTCACGCAGCAATTCAACGTAGAGCTTGTTCAGACGCCCCGTGGCGCGCACGTCGATGGGGTTGTCCTTGATCTCCTTGATAGTAGAGATGCCAGCCAGAGGCAAAAGGAAACCAAAGTGGTTTGGGAAGTCAGGGAAGTCGGGAGCGATTGTTTCCCCGCTCGCCAGTTCTTCGGCCTGAAGCGTGTGGCCATCTGTAGCAAGGATGAACTTGGCCTTGGCCTTCGTCGTGGCTTGGCTGGCGCGCAGCGCCTTGAGCGTGTCACCGACGGCCCCGACTGGGCACACCGCGAGATGGATGTTATTGCGTAGCAGCACACCACCTGCCACGTCCGATGCATTGTTGTTGCCCGTGCGCAGGCGCTTGAGCGTGGTGTCCTTGTTGCCGAATGCGGCTAGAAACGTGAACGGGAACTCCGCTGCGTCAAAGGGTTGAAGAGCGAGCTCTGAAATAGCTTGTTCGATTTCTACGGCGTTCATTAGTGTGGCACTTGTGTTGAATATCCTTGAGGCGAGCCGACCGGTGGCTTTCTAGTTGGAAACTATTTTGATGATGAAAAAAGCCCGCGTTCGCGGGCTTCATTATTGGGCCTATCTCAGTTTACTTACCCAGCTTCAAAAAATCATCCCCCTTACCCAACTCCAACATCCCAGCACTGGAATAAATCCCCAGCTTCGCCCGCGTATCCGTGATGTCCAGATTACGCATCGTCAACTGCCCAATCCGGTCCAGCGGCGAGAACGGCGCGTCTTCCACCTTTTCCATGCTCAAACGCTCAGGCGCGTAGGTCAGGTTGGGCGACTCGGTGTTCAGCAGCGAGTAATCGTTACCGCGGCGCAGTTCCAGCGTGACGGTGCCGGTGATGGCGCTGGCGATCCAGCGTTGGGCGGTTTCGCGCAGCATGATGGCCTGGCTGTCGAACCAGCGGCCCTGGTAGAGCAGGCGGCCTAGCTTGCGGCCGTTGTCGCGGTATTGCTCGATGGTGTCTTCGTTGTGAATGCCGGTGACGAGGCGCTCGTAGGCGATGAACAGCAGCGCGAGGCCGGGGGCTTCGTAGATGCCGCGGCTTTTGGCTTCGATGATGCGGTTTTCGATCTGGTCGCTCATGCCCAGGCCGTGGCGGCCGCCGATTTCGTTGGCTTTGAGGATCAGGCTCACAAGGTCGGGGTATGCGACGCCGTTCAGGGCGACGGGGCGGCCTTCTTCAAAGGTCACGCTGACTTCTTCAGCCTTGACGACGCAGTCGTCTTTCCAGAAGGGCACGCCCATGATGGGGTTGACGATCTTGATGCCGCTGTTGAGGTTTTCCAGGTCTTTGGCTTCGTGCGTGGCGCCCAGCATGTTGCTGTCGGTGCTGTAGGCCTTTTCGGCGCTCATCTTGTAGCCAAAGCCGTTGGCCGTCATGAAGGCGCTCATCTCGGCGCGGCCGCCCAGTTCGTCGATGAACTGTTGGTCCAGCCAGGGTTTGTAGATTTTCAGCGCGGGGTTGGTCAGCAGGCCGTAGCGGTAGAAGCGCTCGATGTCATTGCCCTTGAAGGTGGAGCCGTCGCCCCAGATGTTCACGTCGTCCTGCTTCATCGCGCTGACCAGCATGGTGCCGGTAACGGCGCGGCCCAGCGGCGTGGTGTTGAAGTAGGTCACGCCGGCGGTAGTGATGTGGAAGGCGCCACTTTGCAGCGCGGCAATGCCTTCAGCGGCGAGCTGTGGGCGGCAGTCAACCAGGCGGGCCTTGATGGCGCCGTATTCCATGGCCTTGCGCGGGATTTCGTCGTAATCGGCTTCGTCGGGTTGGCCCAGGTTGGCGGTGTAGGCGTAGGGCAGGGCGCCCTTCTGTTTCATCCACAACAGCGCGGCGCTGGTGTCCAGGCCGCCAGAGAACGCGATGCCGACCTTTTGGTTGGCGGGGATGTTTTGCAGAATGGTGTTGGACATGTTTAAGGCCTGAATATGGCTGTAGCCCTTGCTGGGTATGGGCTTTAGCTATGAAAAAAGGAGCGGTTTGGTGAGTCTGGCGTTTCTTAACCGAAGTGGCAGATGTAGTGATACGCGGCTTCGCCGGCGGCCACGCGGATCTCGAATTTGGCGTTGCCCGGCACGCTGAATTTTTCGCCTGCCGAAGACCTCACCCATTCATCGCTGCCGGCCAGCTTGTATTCGCAGGCGCCGGCCACGCATTCCATGATCTCGGGCGCGCCGGTGTTGAAGGTCAGGCTGGCCGGCAGGATCACGCCGACCGATTTTTTGGTGCCGTCGGCAAAAGTGATGCCGTGGCTGACGCATTTGCCGTCAAAGTACACATTGGCCTGGGTGCTGACGCTGACGTTGTCGATTTTTTCGGTGGGCATGGAAAGGTGCTGACGATAAAAGAAGGTGAAGAGGGTGTGTGTTGCAGGGGCCCCACAGAGGCCCCGCAGAGCGCCAAACCGCTGATTTTAGGTCACCGAGGCCTTTTGCCCGGCTGGCGGTGAATCCGTTTGGGCCTGTATGGCGTATTTGAGGTATGTCCTGCCGTGTTTTCGCTGATTTTCGATTTCCGGCTGATCCCTCACAATGGCTGCATGAAACCAGAAAGCCCGGATATCCAATTGATCGCACTTATTGACCGTGTGGCCCAAGCCGATGAGTCGGCCCTGCGGGAGCTGTACGAGCTGACCTCGTCCAAGCTTTACGGCGTGGCGGTGCGCGTGGTGACCAACCGCGAATGGGCCGAAGACGTGCTGCAAGAGGCTTTTCTCAATATCTGGCGCATCGCGGGCGACTACAAATCCACCCTCTCGCCGCCCATGGCCTGGATGGGTCTGGTGGTGCGCAGCCGCGGCCTTGATTTTTTACGGCGCCGGGCCTCTGACCGGGCCGACCTGATGCAGGAACTCGACGACGTGATCTCTGACACCGTGGCGGGCGACTCGCCCAACCCGATGGACACCACCCAGGCCAGCGAACAGGCCTGGGCTTTGCACCAGTGCCTGGGCCAGCTCGAGCACAAGCAGCGCGAGGTGGTGAGCCTGGCGTATTTGCGCGACCTGAGCCATGGTGAGCTGGCCGAGCAGCTGAAGCTGCCGCTGGGTACGGTCAAGACCTGGATCCGCCGCGGACTTGAACAGCTGCGCGGCTGCATGGCGAGGTTCGCGTAATGAATTTGCAAAACAACCCCTCCCTGATGGACCAACTGGCGGCCAGCTACGCGCTGGGCACGCTGCGCGGTGGCGCACGCCGGCGCTTTGAGGCTTTGGCACGCGACAACGCGCCCTTGCGCGCCGCGGCGCTGATCTGGCAAGGCCGTTTGGCATCCGTGGCCGAACTGCAAGCGCAGGAGGCGCCCAGCCCGGCCGTGTGGAAGCGCATTGAAAACCTCGTCAAGGCCGACAAAGAGGCGCGGGCCATGCAGGCAGCGCGTGCGGCAACGCCGGCTGCTGCGGCGGGCGGCTTGTGGGCCAGCCTGGGCCTGTGGCGCGGCGGCGCGGCGGCCGGTGCGATTGCCACCGTGGCGGCTGTTGTGGTCGGGCTGAATGTGAATGGCCGCCTGAGCGGGCAGGTGAGCGAGCTGACCGCCAAACTGACGGCGACGCCGGCCATCGAATACGTGGCCGTGCTGACGGACGACAAGGCATCGGCATCGCTGCTGGTGACTTTTGATCCCAAGAACAAATCGCTGGTGCTCAAACGCGTGGGCAATTTCAGGGAGCCGCCTGACAAGTCCCTGGAGCTGTGGGCCCTGCCGGCTGCGGCGGGTGTAGCGCCCAAGTCGCTGGGTGTGATGGGTTCGGATGGGGTAGCCCGCCTGAAGGTCGCGGACACCGACATGCGGCAGGTTCCGGGTCTGGCCATCACGCTGGAGCCCAAGGGCGGCGTGCCGCCGGGCACGGCGGCGACCGGGCCACTGCTGTTCAAGGGCGCGCTCATCGAGACGCCGAAATAAAACCATCAGCATCGCCATTACGGGCGGACAACAAAAAGGGGCGTTTGAAACGCCCCTTTTTTTATTCAACCGAAACCGGCGGTTCCGGCCGTTTTTTTAACGCCAGTGGCGGTGCCCGCCATAACCCCGGCTGTAGCCGAAGTTCAGCGACAGGCCGATCGGTGCGTAATAAGGCTGGTAGTAAGGGCGTGGGTAGTAAGCAGGGTAAACCGCTGGCTGCACATACGCAGGCTGCACGTAGGTCACGGGTTGCTGAACCACATAGCCCTGCTGCGCGGGTTCCACATAGGTCTGGGGTTGCGGGGCCGACTGGAAGGTCTGCGGCGCCGGCGCCATGGCGCCGACCGGCGTGACCTGCAGGCGCACGTACTGGCCGGGGTCGGTGGCCATCTGGGTGTTGTACTGCGTGCCCTGGTATTCGTAGACCACGTTGTAGTGGCTGGGGCGGTTTTCGTAATAGGTCTGCGTCGTGCATTGCTGCATGTTCTGGACCTGGGTGTTGTTGCCCTCGATGCGGTCGCCGATCATGGCGCCGCCGACCAGGCCGAGCACGGTGGCCGCCGCCCGGCCGCCGCCGTTGCCGATGGCGTTACCGACGGCGCCGCCTGCCAGCGCACCCATCAGCGCGCCCGCGCCGGAACTGGGGGCCTGCGTGATGACGGGCTGGTTGCTGCAGACCTGGCGCGGCACGGCCACTTGCTGGACCACCGGCGTGCTGGAGATCACGCGCGCCAGGATGTCCATGGCGGAGGCGGGCACGGCCGCAAAACCGGTGGCTGCGGCGAGGGTGGAGAGGACAAGTGCTTTTTTCATGATTCAAACCTTTTTCAGCAAATGGCTGAAGTTGCGCCGCTGGAGGGCTGGCCGGTGGTGCGGAGGGTGCTCCGGCGGCAATCCCGATTTTAGTAAGTCAGAGTCGTTTTGGGCCGCCAAGTTCGGTAAATCGGTGGTAAAGCTGTAAGGAGTAGAAAGGCAGAAAAACCACGATATTGGGCGTAAAGCGGGCTAAAGCGTGACAAAAGCACGCACCCCGATTTTCCGAGGCGCTTAAATCCGCGCCGCCCAGTCCGCCGCATCAAACCCGACCGTGATGCCCTTCTTGCCCCAGTCCACCACCGGGCGCTTGATGACGCTGGGGTTGGCCAGCATCAGGGCCCGGGCGCTGCCGCTGTCGTGCACGCCGGCCTGCTCGGCTGCATCCAGCTTGCGCCAGGTCGTGCCCTTGCGGTTGAGCACCTTTTCCCATCCGGCCGCTTCAGTCCAGCGCGCAAGCTGGTCCGCGGGAACGCCGCTCTTCTTGAAATCGTGGAATTGATAGTCCACGCCCTGGTCGCCAAGCCATGCGCGGGCTTTTTTGACGGTGTCGCAGTTGGGAATGCCGTAAAGAATGATCATGGGGCGATTTTGGCAGATTTCTTTGGCAGAAAAATTTAAGGAAAAAATCCGTTTTGCCCAAGCGCTGTATAGGCTGGTAGCTATCAATTCAATAGCAAATCGCAGAATGAGCCTGCCCGGGGACGCCTCTTTGGCAAGGCTGGAATAATGAAGAACGCCGGCCCGGTGCCTGCCCGCCAGCCGCTTTTCACAGACGCTTCAACACGGACTGCCCATTCATGACCGCCCCAACTCCCCAAGCCAGCCTCTACCCGCCCATCGAGCCCTTTCGCACCGGCGTGCTGGAAACGGGCGACGGCCATTCGGTGTACTGGGAGCTGTGCGGCAACCCCAAGGGCAAGCCGGCGGTGTTTTTGCACGGCGGGCCCGGCGCGGGTTGCTCGCCCGACCATCGCCGCCTGTTTGACCCCAAGCGTTACTGCGTGCTGCTGTTCGACCAGCGCGGCTGCGGCCGCTCGCGCCCCAGCGCATCCCTGGACAACAACACGACCTGGGACCTGGTCGCCGACATCGAACGGCTGCGCACCCTGCTGGGCGTGGAGCGCTGGCTGGTCTTCGGCGGCTCCTGGGGCAGCTCGCTGGCGCTGGCTTATGCGCAGACGCATCCGGCCCGCGTGTCGGCGCTGGTGGTGCGCGGCATTTTTGCGCTGCGCCGCGCCGAGCTGCTCTGGTACTACCAGGAAGGCGCTTCGTGGTTGTTCCCTGACCTGTGGGAGGAATTCCTCAAGCCCATTCCCGAGGCCGAACGCGGCGACCTGATCGCCGCCTACCGCAAACGCCTGGTGGGCACGGACCGCGCGGCGCAACTGGCCGCCGCCCGCGCCTGGAGCCTCTGGGAAGGCCAGACCATCACGCTGCTGCCCGACCGGGACTTTGCGACCCAATACGGCGGCGACGACTTCGCGCTGGCGTTTGCGCGCATTGAAAACCATTACTTTGTGCACGCCGGCTGGCTCGACGAAGGCCAGCTGATTCGCGACGCCCACAAGCTGGCCGGGATTCCGGGCGTCATCGTGCAAGGCCGTTACGACGTGGCCACGCCGGCCAAAACCGCCTGGGATTTGCACCGCGCCTGGCCCGAGGCTGAATTTCATATGGTGGCCGACGCCGGGCATGCGTTTAACGAGCCTGGAATCCTGCGCCAACTAATCGCCGCAACCGACCGCTTCGCCCGCTGAGCCCGGGGTTTTAGGCCCTGCGCGACAATGCTGGGCTGTATGAAACAACTGACAACCCTCGACGACTGGCTCGCCTACTGCGAGCACCTGCACCCCGTCGGCATCGACATGGGCCTGACCCGCATCAGCGCGGTGGCCAAACGCATGGGACTGGCTTTTGACTGCCCCATCATCACGGTCGCTGGCACCAACGGCAAAGGCTCGACCTGCGCGATGCTCGAGGCCATCCTGCTGCAGGCCGGCTACCGCACCGGCGTCTTCACCTCACCGCACCTGGTGCATTTTGAAGAGCGCTGCCGGGTGCGCGGCGATATCGTCAGTGCTCCTGATTTGATAGCGAACTTTGAACTGGTGGAGCGGGCCAGGACCCAAAACGGCGAAGATATTTCGCTGACCTACTTTGAGTTCACCACGCTGGCCATCCTGCAGTTGCTGGCCAGTGCCAAGCTCGACGTCGTCGTGCTCGAAGTCGGCCTGGGCGGGCGGCTGGACGCCGTCAACATGCTGGACGCCGATTGCGCGGTGATCACCAGCATCGACCTGGACCACATGGAATACCTCGGCCCCGACCGCGAAAGCATAGGCCGCGAAAAAGCCGGCATCATGCGCGCCGGCAAGCCGGTCATCGTGAGCGACCCGGTGCCGCCACAAAGCGTTGTTGACCACGCCGCCGCAGTGGGCGCTGACTTGTGGCGCTTCGGCACGGACTTCAACTTTTCGGGCGACAAGCAGCAATGGGGCTGGGCCGGGCGCGGGCGCCGTTATGCCGGGCTGGCGTACCCGGCGCTGCGCGGCGCCAACCAGCTGGTCAATGCCTCGGGCGTGCTGGCGGCGCTGACGGCCCTGCGTGAGCGCCTGCCGGTGACGGCCCAGGCCGTGCGCAACGGCCTGTCGATGGTCGAGCTGCCCGGGCGCTTCCAGATCGTCCCCGGCCAGCCCACGCTGGTGCTGGACGTGGCGCACAACCCGCATTCGGTGGCCGCGCTGGCGGAGAACCTGGACGCCATGGGTTTTTACCCCTGCACCCATGCGGTGTTCGGCGCCATGGCCGACAAGGACCTCGCCCCCATGCTGGCGCGGGTGGGGCCGCTTATCGACAAGTGGTATTTCACCGATTTGCCGACGCCGCGGGCCGCATCGGCGGCCGATTTGCAGGCGAAGTGGACGGCCGCCAACACCCGGCCGGACGCGACCGCCGGCACTTACAAATCCCCCGAAGCGGCCCTGCAGGCGGCGGTCAAGGCCGCGACCCCCGCTGATAGAATTGTCGTGTTCGGCTCGTTCTACACGGTGGGCGGCATTTTGAAGGACGGTGTGCCCCGTCTTTCGGCCCCGCACCTGGCCCCCTGAAGCGTTTTTTCGAGGGCTTTCAGCCCGCGTTCACCGTCGACGTCACCCTTATCGGATCCAAGCCACACCATGCCGTTTTTCAACTTCCGCCGGGGCGGCTCCAACGCTGCTCCCAACGCCGGGTCAGCCGCTCAAACGGAAAGCGTGGAAGTGATCCGCAAACGCGCCAAACACCGCCTGATCGGCTCTGCCGTGCTGGTGCTGATCGGCGTGGTGGGGTTTCCGCTGGTGTTCGACACCCAGCCCCGGCCGGTCCCGGTCGACATCCCGATTGAAATTCCCGGCAAGGGCACGGTCAAGCCGCTGGCAGTGCCGGCGCCTGCCGCGGCCACAGCGCCGGCCGCCACGCCAAAGCCCGCCGACAAGGTAGCGGCCAACGCCAGCTTGTCGCCCAAGGAAGAAATCCTTGCATCAAATCCGGCTCCAGCCCAGGCTGCATCTGCACCTGCTGCTATCAAAAACGAAGCAAAACCGCAGCCCAAACCTGAGCCGAAACCCGAAGTGAAGCCTGAGCCGAAGCCGGCCGCCAAGCCAGCGGCCAAGCCCGACGACGCCGCGCGCGCCAGCGCACTGCTCAACGGCACTGCGCCGCCGGCGGCCAAGCCTGCCGCCGCCGAGGCCGAAGGCCGCTTTGTGGTGCAGGTCGGCGCCTTCGCCGAAGACGCCAAGGCCCGCGAAGCGCGCCAGAAGGTCGAAAAAGCCGGCCTCAAAACCTATACCCAAGTGGCTGAAACCAAGGACGGCAAGCGAATCCGGGTCCGTGTGGGCCCATTTGCGAGCAGGGCCGAGGCCGAAAAAGCCGCCAGCAAGATCAAGACCCTTGATTTGCCGGCAGCCATCCTGACCTTGTAATAAGTACTCCGTTGTTCTGTGACAGCTGTTGACTGGGTTTTGCTGGGGGTGCTGGTGTTTTCCATGCTGCTGGGCGCATGGCGCGGGCTGGTGTATGAGGTTTTGTCGGTGCTGGGCTGGGCGGTGTCGTTTTATGTGGCGCAATGGTTTGCGCCTGACCTGGCCACCCGCTTGCCGGTGCAGTCGGCTTCTGACCCCGTGCGTTACGCGGCGGCTTTTGTGCTGATTTTTATTGCCTCGGTGTTCGCGGCGGGGCTGCTGGCGTTTCTGGTGAAAAAGCTGGTGGCCGCCATCGGCCTGGCGCCGGTAGACCGGGTGTTCGGCGCCGCCTTTGGCGCGCTGCGCGGAATTATTTTGCTGCTGGCTGCGGCTGTCGTGATCAACATGACGGCGCTCAAATCCGGCAGCTGGTGGCAGGAATCAAAGGGCGCGCCGTTGCTGACGGCCACGTTGCACGCCCTGAAGCCCCTGCTGCCTGAACAGTTTGCCAAGTATTTAATTTAACTTTCAAGAGTCAACTCTTCATGATCGGAACACCATGTGCGGGATAGTCGGCGTCGTCAGCAAAGCCCCGGTCAACCAGCTCATCTATGACGGCCTGCTGCTGCTGCAGCATCGCGGCCAGGATGCTGCGGGCATCGTCACGCAGCAAGGGCGCAAGTTCTACATGCACAAGGCCAAGGGCATGGTGCGCGATGTGTTCCGCACCCGCAACATGCGGGCGCTTCCGGGCACGGTGGGCCTGGGCCAGGTGCGTTACCCGACGGCGGGCAACGCCTACAGCGAAGACGAAGCACAGCCGTTTTACGTCAACGCGCCGTTTGGCCTCGTCTTGTCGCACAACGGCAACCTGACCAACGCGGCCGAGCTCAAGGCCGAGCTCTTCAACACCGACCATCGCCACATCAACACCGACAGCGACTCCGAAGTGCTGCTCAACGTGCTGGCGCATGAGCTGGAAAAAACCACGCGCGGCCTGCCGCTCAAACCCATCGACGTGTTTGCCGCCGTGCGCGGCGTACACAAGCGCGTGAAGGGCTCTTACGCCGTCGTCGCGCTGATCGCCGGCCACGGCCTGCTGGCGTTTCGTGACCCCTTCGGCATCCGCCCGCTGTGCATCGGCCACGGCGAGAATGAAAACGGCGCCACCGTCATGGTGGCCAGCGAATCGGTCGCGCTGGAAGGCACCTCGCACCAGTTCGAGCGCGACATCGCGCCGGGCGAGGCGGTGTATGTGGACCTCGAAGGCAAAGTGCACGCCGAGCAGTGCGCACCCAGCGCCAAGCTCAACCCCTGTATTTTTGAATTTGTCTACCTGGCCCGGCCTGACTCCGTGCTGGACGGCATCTCGGTCTACCAGGCCCGTCTGAACCTGGGCGAAACGCTGGCCAAGCGCGTGGTCTCCACCGTGCCGCCCAGCGAGATCGATGTGATCATCCCGATCCCCGAGTCCAGCCGCCCCAGCGCCACGCAGCTGGCGCACCTGCTGGGCATTCCCTACCGCGAAGGCTTCGTCAAGAACCGCTACGTGGGCCGCACCTTCATCATGCCGGGGCAGGGCGTGCGCAAAAAATCCGTGCGCCAGAAGCTCAACGTCATCGCCAGCGAGTTCAAGGGCCGCAACGTGTTGCTGGTCGACGACTCCATCGTGCGCGGCACCACCAGCCGCGAGATCGTGCAGATGGCGCGTGACGCCGGCGCGCGCAAGGTCTACCTGGCCAGCGCGGCGCCGCCCGTGCGTTACCCGAACGTGTACGGCATCGACATGCCCACGCCCGACGAGCTGGTGGCCCACGGCCGCACCGTCGAAGAAATCCGCGAAGTGATCGGCTGCGACGCGCTGATCTACCAGGACGTGGAAGGCATGAAGCGCGCGATCGGCAAGCTCAACGGCAAGCTCGACGGCTTTGACGCCTCCTGCTTTGACGGCGTCTACATCACCGGTGATGTGACCGCTGAAACCATCGCCGCGATGAACTCGCAGCGCGCCGACACTGCCGAGAAGATCGGCGAAGACAGCGACGTGGATGTCTCCCGCCTGGCGCTGCCCAACCCGCAAGAAGCCTGAGCCCATGACGAAGAAACAACTGCCCGGCAACCTGCACCGCGACACGCTGGCCGTGCGCGTGGCGGTGGATCCCAGCCAGCACGGTGAAAACTCCGAAGCGCTGTATTTGACCAGCGGTTTTGTGCAGCCCGACGCAGAGACCTCGGCGCGGCGCTTTGCCGACCCGACGGAGGGCTACACCTACGCCCGCACGTCCAACCCGACGGTCACCAGTTTTGAACGCCGCCTGGCCGCCATGGAAGGCACGGAAGCCGCCATCGGCGCCTCGACCGGCATGGGCGCCATCCTGATGATGTGCATGGGGCTGTTGAAGTCCGGCGACCACGTCATCTGCTCGCGCTCGATGTTCGGCTCGACGATTGCGCTCATCGGCCGCGAGTTCGGCAAGTTCGGCGTCGAGACGATTTTTGTGTCGCAAACCGATGTGGCCGAATGGAAAGCCGCACTGCGCCCGACGACCAAGCTGTTGTTTGCCGAAACGCCCACCAATCCGCTGACCGAAGTGTGCGACATCGCCGCGCTGGCCGACCTGGCGCACAGCGTGGGCGCGCTGCTGGCAGTCGACAACTGCTTTTGCTCGCCCGCCCTGCAGCGGCCGGTCGAATTCGGCGCCGACCTCGTCATGCATTCGGGCACCAAGTACCTGGACGGCCAGGGCCGCGTCATGGCGGGCGCGCTCTGCGGCCCGTCCAAACTGATCGTCGACGTGTTCGGCCCGATCGTGCGCACCGCCGGCATGACGTTGGCGCCGTTTAACGCCTGGGTCGTGCTCAAGGGCCTGGAGACGCTGAACATCCGCATGCAGGCCCAGAGCGCCAACGCCCTGGCCGTCGCGAAGTGGCTTGAAACGCAGCCCGCCGTGTCGCGCGTGTATTACCCCGGCCTCGCGTCGCACCCGCAGCACGAGCTGGCCATGCGCCAGCAGTCGGGCCTGGGCGGCGCGGTGTTGTCGTTCGATGTACGCGGCGACACGCCGGAAGCGGCGCGCGCCAACGCCTTCAAGGTGATCAACAGCACGCAAGTGCTGAGCATCGCGACCAACCTGGGCGACACCAAAACCATCATCAGCCATTCCGCCACCACCTCGCACGGACGCCTGAGCGAAGAGCAGCGCCAGGCCGCCGGCATCGGCCAGAGCCTGGTTCGCCTGGCTGTCGGGCTGGACCACGTGGACGACATCAAGGCCGACCTGTCCCGCGGCCTGAGCCTCATCGCATGACTGCCCCCATGACCCCAAAAACCAGAACACGTTTCGCCCCTTCACCGACCGGATTCATCCACCTCGGCAATATCCGCTCGGCGCTGTATCCCTGGGCGTTTGCTCGCGCCACCGGCGGCGATTTCATCCTGCGCATCGAAGACACCGATGTCGAGCGCTCCAGCCAGGAAGCCGTCGACGTCATCATCGAAGGCATGCGCTGGCTGGGCCTGAACCACGACGAAGGCCCGTTCTTCCAGATGCAGCGCATGGACCGCTACAAGGCCGTGCTCGCGCAGATGCAGAAAGACGGCCTGGTCTACCCCTGCTACATGAGCGTGGCCGAGCTGGATGCGCTGCGCGAAAAGCAGATGGCCGCCAAGGAAAAACCGCGTTATGACGGCACCTGGCGCCCCGCGCCGGGCAAGACCCTGCCACCCGTGCCCGAAGGCGTACAGCCGGTGCTGCGCTTCATGAACCCGCAAGGCGGCAGCGTGGTGTGGGACGACAAGGTCAAAGGCCGCATCGAGATCAGCAACGACGAGCTTGACGACCTGGTGATCGCGCGGCCGGACGGCACGCCGACCTATAACTTCTGCGTGGTGGTCGACGACATCGACATGGCCATGACCCATGTGATCCGCGGCGACGACCATGTGAACAACACGCCGCGCCAGATCAACATCTTCAAGGCGCTGGGTAAAGAGCCGCCGGTGTACGCCCACCTGCCGACCGTGCTCAACGAGCAGGGCGAAAAACTCAGCAAGCGCAACGGTGCCAAGCCGGTGACGCAGTACGCCGCCGAAGGCTATCTGCCTGATGCCATGGTCAATTACCTGGCGCGCCTGGGCTGGAGCCACGGCGACGACGAAATTTTCAGCCGCGAGCAATTCATTGCCTGGTTCAACCTCGACCACCTCGGCAAAAGCGCCGCGCAGTTCGACGAAGCCAAGCTGCGCTGGGTCAATGCCCAGCACCTCAAGGCCATGGCTGACGACAAACTGGCCGAAGCCGTTGCGCCCTTCCTGGCGGCGCAGGGCGTCACAGGCCTGGATGCCGCGCACGTTGTCCGCGGTTGCGGCCTGTTCAAGGACCGCTGCAGCACGCTGGTTGAATTGGCCGGCTGGCTGAAATTGCTGGTGACCGGCGGCGAACCCAGCCCGCAAGATGTGGCGACGCATGTCACCGATGCCGTGCGTCCTGCGCTCGCCAAACTCGCCGAGGCCCTGGGCACCGCCGAGTGGAGCAAAGCAGCGATTTCCGCCGCCATCAAGCAGGTTCTGGCCGACACCGGCCTGAAGATGCCGCAACTGGCCATGCCGGTACGCGTGCTGGTCATGGGCACCCCGCAAACCCCCTCGCTGGACGCGATTCTGGAGCTCATGAAACGCGAAGATGTGGTCTCCC
Source organism: Polaromonas sp. SP1 (assembly GCF_003711205.1). Taxonomy (NCBI): domain Bacteria; kingdom Pseudomonadati; phylum Pseudomonadota; class Betaproteobacteria; order Burkholderiales; family Comamonadaceae; genus Polaromonas; species Polaromonas sp. SP1. The sequence goes on along the minus strand of NZ_CP031013.1, from coordinate 168,282 downwards.
GGCTCAAGCTTGTTTGAGGATTTGAAAAAGGCCGAATTTTCGGGCTATAATTCAAGGCTCGACAATTGCAGGGAAACCTCAATAACTTGACGGGGGTATAGCTCAGCTGGGAGAGCGCTTGCATGGCATGCAAGAGGTCAGCGGTTCGATCCCGCTTACCTCCACCAAAAGTTAGTCGCGAAGAATTTGAAGTTTTGTGGGTCTTTGTGAAAGCAGGGGCCCATCCGGAAGTTCCAAGGTTTTGACCCCATCGTCTAGAGGCCTAGGACATCACCCTTTCACGGTGAGTACCGGGGTTCGAATCCCCGTGGGGTCGCCAGCATTCATCACGCCCAGCGCGTGATGCCCAAGGCGCAAGTTGACAACCGCCGGCCCGCAAGGGCAGGTGACTTGGCTCGAAAGAGCGAATGTTGTCGCTACCAGGAGTGGTAGTTCAGTTGGTTAGAATACCGGCCTGTCACGCCGGGGGTCGCGGGTTCGAGTCCCGTCCACTCCGCCAAATCCGAAAGGGCTTGCAAGTTTTCTTGCAGGCCCTTTTCCTTTTTTGGCTCCCCGCTCAGCTCCCTCATTCCCTCTCCCGCCCTCATTCCCGCCCGCCGCCCAGCCGCGGCGCATTGGCTTGGGGCTGCCCATTTTTGTATTCCACTGTATCCACGTGCGTGCGTGATACCCCGGATTACGCATGGGCCGCTGCAGGACACACGGGTGATACCCGGCCGCCTTCCAATACGTCCATCAGGTTGCGGCTCTCCGTGTCATGGCCTGTATCCCGGTGGCTACGCCTTTTGGTGCCGCTGCGTTTTCACTCTTTTCGAAGGACTGACCATGAACTCCCGTCGTCAATTTATGGCCGCTGCGGCTGCGGTATGCGCAACGCCTTACGCATCGGCGTTGCCGCTGGGCCGCGCGCCGGCAATCGCGCCGGAATTCGCCGGCATCGACCAATGGCTGAACTCCGCGCCGCTGCGCATGGCCGATCAGCAGGGCAAAGTGGTGCTGGTGGATTTCTGGACCTACACCTGCATCAACTGCCTCAACCACCTGCCAGCCGTGAAGTCCTGGCATGAGAAGTACAAAGACAAGGGCCTGGTCACGGTCGGCGTTCACACGCCCGAATTTGCCTACGAGAAGTCGACCAAAAACGTGCAGTCCGCCATCGAGCGCCTGGGCATCAAGCATGCCGTGGCCCAGGACAACAGTTATTCAACCTGGCGCGCCTTCAACAACAACTACTGGCCGGCGATTTACCTGATCGACAAGAAGGGGGTGATCGTTTACAGCCACTTTGGCGAGGGGCGCTACCAGGAAACCGAAAAAACCATCCAGGCGCTGCTGGCCCAGTAAGCACAATGAGCGCAGCAGCGCTTTGCCGGAGCCGAAGTGCAAAATGCCGGAATCACGATTCACCCAGGACCCACGCATGCAGCCAGACCACATCCTTATCGTCGACGATGACCGTGAGATCAGGGAACTGCTGGGCAGCTACCTGGAAAAAAACGGCCTGCGCGTGACCAAGGTGGAGTCCGGCCGCCACATGCGTGCGGCGCTGGAGAACGTGGCCGTCGACCTGATCGTGCTCGATTTGATGCTGCCCGGCGAGGACGGCCTGACTTTGTGCAGGGATTTGCGTGCCGGCAAATTCAAGGCCATTCCCATCCTGATGCTCACCGCGCGCAACGAAGAGGCCGACCGCATCCTCGGTCTGGAGATGGGCGCCGACGATTACCTGGCCAAACCTTTCGCGGCGCGTGAGTTGCTGGCGCGCATCCGCTCGGTGTTGCGACGCACCCGCATGCTGCCGCCCAACCTGCAGGTGGAAGAGCCCTCCAACCTGATCTCCTTCGGCGACTGGCAGCTCGACACCACCGGGCGCCATCTGATCGACGCCAGCGGCACGCTGGTGTCCCTGAGCGGCGCCGAGTACCGCCTGCTGCGCGTGTTCCTGGACCACCCGCAGCGCGTCCTCAACCGCGACCAGTTGCTCAACCTCACGCAGGGGCGCGATGCCGAACTGTTCGAGCGCTCCATCGATTTGCTGGTGAGCCGCCTGCGCCAGCGCCTGCAGGATGAAGCACGCGAGCCGCGTTATATCAAGACTGTGCGCAGCGAAGGTTATGTGTTCTCGGTCGCCGTCCAGGCCCGGCCGGAGGCCGCATGACCGTGCCTTCGAGAGCGTGGCTGCGCTGGCCCAAAAGCCTGTTTTCGCGCCTGATGCTGATCCTGCTCCTGGGCATCCTCGCCGCCCAGGCCATGTCTTATCTGCTGGTGATGTACGAGCGGGGCCTGGTAGGCCGAGACCTGATGCTGGACAACCTGGAAAAAGACATCACCAGTTCCGTCGCCATCCTGGACAGGGTGCCAGCGGCCGAACGTGCTGCCTGGCTGCCCCTGATAGACCGCAAAAACTACCGCTACCAGCTGGATGAGGGCGTCACCGAACAGGGCACCGACAACGAAATCGCCGAGCGGGTCAGCGCCTCAATCGCCAACGCCGTCGACCCGCGCTACAAGGTCACGGTCAATTCGATTCCCGGTGACCCGAAACGCGTGCACATCCATCTGCGGCTCAGCGACGGCGCGCCCTTGACCATCAACCTCTGGGCCGCCGCCATGCCGACCTCCCCGTGGTTGCCGGCGCTGCTGTTGCTGCAGCTCTCGCTGCTGGCGGTCTGCGCCTTCTTTGCGGTGCGCATTGCCACCCAGCCGCTGCGGCAACTTGCCAACGCGGCCGATGCGCTGGGCCCCGACCTCAAGGGCACGGCCTTGCCCGAAAGCGGCCCCACCGAAGTCGCGCGCGCCTCCACCGCGTTCAACGCCATGCAGCAGCGCATCGCCGGCTACCTGACGGAGCGCACGCAAATCCTGGCCGCGATCTCGCACGACCTGCAGACGCCCATCACGCGCATGCGGCTGCGCACCGACTTGATGGATGACGAAGAGCAGCGCGGCAAACTTCAGCATGACCTGGACGAGATGGTGGCCCTGGTGCGCGAGGCCTTGACCTATGCGCGCAGCCTGCACGGCGCCGACGAGAACCCGCGCCGGGTGGACCTTGATGCCTTGCTGGACACCTTGCGCTGCGATTACGAAGACGCCGGCAAACCGGTACGCGTGAGCGGGCAGGTTGGGCGCCCCGTGATGAGCCGTCCGCTGGCGATGCGGCGCATCCTGACCAACCTGACCGACAACGCGCTCAAGTTCGGGCAAGAGGTCGAGTTAACAGTGCAAACCAACGCGCCGGGCGAGATCGAAATCTGCGTGCTGGATCGCGGGCCCGGCATCCCCGAAGCCGAACTTCAGGCGGTGCTGCAACCCTTTTACCGCGTAGAAAACTCCAGGAACCGCGAAACAGGCGGCACCGGCCTGGGCCTGGCGATCGCGCAGCAACTGGCGTCTTCCATAGGCGCGCGGCTCAGCCTGGCCAACCGGCCCGGCGGGGGGCTGGCGGCACGGCTGGTCATTCCGTCCTCTTTCGGGACTTGAGCGGTAGGACTGATCCGTTCGCCCTGAGGTATCGAAGGGCCAGCACCGAGCAGCGGCTTCGATACGCCGCAAGGCTTCCCTGTCCTGAGCCTGTCGAAGGGTCAGCCCGAACGGGGGTGAAAATCAGTCGCGCAGCCTTCAGGTCCTGGCTTCAATCTGGGTTCATCTGCGCAATCTGCGGATAAAAACCATATCCACAGATGACGCAGATGACATAGATGAATGCGGGGAAAATCATCGCCATGCAAAGTCGCCTGTTGATGTCGCGGCCGCATTTGCTATGAAATTAGTAGCTGCTAATGCGCGTGATGCTTGGGCTGGAGGCCGATTTGATGCATAAACGCGGAATGGCACGCTGTTGAATCGCAAAAGCCCATCTGCTCCGTCAAAAAGGGCAGGCGGGCTTTAGTCTTGCGCGAACTCAGACCACGTTGATCTCGACGTCGATGTTGCCGCGTGTGGCTTTGGAGTAAGGGCACAGCTGATGGGCGGCATCCACGATGGCGCGGGCCGTGGCGCTGTCCAGGCCCGGAAGGCTGACATTCAGGCGCGCTTGCAAAAAGAAGGCATCGCCGGCCGTGCCCAGGTCCACTTCCGCGTCGACCGACAGGTTTGCAGGCAAGGTGACTTTCTGCGCATTGGCAGCGCGGCCCATGGCACCGATAAAGCAGGCCGACCAGCCGGCGGCAAACAACTGTTCGGGGTTGGTGCCCTGGCCCGCACTGCCGGGTGGAGAGAGCTTGATGTCCAGCCTCCCGTCAGAGCTGCGGGATTCCCCGTTGCGGCCTCCCAGGGTGTGGGTCTTGCCGGTGTAGAGAACTTTGTCGAGGGTGTTGATGGCAGTCATGGTGAGTTCCTTTGAAAAGTTGAAGGGACGAAAAAAATGCGTTTTTTGGAAAGTACTTTGGAGAAATCCACGGGTCTTCACAAAACACAGATGAATTACATCGGGCCGGCGTGTCCCAGGTGTTCCGGCAACGCAATGTTCTGTACGCACCCGGCGGCCAGACACACTGCGGTACAAATCTCCCCGGCGCCCGGCGGCTCAGCGGCGGCGCCAGACCACTGAGGGCCTGGAACTGATGCATTGGCAGCTCACCGGGTTGCGCAACTCATGCGCAAAGCCGCCCAGGAAGAAAGTCAACGCGAACCAGATTTTTTTCATGGGGTGTTCCTGTGTCGTTGCGGGTATTGCGGGTGTTGATGATGTTGATGAAGCGGATCAACCGGATCAACCGAACGTGAAGGCATACACCTGCGCGCCGGGGTCGAGGAACTCGATCTCAAACAGGCGCTCTTGCGCCGAAGCCGGTTGCCTCACCAGCTGGTACAGCCGGTGTGCGTCAATCACGCCGCTGCCGTCGGCGGCAACGTCCGTGCCGTGTTCCTTCAAGGGTGGCTTGCCGTCGACCAGGATGCGAAAACGCACCGGGCCGGCGCCGGCCTCACGCCCCAGCACGAGGTGCAAGTCGCGTGCGTGAAAGCGATAGGCCAGGCGCGCGCCCGCGCGCACCGCAACGGCGCGCTCGGCCTCCACGGCCCAATCGCCGCCCAGCGTCCACTGGTTCAATCGCAGGCTGTTGGCGCTCTCGTAGCGGTGCTGCCGGTCGGGCTGCAAGCCGCCCGCGGCCACAAAACCCGCCGCGCGCTCATAGCCCACATAGGTTTCGCCGGATTGCGCGTCACTGCCGGGCGCGGCCTGTGTGCCTTCGCCCTGCGCGTTGACGAAGCCGCCGGCGCCGGTGGTTTTGCCATTCTCCGCCAGCAGTTTCTGGATCAGCCGCTCCGATTCCTGGTAACGCCCTTCACCCAGCAGCTGGTCCCTGACCTTGCCTTGCGCATCGATGAAATACAGCGCCGGCCAGGCCCGGTTGTGAAAGCCGCGCCAGATGGCATGGTTGCTGTCGATGGCTACCGGGTAGGTGAGCCCCAAGTCCTTCACGGCCTTGCGCACGTTGTCCGGGCTCTTTTCAAACGCAAACTCCGGCGAGTGCACACCGACCACCACCAGGCCGGCATCCTTGTACTTGTCGGCCCAGGCCTTGATAAAGGGCAGCGTGCGCAGGCAGTTGATGCACGAATACGTCCAGAAATCGACTAGCACCACCTTGCCGCGCAGGTCGGCGGCGGACAGGGCGGGTGAGTTGATCCACCCGGTGGCACCGGCAAGCGGGGCGAAGGTTTGGTCGTGGCTGGCTACGGGCGCGGCCGGGACGTCTGACTTTGCCGGAACAAGAGGCATGGCTTGCGCTTCGGGTGAAGGTGCGTCAGCCTCCACACCGGCCGGATGCATCCCCTCCGGCTTCAGGGTGTCGATCAGTTTCTGCTCGATCCGGGAAGTGCTGCTCAACGACAGCTGGCTCAGCAGCCCCGTGTCCAGGCCCGTGGCAATCAAGGCCACACCGGCCAGCACCGCCGCCCCCATGCCGCGCCGCGCCCATTGGCTGGCGCCGAGCGAGCGCCGCATCAACGCCGCAACCCGCCCGCCCACTCCCAATGCCAGCGCCAGCGAAGTCGCCGCGCCGCCCGCATAAGCCAGCAACAAGAGCGAACTGCCGACGTTCGCGCCCTGGATGGCCGCACCGGTAAAGATCAGGCCCAGCACCGGCCCCGCGCAGGGCGCCCACAGCAGGCCGGTGGCGGCACCCAGCAACAGCGACGAAGCAAAGGCGTGGTCCTTGAGCGCACCGCCGTCGCCGGAGGCCGCGATGCGTGCGCCCAGCGCCACCAGCGGGCGCGCCAGGCGATCGGCCAGCGCGGGAAACATCAGCGTCAAGGCAAACACGGCCAGCAGCGCCAGCGCGGCGATCCGACCGTATTCATTGGCCTCAACAGCCCAGCCGCCACCCACAGCCGCCAGCGTGGCCACGCCAGTGAAGGCCAGCGCCATGCCCAACAGCATCGGCAAACCGTTTTTCAAAAAAGGCTTGCCGGCACGCGCCAGCACAAAGGGCAGCACAGGAAGAATGCAGGGGCTCACGATGGTGAGCACGCCGCCCAGGAAGGCAAGGATCAGGAGGGTCATGGTCTGTCTCGGGTGAAGCTTGGTTAGGGCTCGCAGGGGTTCATCAATGCCGGTGATGGCTTCCGTGATTGAACCGCCGCTTCGTATCGCCGCTGTGTCGCGGGCGGGGCCTCTTCGCATGCGGCTGTATCCCCGTACGGGCCAGATACAAAGCCATACAAAACCCGGCCGAATGGCTAACCGGCATCCATGGCTTGAAGAACGGGGCGGCTCGGCCTCACAATGCCTCATGCGCAAACACCTCTCCGAAACCAGCGCGCCCCAGCGCCTCATCGCCGGCTTGGTCGCCGGGCTTGCCGCCGCGGCACTGCCGCTGCCCACTGTATGGCAATTTCGCGGCCTGCTGGGCTGGTGTGTCGGGGTGGGGATTTACCTGGGGCTGGCCTGGTGGCTGTGCGTGCGCTTTGACGCCAAACGCACACGCGAACGCGCACAGGCACAAGACGAACCCAGCGTGGTGCTCTTTTTGCTGATGCTGCTGGCCACCATGGCCTGTGTGGCCGCCATCACCGTCACCATGCAGCAGTCACGCAGCCTGTCCGGCATGGAGCGCACCCTGCACATCGCCCTCGCCATCGCGGCGCTGGCCGCCTCGTGGCTGTTTATCCAGACGATTTTTGCGTTTCGTTATGCGCACCGCTACTACTTTGAAGAAAAGCAAAAAGAGCCCGACGGCCCCGGCCTGCAGTTTCCCGGCGGGCTGGATCCGGACTACTTTGACTTTCTCTACTACGCCCACGTGGTCGGCATGACATCGCAGGTCTCAGACGTGCAAGTCACCTCACGCGAAATGCGCCGGCTGACCTTGATCCACAGCGTGCTGTCCTTCGGTTTCAACATGCTGATCCTGGCGCTCAGCATCAATGTGGTGGCGGGGTCGTTGCAGTAGGGTGAGCTGCTCGAACCACAGGTTAGACCCGCTGGTTCTTCACCCGCGCAAGCCAGCCTGAAGCCATGCAAACGGCCAGCACTGCACCGGCGACCACAGCCCAACCCCAATCACCCCGGCCTTCCGTCCACAAGGCGATGAGCAGCAGGGCGGCCAGGAGCACGGTGGGAAGGGCGACCGAACCTGCCAGCAGCTTCCATTTCCCGGGCTCCATCCTGGCCAGAGCGAAGGATGCCGCGGCTGCAAGACCCAGCGGTAGCGCCGCCTCTGGAAAGACTTTGGCCACAGGCGTGCTGAACAATACCGCGAAGACCCAGACAGCGGCCACGCTTCCGAGCAAAATGCCGAACAGTGGGAGCAGGTATGTTTTCATGATGGGCTTGACGCCAGGCGGCACCGGTTCGCGTATTACAACTGAAACAGCTGCTTTTTCAAGGCCATCTTCTCTTTCTTGCGCAGGCTGGCTTCGGATTTGCGGTGCGAACCCGCCTTGCGCTGCACCGCCGCCGCCACTAGCGGGTTGCGCGGCTTGGGCGCAGCCAGCTTGATCTTCAGCTTGGTCTTGCGGGCCGACGTCATCGCTGTGTTCAGGCCTTGCGGCCCAGCTTGAGCAGCCCGGTCGATAGCGCCGTGCCGATGACAATCACCACCGCGCAAATGATCATCCACGCCGTGACGTGCTCACCCAGGAAGAGCACGCCGTAAATCACGGCAAACACCGGCACCAGGAAGGTGACCGACAGCGCGCGCGGCGGGCCGGCGTTTTCAATCAGGCGGAAAAACAGGATGTAGGCCACGCCCGTGCAGACCACGCCGACGGCCAGCAGCGCCAGCCAGGCGTTCACACTGGGCATATGCGCCGGCCACAGCCAGGCGGCCGGCAAGGCCAGGCCCAGCGTGGCGCCGATCTGGCTGCCGGCGGCCGTCACCAGCGGCGGCATGCCGGTGAGGTAGCGCTTGGTGTAGCTGGCCGAGATGCCGTAGCAGATGCAGGCGAACAGGCAGGCCAGCACGGCCCAGCCGGGCGCGATGCCTGAGGCGTCGGGCTTGAAGGTGGCTTTGTCCCAGGCCAGCATGGCCACGCCGGCAAAGCCGACGATGAGGCCCAGGATGCGCGAGGCATTGGGTTTGTCTTTGAGCCACAGCCAGGCGATCAGCGCGCCAAACATCGGCACCGTCGCATTGAGGATAGCCGACAGCCCGGTGGTGATGGACAGCAGCGCAAACGAAAAGCAGGCAAACGGAATGCCCGAATTGAGGATGCCGATGAGGAAAATCTTCTTCCAGTTTTTCTTCAGATCAGGCAGCAGGCCGCGCAGCCAGACGATGGGCAGCAGGAAGAGCGCGGCGATGCCCACGCGCACGGCGGCGGTCGGCAGCGGGCCGAACTCCACCGTGCTGATGCGCATGAAAAGAAACGACGAGCCCCAGATCGCCGCCAGCATGATGAAGTCGGCGGCCCAGCTTTTGGGAGCCGTTGCGATAGCGGCGGGCGTGGCCAGCCCGGTGGTGCTTGAGCTCAAAACAAGGTCTCCTTCATGTGTGCGCCCTCCAGCTTGAGCAGCGCTGTTTTTTTATCGAGGCCGCCAGCGTAACCGGTGAGTGAGCCATCAGCGCCGACCACGCGGTGGCAGGGCACGATGACGCTGACGGGGTTGCGCCCGACCGCCGCGCCTACCGCACGTACTGCGGCTGGCTTGCCGATGCGGTGACTGAGCTCGCCGTAGCTGGTGGTGTCGCCCTGCGGGATGGCCAGCAAAGCCTGCCACACCGATTGCTGAAAGGCTGTTCCGTAAGCCAGGTCCAGCGGCAGGTCAAAGCTTGTGCGTGTGCCGGCGTAGTACTCGGTGAGTTGCGCAATGGCTTTTTTCAGCACCGGGTGGTCGGGGTCTTCGCGCCAGACATAAGGCTCGACCAGCTGCGGCGGCAGGTGGCGCTGGCCGGCAAACCAGGTGCCGGCCAGGCCCTTGTCGGTTGCAGCAATGATCATCTTGCCCAGCGGGCTCTGGAATGTGGTCTGAACGATGGAGTTGTCGAATTTCATCTTTGTCACCTTTTGAGTGGTTGAGAGTGTTTTAGGGTTGTAGCCCATATAGGACATGGGCAATTAGCTATCAATTTAGTAGCAAACTATGTCGTCGTCTTTCTTGCGCGTCAGCGGCGGAAAGCGCACCTCAACCATTCGACGGCGATGGTCGCCTGAAGGCGCCATTCCGTCCAATGAAATCGAAGCCGTGCATTCATTCCGTAAACGCATAAATTGCGATGAATCAGCGAATCAATGAATCGATTTCGCTGCACCGTCAGCCGGGCCGCTCCAGCGTGCCGCTCCAGGCGCGAATCACCGCGTAGCTGCGCCAGGGTTTCCAGGCGGCGGAGGCCGCTTCGGCTTCGCGGGCCGGGTTCTTCATGCCTTGCACACCCAGCGCCTTGTGCAGCGCCACGTCGCCCGCCGGGAAGGCGTCGGGCCAGCGCAGGGCGCGCATCGCGATGTACTGCGCCGTCCAGTCGCCGATGCCGGGCAAGTCTTTCAGCGTGGCCAGCGTGGCATTCATGTCGGCGCCGCTGTGCAGCTGCAGCCGTTTGCCGGCTACGGCTTCGGCAATGCCGACGATCGCCGCCTGGCGCTGCTTGACGATGCCCAGTTGCCCCAGCGCATCGCCGCTGGCGGCGGCCAGCACGGCGGGCGACGGGAACAGCCGCGTTAGCTGCGGCCACGGCGTTTCGACCGGCTCGCCAAAGCGGTCCACCATGCGCTGCGCCAGCGTACGCGCCGCGGCCACGGTAATCTGCTGGCCCAGAACGGCGCGCACGGCCAGCTCATAGCCGCACAGCGCGCCCGGCACCCGCAGGCCGTCGCCTTCGGGGAAGCTCGCATGCAGCACGCTGTTGATGGTGACGGGGTCGGCGTCCAGGTCAAACGTGGTGCGCACGCGGCGTATCACCAGCGGCAGCACTTCGCGCAATGAGTCGCTCACGCGCAGCACCAGTTGCGAGCGGCTCTTGTCAAAGCTGGCCAGCAGCCAGCCGGCGTGCAGTTTGCCGCCGGCCTCGATGCTGAAGGTGCGGCCCAGCGCGGGCTGCGCTGCATCGGGCGTGACGAATTCAATCGCGTTGATGCAGCGTTTGGTGAAAAAAGCCAGCATGGCCTGCACGTCATAAGGCGGGCGGTAACCCAGCCGCACGGTGACGCCTTCGCCCACCTCGCCGACGCGCGCCGGGCCCTGGCGCCGCAGCTGCGTGGGGTTGAGTTTGTAGTGCTCGACAAAGGCCGCGTTAAAACGCCGCACGCTGGCAAAGCCGCTGATCAGCGCCACCTGCGTGATCGGCAGGTTGGTGTCGGCCAGCAACTGTTTGGCCGTGTGCAGCCGGTGCGTTTGCAGATACTGCATGGGGGAGACGCCGAACTGCGCCTCAAAAATACGCCGCACATGGCGGTCGCTCACGCCCAGCTTGGCGGCCAGCTTTTCGACGGAAGGCGCTTCCTCGGCCCACACTTCGGGTTCATCGAGCAGCCGCGCCGCCTGGTGCGCCAGGATGTAAGAGGCGTCCTGGATGGACCAGACGACGGAATGCGGCGCCAGCTCGGGCCGGCAGCGCAGGCAGGGGCGAAAGCCCGCGTTCTCGGCCTGCGCGGCATGGTGGAAGAAACGGCAGTTCTCACGCTTGGGCGTTTTCACGCTGCAGACCGGCCGGCAGTAGATGCCGGTGGAGGTCACGCCGGTAAAAAAGCTGCCGTCAAAACGGGCGTCCCGCGCCTTCAGGGCGAGGTAGCAGTCGTTGTCGGCAAGAGGGGTGATTTCGCGGTTCATGTGGGAAATGATACGCCGCAGGGTGCTTTGAACTAGCCGTTTTCGGACATGTCCCTGAGGGCTTGAAAATCCTTGTTTTGGGGCTGTTTTGGGTGGTTTTGACGGGGTCGCAATAGTCTGAACGGACCTGCTGGAAAAGGCTGCGGCCTACAGGGGGCGCGGGGGCCGGCCCCTACAATGAAAATCAGTTTTTTTTCTGACTCCCTCCAGGAAGCGCATCGATGCAAATCAACCCGTCCATCTTCAAGGCCTATGACATCCGCGGCGTGGTGCCGTCCACCATCCATGAAGACATGGCCGAGGCATTGGGCAAGGCATTCGGCATGGCGGCCCTGGCTGAAGGCGAAAAGGCAGTCGCCGTCGGCCGCGACGGCCGGATCAGCGGGCCTGCCCTCAGCGCGGCACTGATGCGCGGCCTGGCCGCCACCGGCATCGACGTGATCGATGTAGGCATGGTCACCACACCCATGCTGTACTTCGCGGCCAGCACGCTGGCCGGCTCGGGCATCCAGGTCACCGGCAGCCACAACCCCAAGGACTACAACGGCTTCAAGATGGTGCTGGCCGGGCGTGCGATTTACGGCGAAGAAATCCAGGGCCTGCGCCGCGTGATTGAAGGCGACAAATGGGTACTGCCTTCGCAGGCCGGCACCATCCGCCAGGTTGACGTGGGCGCGGCCTACCGCGACCGCATCGTTTCCGGCATCAAGCTTGAGCGGCCGATGAAAATCGTCATCGACTCCGGCAACGGAATCGCCGGTGCGTCGGCGCCCGCCATCTTCCGTGCGCTGGGCTGCGAAGTCACTGAGCTCTTCAGCGAAGTGGACGGCAACTTTCCCAATCACCACCCCGACCCGAGCAAGCCCGAAAACCTGCAGGACCTCATCAAGGCCCTGCAAAGCGGCGACGCCGAACTGGGCCTGGCCTTTGACGGCGACGGCGACCGGCTGGGCATCGTGACCAAGAACGGCCAGAACATTTACCCCGACCGTCAGATGATGCTGTTTGCCCGCGACGTGCTCTCGCGCGTGCCGGGCGGCACCATTTTGTTTGACGTGAAATGCTCGCAGCGCCTGGCGCCCGAGATCGAGGCCGCTGGCGGCGTGGCCATGATGTACAAAACCGGCCACTCGCTCATCAAGGCGAAGATGAAAGAGGTCGACTCACCGCTGGGCGGCGAGATGAGCGGCCACATCTTCTTCAAGGAACGCTGGTACGGCTTTGACGACGGCACCTACGCAGGCGCACGCCTGCTCGAAATTTTGAGCCGCGTGCCCGACGCCGGCATTGTGCTCAATGCCTTGCCGACCAGCTTCAGCACGCCTGAGCTCAATGTGGCTTGCAAAGAGGGCGAGCCACATACGGTGGTGGAGGCTCTGATCAAGTCGGCGAAGTTTGCGGCGCCTGCCAAGATATCGACGATTGATGGCGTGCGCGCGGATTGGCCGGATGGCTTTGGCCTGATCCGTGCCTCCAACACCACGCCGGTGCTGGTGCTGCGCTTTGAAGGGCATACCCAGGCGGCGCTGGAGCGGATTGAGGCGGACATGCTGACCTTGCTGCGCAGCGTGAAGCCTGATGCCAGCTTTGCGGCTTCGGCGCACTGAGCCAACCCCTCCGGGCGCAACCCCGCTCCCCGCTTCAATCAGGCTGAACCTCACTCTGTTTGGGGCTGACCCTTCGACAAGCTCAGGACTGGTTACGCCGACGGCGTATCGAAGCCTGCCCCGTAGCGCACTGGCCCTTCGATACCTCAGGGCGAACGGCAGAGGGGCCAACACCTAGAATCAGCGTTTTCTGCTTCTACCGCCCTAATGAAAATTCTCCTGGTCAAGCTGTCCTCCCTCGGTGACGTGGTGCATACCCTGCCGGTGGTTCAGGACATCCGCGCCGCCTTGCCGGATGCGCAGATTGACTGGGTGGTGGAAAAAGCCTTTGCGCCGCTGCTGGCGCGCGCGGGCGGCCTGCACCGCGTGATCCCTTGTGAGATCCGGCGCTGGCGCAAGTCTTTCTGGACGGCCGCGACGCGGCAGGAATGGCGGGCCTTCAAGCGCGACCTGCAGCAGGACGCCTACGACGCCGTGATCGACCTGCAGGGGCTGACCAAGTCTGCCGTGGTGGCTCGGCTGGCCACACTGTCGCCGGGTGGCAAGCGTTACGCCCTGGCCAACCAGACGGACGGATCGGGTTACGAGGCACCCACACGCTGGGTGGCGGATGTGGCGATTGCGGTGGAGCCGCACATTCATGCGGTGCGGCGATCACGTGAGCTGGCCGCGCGCGCGCTAGGCTATAACTTCGGTGCCAAACCGGATTTCGGATTAAAAGTGCCCCCAGCCCAGGTGGGGTATGGGCCAGGCGCTCCTGAAACGATAGCAAAGAAGGCTGCCGGCGGCCGCATCGCGTTTGTGCACGGCACCTCGCGCGCCAACAAGGAATGGCCGCTCAGCCACTGGGTGACGCTGGGTCAGCGGCTGAACGCAGCCGGCTGCCAGGTGGCGTTGGCGCATGGCAATGCGAAAGAGCTGGCCACCAGCGAAGCGATTGCCGAGGCGCTGAATAGTGCCGCGCCATCGATGGCCGTCGTGTGGCCGCTGCTGCCGCTGGATGCGCTGACGCAAGAACTCGCCCAATGCGCCGGCGTGATAGGTGTGGACAGCGGCGTGAGCCACATCGCCGTGGCGCTCGATTTGCCGCATGTGCAGATCTACAACTTCGACACCGCCTGGCGCACCGGCCCCGAAGGCAGCGGTGCCGGCGGGCGGCAGGTCAGCGTGTTCGCGCAGCCCGCCCCGGGCGTCGATGCCGTCTGGCAAGCCTGGCTGGCCTGCAGCGGGAGGGCGGCATGAGCGCGTTTGCTTTCAAGCTGTATTCGCTGCTGATGTGGCTGGGCCAGCCGCTGCTGCGCCGCAAGCTGGCGCGGCGCGGCAAGCAGGAGCCGGGTTACCTCGAGGCGGTGGAAGAGCGCTTTGGCCGCTACACCCAGCCGGCTGAAACGGTTTCTGAACTGGTCTGGGTGCACGCCGTGTCGCTGGGCGAGACCCGCACGGCGGCCATCTTGCTGAAGGCGCTGCGTGCGCAGCACCCGGGCCTGCGCATTTTGCTGACGCACGGCACCGCCACCGGCCGCGCTGAGGGCGTGGCTTTGCTGCAGCCTGGCGACGTGCAGGTGTGGCAGCCCTGGGACAGCGCGGGCGCGGTGGCGCGCTTCTTTGATCACTTCAAGCCGCGTCTCGGCCTCCTGATGGAAACCGAAATCTGGCCCACGCTGGTCAGCACTGCCGAGGCGCGCGGCATGCCGCTGGTGCTCGTCAACGGGCGCCTGTCTGAAAAATCGCTGCAACAGGCGCTGAAGATGTCGCCGCTTTCGATGCCTGCCTACGCCGCCTTGTCGGCGGTGTATGCGCAGACGGACGACGACGCCCGGCGCTTTCGCCAGGCGGGCGCCGTGGTGGCGGGAGTGTTTGGCAATTTGAAATTCGACGCTGCCGCAGACGACGCCCAGCAGGAAAAAGGCAAGGTCTGGCGCCGCACGCTGGCGCAGCCGGTGCTGATGTTCGCCAGCTCGCGTGAGGGCGAAGAGGACATGTTTTTTAAGGAAATAAGTGCTGTAGCCCAATCAGAGCATGGACAAGACGCTATCAAAACAGTAGCGAATGCCGAAGGCACGGGAAGCCGCTTCAAGGTACTGCTGGTGCCGCGCCACCCGCAGCGCTTCAATGAGGTCGAGGCGCTGGCCCAGCAGCATGGCCTGCGCGTCTCGCGCCGCTCCGGCTGGGACGATGCCGCCGGCGGCCCCGCGGCCAGCGACGACGCGCAGCAGGCCGACGTGTGGCTCGGTGATTCGCTCGGCGAGATGGCGCTGTATTTCTCGATGAGCGACGTCGCCCTGCTGGGCGGCAGCTTTGCGCCACTGGGTGGGCAAAACCTGATCGAAGCTGCCGCCTGCGGCTGCCCGGTGGTGATGGGCCCCCACACCTTCAACTTCACCGAAGCGGCTGAGCTGGCGGTCGAAGAAGGCGCTGCCCGGCGTGTGGTCGACATGGAGCAGGGCGTGCGCGCCGCTAGAAAGCTGATGGACAGACCCGACGCACGCGCCCGGGCAGTGGCGGCTGGGCTGGCTTTTGCGGACCGTAACCGCGGAGCTACGGGGAAGACGGTGAGTGCCCTGGAGAATTTCCTCAAGGCGCCGGCCTGATCTTCAGGTCTACCTGACGAGTGCAGGTTTCCCGTTCAAGCACCTGTTACCCGTTGGGGTGAGGTCTCGAAGCCTGGTGGTGTGCCGGCCCTTCGATACCTCAGGGCGAACGGGTTGGGGTGTGGGCGCTACTTCTTTTGGTGGCAGGTGCAGTTGTTCCAGGCGTAAAGGCGCAAATGATGCGCCCAGTCCCGCAGCGTCGCCCAGGCGCCGCCGGTGGCGACTTCATACGGCGTAAGGCCGAACATGCCCAAGCTGATCGACGGCTCCACCGACACCACCGAATGCCAGGTGCGGCGGGGCACAAACAGGGCGTCGCCGGCTTCCACACGGGCATAAATGCCGTTGGCTTTTTCGAAGGAGGCGAGTTCCTTCGCTTGTTCGGGCAGGCGCGAGACGTTGATGTCGCTGAGCGTGGCGCCCCAGTCGTATTTTTTGGCGGGGCACATGTGCTGGCGCTGGTCGGGCGGGAAGAGGATGAACTCCTTGGTGCCTTTGAGCTGGCAAAACCAGTTGTGCGGAAAGTCGTTGTGCAGGCCGGTGACGGTGTTGGCCGGGCCCATGAAGACGTATTCCCAGGTCAGGCGCTGGCCGGGCCACAGGCTCTTGATCATCAGGTCCTTGCGCAGGTCGGGGAATGTTTCCAGGATGTCCCACTGCGCCAGGTACAGCGTGGTGGGCTTGAAGGACTGCATGTGCGCCCAGTTCAGGTGAAAGCGCTCGCCGGGTTGCTGGCGCAGCTGCTCCAGCCGTGCCTTGGGCAGCAGGCCTGCGGCGGGGTCGGGTGTGGCGAGCGATTGCTTGCTGAGTTCGCGCAGGTAAGGCGCCACCGGCAAAAAAGGCCGGCCCTTGGTCACGCCTTGCTCGACCAGGCCGTCGGTGAATTTCACCGGGGCTTCGGAGCCTTTGCTCTCGCAGACATTGGCGAGATGCTCGAATGACCACTTGCTGAAGGCCGGCCAATGCTTGACGCCGCCCTTGACGAGCACGGGCCGCTCAAAAGGCAATTGCCGCCCGGAGGCTTCCAGTTTTTCCCAAGTGGTTTCCTCGATGACCTGAAAGCTCGGGCCAGTGGGCACATTGCGCGGCGCGTCGGTCACCCGTTCGGCCTCGATCGGCAGCGGCAAGGGATTGTCTGTGGGCATCAACATGAAAATTGTGGCCCGATGCGGGGCCTTTGTTGGAGTGGTGGCCGGAGTTTACTTTGCCAGCAGCGCGTTGATTTTCTGCAGGTCTTCCGGCGTCAGCGTGCCGTTGGCCTGGCGCAGCTTGAGGTCGCCCAGCAGCACGTCGTAGCGTGCCTTGGCCAGGTCGCGCTTGGTCTGGAACAGCTGGCTTTGCGAGTTCAGCACGTCGATGTTGATGCGCACGCCGACCTGGTAGCCCAGCTTGTTGGCGTCCAGCGCGCTCTGGCTGGAAAGTTCTGCGGCTTCCAGCGCCTTGACCTGCCCCTGGCCCGACTGCACGCCGAAGTAGGCGGTGCGGGTGGCCTGGGCCACGGTGCGCCGTGCGCCTTCGAGGTCGCTCTGGGCCTTGTCGCGCAGCGAGAGCGTTTCGCGCACGCGGTTTTGCGTGGCAAAGCCGGCAAACAGCGGCACGTTGAGTACCACACCGACGGTGGTGGTGTTGGTGCGAAAGGCAAAGGGCGGAATGGTGGTGGCGGTGCCGGACGGGTTGCGTGTCACGTTGTAAGCGGCCTGCACGTCCACGGTGGGTTTGTGGCCGGCTTCGGCTTTTTTGACTTCCAGCTCCGCGATCTCCAGCCCGCTTTGCGCCAGGCGCACGTTGGGGTGCACCAGCTCTGACTGCTCCACCCAGGTGCTCACGTCGGCGGGCTCTATGGCCGGCAGGTTGACCGGCACCAGCAGCGGCCTGGGTTGCGCTTCGGTCCTGCCGACCAGCGTGTCCAGGGCGAGCTTCTTGACGCGCAGGTCGTTCTCGGCGGCGATTTCCTGGGCGATCACCAGGTCGTAGCGGGCCTGTGCTTCGCGTGTGTCCGTGATGGTGGAGGTGCCCACTTCAAAGTTGCGTTTGGCGGAGGCCAGTTGCTCGGCCACCGCGGCTTTTTGTGCGCGCACAAAAGCCAGGGTGTCCTGCGCGGCCAGCACGTCGAAGTAGGCCTGGCTGGTGCGCACGATCAAATCCTGATTGGCGGCCTCCAGCTGCGCCTTGGACTGATCGACCTGCTTGGCGGCCTGCTGATAAGTGGCCCAGTTGCCCGGGCGGTACAGCGGCTGCGAGAGATTCAGCGCGGCGTTTTGCGTGTTGAAGCTGCGGTCGGTCACGGGTGCGGTGTTTTCAAAACCCGTGCGCGTCACGCCCGCCGAAATGCCCGCCGTGGGCAAAATGCCGGCCTTGGCCTGGTCGGCCTTGGCCAGGTTGGCGTCGTACTGCAGCTTGGCCGACTGGTAGGCCGCATCGTAGGCGCGTGCCGACTCGTACAGGTCGACAAGACTCTGCGCGCCTGCCAGGGGCGCAGCGGCTGCCAGCACCATGGCGATCGCAATCGACAGAGGCAACATCACCGGGCGGGCCGGCAGTTTCTTGGGCGTGGTCATAAGAGTCCTGAAGAAATGAAGGGTCGGCTGAAAACTGGAAATCAAAACTTTTAAAAAACGGGGTGTCAGTAAAGCGGCACCGAGCGGTCGACCTGCTGCGACCAGGCGTCAATGCCGCCGTGCAGGTTGACGACTTCCGGGAACTCGCCGCTCTGGATCAAATAGTTGGCCACCTGCAGGCTGCGCATGCCGTGGTGGCACAGGCAGGCGATGGGCTGGCCGGCGCTGGCCTCTTGCAGCTCGGCCAGGCGTGCGGGGATCTCGCGCATCGGGATATGGACCAGCTTGAAGCCGTCTTCTTTCACCGAGGCGGTCTGCAGCTCCCAGGGCTCGCGCACATCCAGCACGACGGGCAGGGCATCCGCGCCGGCGCCGGCGTTGTCGCGCCAGGCCGCGAAGTCGATGGGGCTGAGTTGGGCAATCATGGTCGGCTTTCCTGCTGTGGCTTGGGCAAAGGTTTCAAGGCTTAAAAGCTGAAGGCCGAAGGCTCTGGGAAATTCAAAAGGCGCGGGGCGACGGTGTCCCAGGCCTGGGTGGTGCGCCAGGCGTCTTCGGCCACGCGGGTGATCAGGGTGGCGCGCATCACCGGCTCAAAACCCACGATGGCGCTCAGGCGGCCGCCGACCTTCAGCATCGCCAGCAGCGAGGCCGGTACTTCGGCCACCGAGCCGCTCAGCACGATCACATCGAAGGGGCCTTGCAGCGGGTCGTTGGCGGACACCGCCTTGGCCAGGTTGGCCGCGCCGTCGCCGGTGCGCACTTCGGCGTTGTAGAGGCCGGCTTTTTGCAGGTTGTCGCGTGCGGTCTGCGCCAGCGAGGGGTCGATCTCCAGCGTGATGATCTGTTGCGCGCGGTGCGCCAGCAGCGCGGCCATGTAGCCGGAGCCGGCGCCGATTTCGAGCACCTTTTCGTGCTTTTGCACGGCCAGCTCCTGCAGGATGCGGGCTTCGACCTTGGGCGCCAGCATGCACTGGCCCGGGCCGGCGCCCAGCGGGACTTCCATGTCGACAAAGGCCAGCGCCTTGTGGGCCGGCGGCACGAAATCTTCGCGCTTGACCACGGCGAGCAGGGAAAGGACCTGGTTGTCCAGCACTTCCCAGGGGCGGATTTGCTGCTCAATCATGTTGAAACGGGCTTGTTCGTAGTTCATGGCGGACCTGTGGGTTGGCGAAATAAAGGAAGAAACGGGGGTGAAGTGGGTGTTCACGAGATAAACCTTTGATTTTAGCGACCGTCCATGACCGGCGCGGGGTGGGCGCCAGCCCCTGTTTTGGGCCCGAATTTGCGCTTGAACCACTGGGCCAGGTCGTCCATGTAGCAATAGGTCACGGGCACCACCACCAGCGTCAGCAGCGACGAGGTGATGACGCCGCCGATCACAGCCTGGCCCATGGGGGCGCGCTGCTCGGATCCCTCCGTCAGGGCAAAAGCCAGCGGCACCATGCCGAAAATCATCGCCAGCGTGGTCATCAGGATGGGGCGCAGCCGGACTTTGGCGGCATACAGCAGGGCTTCGCCGCGCGCCATGCCCGGCACGCGGTTGCCGTCGACATCGACCTGGTCGGCGCGCATGCGGATGGCGAAATCGACCAGCAGGATGGCGTTTTTGGTGACCAGGCCCATCAGCATCACCACGCCGATGATGGAGAACATCGACAGCGTGGAGCGGAACAGCAGCAGCGCCAGCACCACGCCGATGAGCGTCAGCGGCAGCGAGGTCATCAGCGCCAGGGGCTGCAAAAAGCTCTTGAACTGGCTGGCCAGGATCATGTAAATGAACAAAATCGCCATCACCAGCGCCGACACGGCGTAGCCGAAGGACTCGGCCATGTTTTTGGTGGAGCCGCTGAACTGGTAGCGGTAGCCCGGCGGGAAGTTGAAGTCCTGCAGCGCGGCCTTGATGTCGTTGGAGACCTCGCCGGCCGAACGGTTGTAGACGTTGGCGTTGATGGCGACTTCACGCGCCATGTCGCGCCGGTTGATCTGGTTGGGCCCGGTCGACTCTTTCACCGTGGCCACCTGGTTGAGCCGCACGATGCGCGCCGAGCCGTCGGCGTTGCTGCCCATGGTGCTGCTCACAAAGGGCAGGCGTTCAAGGTCTTGCGGCGCGTTGCGTGCGCCGGGCGCCAGGCGCACGTTCACGTCATAGGTCTGGTCGTCAGGGGCGCGCCAGTTGCCCACCGTCTGCCCCGCCACCAGGGTGCGCAGCGATGCGGCGATCTGCGAGACCGACAGGCCCAGGTCGGACGCCGCGTCGCGCCGCACATCGACTTCAATCACCGGCTTGTCGGCCTTGACGCTGGAGTCCAGGTCCACCAGGCCGGGAATGCCGCGGATTTTGTCGTTGATGGAGCGGGTGAGGCGCTCCAGCTCTTTCAGGTCCGGCCCCTGCAGCGAGAACTCCACCTGTTTGTTGCCGCCCACGGCATCGAGCAGGCCGACGTGCGTCACCGTGATGCCCGGCACCTGCTTGAGGCGTTCGCGCAGCACGCCCGACATCTCGTCGACGCTGCGCGTGCGCGCCTTGCGGTCCACCATGCGCACGTAGATGCTGGCGTACATCTTGCCCTGGGCGTTGCCGGTGTTGAGGGTGGCCAGCGTGTACTTCACTTCCGGGAATTCGCGGATGATCGCCTCGACCTGGCGGGCCTTGGCCTCTGTGGTTTCGAGCGAGGAACCTACGGGCGTGTAGAAGTTCAGCGAGGTTTCGGAGAAGTCGGCCTTGGGCACAAACTCGGTGCCCAGCAGCGGCACCATGAAGAGGCTGGTGACAAAGATGACGACCGCCAATGCCAGCGTGGCCAGCTTGTGGCCCAGCGACCAGCGCAGGATGCCCTGGTAGCTGTCGCTCAGCGAATCGGTGGCGTGGTCAAACCAGCCGGTGACGCGGCCTATGGTTTTGTCGTAGAAGGTGACGGGCGCGCCGCGCTTGCCATGGTCTTCAATCGCCGGGTCGTGCCAGATGCTGGAGAGCATCGGGTCCAGCGTGAAGCTGACAAACATCGAGATCAGCACGGCGGCCACGATGGTCACGCCGAACTCGTGGAAGAACTTGCCGATGATGCCGCCCATGAAGCCGATGGGCAGGAACACCGCCACGATGGAAAAGGTGGTGGCCAGAACCGCCAGGCCGATTTCCTGCGTGCCGTCCAGCGAGGCCTGGTAGGGCGCTTTGCCCATCTGCACATGGCGCACGATGTTCTCGCGCACCACGATGGCGTCGTCGATCAGCAGGCCCACGCACAGCGACAGCGCCATCAGCGTGATCATGTTGATGGTGAAGCCGAAGAGGTTCATGAACAGGAAGGTGCCGATGATGGAGATCGGCAGCGTCAGCCCGGTGATGACGGTGGAGCGCCAGGAATTGAGGAACAGGAAGACGATCAGCACCGTCAGCAGCGCGCCTTCAATCAGCGTGCGGCGCACGTTCTCGACCGCCACGCGGATGGGCCGTGAGCCGTCGGTGATGAGCTCCAGCCGGGCGCCGGGCGGCAGCTGCGGCTGGATGTCCTTGATGGCCTGGTTGAGGCCGTCAACCACGGCAATGGTGTTTTCGTCTTGCGCTTTTTGCACCGACAGCAGCAGCGTGCGCTGGCCGTTGTAAAGCGCCAGGCTGTCGATTTCCTGCGCGCCGTCCGCGATGCGTGCGACCTGGTCCACGGTGATGGGCGCCGCGCCCTTGCGCGCCACGATGATCTTGCCGAAGTCTTCGGGCCGCTTCATGCGCGCGTCGATCTTGACGACACGCTCCTGCTGCAGCGAGCGGATGGCCCCTACCGGCAGGTCCTGGTTTTCATTGCGCACCGCGTTGACCACCTGGTCGGCCGTGATGCCCAGCGACTCCATGGCCTGCGGGTTCAGGTAGACATTGATCTCGCGTTTGGTGCCGCCCACCAGCGTGACGGAGCCGGCGCCGCGCACGTTTTCCAGGCGCTTTTTCAGCACCTGGTCGGCCCAGTTGGTCAGCTCGACGGCTGTCAGTGCGTTGCCGCCTTTGCTGGAATCCGGCAACACGGCAACGGACCAGATGGCGCGGCTGGCCGGGTCAAAGCGCAGCACGCGCGGTTCTTTCACCTCATCGCGAAAGCTGGGCCGGATGGCGGCGATTTTTTCGCGCACGTCTTCCGCGGCGCGGCGCCCGTCGATATAGAGCTGGAACTCCATGATGACGACGGACTGGCCTTCGTAGCTGCGCGAGGTCAGCGCGTTGATGCCGGCAATCGAGTTGACGCCTTCTTCAATTTTCTTGGTGACTTCGCTTTCAACGATCTCGGGCGAGGCGCCCGGGTATTCGGCGGTGATGACCACCACCGGGAAGTCGATGTTGGGAAACTGGTCGACCTGCATGCGCTGGTAAGAGAACAGGCCCAGCACCACGATGGCCAGCATGACCATGGTGGCGAACACGGGATTCCTGAGGCTGACCTGCGTGAACCACATGCGTCACTGGCCTTCAGGGTGCGGGTTTGGCGGCCGCGCTGGCTGCGGGGCCGGGGGCAGCGGCAGCAGGCGCCTGCTGCGTGAACCGCACCTTGGTGCCCTCGCGCAGCGCGCCGATTTCGCCGCGCACCACCAGGGCGCCGTCGGCCAGCCCCTTCACCGCGACGACTTCATCTCCGCCGGCGTTGCCGCGCGCGCCCAGCTCGACAGACTTGTGCACCACCACACCGTTTTCAACGGCCTGCAGGTAGGGCGTGGGTTTGTCGGTGCGCACGGCGCTGACGGGCACCGACAGCAGCGAAGCCTGCGCTGTGCCCAGCGTGCCTTGGGCGAACAAGCCCTGGCGCAAGGGTGGGGCGCTGCCTTCGCCCGTCGTTCCGCTAACACCCGGGTTGTCGATCGTGAGGTAAGCCAGCACGCTGCGGCTGCCGGCCTGCGCGCTGGGGTTGATGCGCGCCACGACGGCGTTCACCTGCTTGCGGCTGCCTTCAATTTTCAGGCTGGCGCTTTGGCCGACGCGCACGTCCATGGAGTCGCTGGCGCTCAGGGTGGCTTCCAGTTCCAGCCGGCTGAGGTCGACGATTTCCACAATCTTGGTGTCTATGCCAACGCGCTCGCCCGGCTGCGCCAGGCGCTGCGACACCTGGCCGGAGATCGGGGCTTTCAGGATGGTGTCGTCCACCGACTTGGCGGCAACATCGGTGGCGGCCAGCGCGGCTTTGTAGGTGGACTGCGCGGCGTTGAGGTTGGCCAGCGACGTGTCCAGCGCGGTTTTGGAAATAAAGCCCTGGTCGACCAGCGCCTTGTTGTTGTCGTACTGGCGCTGCACCACGTCGACCTGCGCCTTGGCGGACTCGGCCTGCTCCCTGGCCTGGCGCACGCGCGACTGGTATTCGGCCGCATCGATGCGCGCGATCACCTGGCCGGCCTTGACCACGTCGCCTTCGCGCACGGTGAGCCCCTGCAGTTCGCCGGCCACACGGGCCTTGATAAGGGCGGAGTTGACTGCCTTGAGCGAGCCCGACACCGGCAGGCCCTGGACGACCTCACGCACCTGGGCCTTGACGACGTCGGTGGCGGCCAGCTCGACCAGGCCCATGTCGGGCGCGGCGCTGCTGGCGGCCAGCGCCTGCTGCTGGGCCTTGCGTGCGGACAGCGCCCGCAGCACACCGCCCGCGATGAGCAGCACGATGACAAGGGCGACCGCCCACTTGACCCAGCGCTTCATGCGGCGGCTTTCCGGGTTGCAGGGGCTGTGGCCGCCGGGGCGGAAATGCCGCCCAGGATGGTTTGCACCTGGAAGTCGATGTACTTTTTCGGGTCCAGAGTGGTGTCGCTGCTGATACAAATGCCGGCGGTGTGCCGCGACAGGATCAGGAAGATCATGGGCGCGACCACAAGGTAGACGGCGTAGTCCAGGTCCATGGGGCCGAACTCGCCGCGGTCCACGCCGCGCTGCAGGATGTCGCGAATCAGGCCGTGGCCGGGCATGATGACTTCCTGTTGGTAGAAGGCGGCGATGTCGGGGAAGTTCTTGGCCTCGCTCATCATCAGCTTGGTCAGGCCCGAGGCGCGCGTCAGGCCCACCCGCTCCCACCAGCTGTGCATGCAGTAGGCCAGCAATTCGGGGGTGCTGCCTTCGAAGACGTCGAGCTCTGCGCGCCATTCGGTGAAGCGGCCGGAGATGTTTTCACGCACGACGGCCTTGAACAGCTCTTCCTTGCTCTGGAAGTAGAGAAAAAGCGTTCCTTTGGAGACGCCGGCGCGGGCGGCGACTTCTTCAGCCCGGGTGGCGGCAAAGCCTTTTTCGACGAACAGGTCGAGCGCGGCGTCCAGCAGCTCGCCGGGTCGTGCTTCCTTGCGCCGTTCGCGCTTGGCGGCGACGCCGGAGGTTTTGTCGCAAAAGAGTTTGGAAAGTGACATAGTTACTGACTGACTGGTTAGTAATATATCTGCTTACTTTGCGACCGTCAACACAAACCCCGTAGGCTACACCGCACCGGAGGGGCGCCGCAGCGTAAAAGGTAAACCCACGGTAAAGCCGGGCGCCCGGCGGCTGAAGTCAAACCACCATGAACCGGCGGAGCGCCAGCGCCAGACATTCCTTCAGCACCAGGCTCGAGGTCTGCAGACCGCCGGCGGAAGGCAGCCAGGCCAGAAAGCCGGAGGCCGGCAGCACATAGCCCATGGGTGCGGGCGTCACGGCGAGGCCGGCTTGCTCAAAGGCGGCGGCCGCGCGCGGCATGTGCCAGGCGTGGGTCACCAGCGCGATACGCTGAACGCCGCTTTGTTGCAGCAGCGGCGCCAGCAGGCGCGCATTGCCGGCGGTGTCGCGCGACTCGGCTTCGTTCCAGCGCAGCGTCATGCCGTAGTCCTGCTGTATCACGCGGGCGGCCACCTCGGCCTCCGACACCCTTTCTGCGCTGTTGGCCGCCCAGCTCACCCCGCCGCTGAAGGCCAGCGGCAGGCCCGACTGCCGCGCCAGCCAGGCGCCGTAGCGCAGCCGCGCGGCGGTGGCGCCATTGGGTTGGCTGCTGCCGTACTCGGGCGCCTCGGGCAGCACATCGCCGCCGAGGATAACGATGGCCTGCACCCGGCGCGCCTTGAGGCTGGCAACGTCGAGGGGGGCAAACTGGGGCAGAAGGTTGTGCGCCAGCCAGGCTGATGCGCCGTAGCTGCTGAACAGCGCCAGCAGCAGCACGGCGGTGGTGGCCAGCGTCAGCCCGGTTTTTTTGTGGTTGCGCCAGGCCAGTACCAGCCCCAGCAAGGCCAGCGCCAGCAGAGAAACCGGCGGCATGGCCAGGCTGGTCAAGATCGGTTTGAGTGCGCCAAGCTCCATCGGTTGCCCCTGCAAGTCCTGCTTGCTTTATCTGCTATTAAAAATATAGCTAATAGTCTAATGGCTACCTGGGCTAGGACCCGATTTGATCATCAAACCATCAATAGAACGCCTGCAGCCCGGTTTGCGCGCGGCCCAGGATGAGCGCGTGCACATCGTGCGTGCCTTCGTAGGTGTTGACGGTTTCCAGGTTGATCATGTGGCGGATGACGTGGTATTCGTCATGGATGCCGTTGCCGCCGTGCATGTCGCGCGCCAGGCGGGCGATGTCCAGCGCCTTGCCGCAGCTGTTGCGTTTGATCAGCGAAATCATCTCCGGCACCGACTTGTCTTCGTCCATCAGCCGGCCCACGCGCAGGCAGCCCTGCAGGCCCAGCGTGATTTCGGTTTGCATGTCGGCCAGCTTCTTCTGGATGAGCTGGTTTTGCGCCAGCGGGCGGCCGAACTGCTGGCGGTCCATGGTGTATTGGCGGGCGCGGAACCAGCAGTCTTCAGCCGCACCCAGCGCGCCCCAGGCGATGCCGTAACGTGCCTTGTTCAGGCAGCCGAAGGGGCCCTTCAGGCCGCTCACGTTGGGCAGCAAATTCGCTTCAGGCACAAACACGTCGTCCATCACGATCTCGCCGGTGATCGACGCGCGCAGGCTCATCTTGCCTTCGATCTTGGGGGCGGAAAGGCCCTTCATGCCTTTCTCGAGCACAAAGCCGCGGATGCTTTCCTGGCCGCCGACCTTGCCGTCGGGGTCTTCCAGCTTGGCCCAGACGATGAACACGTCGGCGATCGGGCTGTTGGTGATCCACATCTTGGCGCCCTTGACGATGAAGCCGCCGTCCACCGGCTTGGCGCGCGTCAGCATGCTGGCCGGGTCGGAGCCGTGGTTGGGCTCGGTCAGGCCGAAGCAGCCCACCCATTCGCCGGTGGCCAGTTTGGGCAGGTATTTTTGTTTTTGCGCTTCGCTGCCGTAGGCGTTGATGGGGTGCATGACCAGCGAGCTCTGCACGCTGATGGCGCTGCGGTAGCCGCTGTCGACGCGCTCGACTTCACGCGCCACCAGGCCGTAGCTCACGTAATTGAGGCCGGCGCAGCCGTAGCCTTCAATCGTGGAGCCGAGGAAACCCATGGCGCCCGCCTCATTCATGATCTCGCGGTCGAACTTCTCGTGGCGTGCGGCCATCAGTACGCGGGGCTGCAGCTTTTCCTGGCAAAAGGCGTGGGCGGCTTCGCTGATGGCGCGTTCGTCATCGCTCAGCTGGTCCATGAAGAAAAACGGGTCTTGCCAGTTGAATTGGGTTTTCATGCGGTGTCTCCTTGGGGCCGGGTTGCAGTGTAGGGGCGCGGGCCGGGGGCTGCGCTGCGCCATGTGGTGGCAGGATTGTTTGACAAGCATGAATAGTTGTCTAATATCAAATATCGATTCAACGATATAAAAAACATATTCATGGGGGTTTCATGGAATTCCGCCATCTTCGTTATTTCCTCGTCCTGGCTGAAGAGCTGCACTTCGGCCGGGCGGCCCGGCGCCTGTCGATTTCGCAGCCGCCGCTGTCGCTGAACATCCAGCAGCTTGAAGCGTCCGTCGGCGCCAGGCTGCTGACCCGCAACAGCAAGTCGGTGCAGCTCACCGCTGCGGGCCAGGCCTTTGTGCCGGCGGCGCGTGCCCTGCTGGAGCAAGCCGCCCGGGCGGCAGGCCATGCGCGCGACGTGGGGCAGGGCATGGCCGGCAGCCTGGCCATCGGCTTTTCGGGGACGATGCTGTACAGCGGCCTGCCGCACATCCTGGAGCGCTTTCAGGCCCAGCACCCGCTGCTGCGCCTCACATTAAAAGAGCTCAGCTCCAGCGAGCAGTTGATCGAGCTGGCGCACGACCGGCTGGACCTCGGCTTTGTGCACACCACACGCGTGCCGCCCGAGCTCTCGCAAATCCTCGTTTCCAGCCAGGCCTTTGTCTGCTGCCTGCCGGCGGGCCATGCGCTGGCGCGCAAGCGGTCACTCTCGCTGTCGGCCCTGCAGGGCGAGCCTTTTGCGGTGGTGTCGCGCGCGGTCTCGCCCGACTACCACGACCGCATCCTGGCGATCTGCACCGAAGCCGGCTTTTACCCGGAGATCCGTTACGAACTGCGGCATTGGCTGAGCGTGGTGTCGCTGGTGTCGCAAGGCATGGGCGTGGCGCTGGTGCCGGCGGCGCTGCGGCAGTCGGCCATGGCGGGCGCGGCATTTGTGCCGCTGGATGCCGGCACCACACCCTACGACACGCATTGCCTGTGGAAAACCGCGCGCGACCACCAGGCGCTGGACGCGTTTGTCGACGCGGTGCGGGCCATCGCGCCTTCACCGCCGAAGCCGGATTAAAGACCTTGCCGAAAGTATGTCCACTGCGCGGGCCGTAAAGCTGTCACCATGGGGCAGAACATAGTCTTCAAGGAGAACGGCATCAACCCGTATATCTGGTGTGTGGTGGGCGCCCTCCTCGGCGGGGCCGCCTGCCTGCTCGCGGGCACCCGCGAAAAAATCCTCATGATCGAAAACGTGGGCGTCGGCATGTTCGGCGCCTTTATCGGCGGCGACCTCGTCGCCTCTGTCCTCAGCGGCGGCAAGACCAGCGACACGGTTTTCAGCATGGGCTCCCTCGGCCTGGCGGTGGCCGGCGGCCTTGTGGCCCTGGCGTTGCTGCGGCTGATGCGCCGTGTGGTCGGCAAGCAGCACGTCACCAAAGGCCCGCGCCGCCGCGATTGAGCCGGCCTGCCGCAGGGGCAAGCAGCGCACGCAGGGCAGCCGCGCAGGCTGCGGCGTAAGATGACCGCTCGCTTTCCGACTAACGGTTTTCAAGCGGAGATTTCATGTCCTCATCCCAAACCATCACCCTCGGCGGCGGCTGCTTCTGGTGCACCGAAGCCGTTTACGTCAAGGTGCGCGGCGTCACCGACGTCGAGTCCGGCTACAGCAACGGCCAGGCCGCGCGGCCCAGCTATGAAGAGGTGTGCTCGGGCCGCACCGGCAGCAATGAAGTGGTCAAGCTCACCTACGACCCGGCCGAGATCACGCTCAAGGAAATCCTGGAGATTTTTTTCGTCATCCACGACCCGACCAGCCTGAACCGCCAGGGCAACGACGCCGGCACGCAATACCGCAGCGGCATCTATTACTCAACGCCCGAGCAAAAAGAAGTCATCGACGGCTTCATCCGCGACGTCAGCCAGGACAAGACCTTCGGCAAGCCCATCGTGACCGAGGTGCTGCCGCTGCAAAACTACTGGCCCGCCGAGGACTACCACCAGGACTACTTTGAGAACAACCCCAACCAGGGTTACTGCGCGTTTGTGGTCGGCCCCAAGGTCGATAAATTCCGCAAGACGTTTGCGTCGAGGGTGAAGGACTGATCTGCGGATTTGCTATCGATTTGATAGCTACTGGTGTATGCGGGAATTGGGCTGGAGCCCATTTTTATATAAAAAGGCCTTTCAGGGCC
This sequence comes from Polaromonas sp. SP1, assembly GCF_003711205.1. Taxonomy (NCBI): domain Bacteria; kingdom Pseudomonadati; phylum Pseudomonadota; class Betaproteobacteria; order Burkholderiales; family Comamonadaceae; genus Polaromonas; species Polaromonas sp. SP1. The sequence goes on along the minus strand of NZ_CP031013.1, from coordinate 139,572 downwards.
CTTTTTTGTTGCCCGCCTCAAGCCGGCCTCAAACCCGCCGCTGCGCGAAATAAAACCACTCCTGGCCGACTTCACCCCGCGGGTTGGGGAACACCACAAAGCCGTCGGCCGGCGCGGTGACGGCCTCGCCCCCGTGGCGCGTGCCGATGACCTCGCCGCGCTTGACGGCGTCAAAGCTGCGCCATTCGCGGCTGAAGGTGTCGCCCGCGTGACCCTTGTCCATCACGTCGACCAGCCGCAGGATCTCGCGTTCGGCCGGCTCCGGCGCCGGCGGCTGCGCGATCAGGCCCAGCAAGCCCAGCGTTTGCAAAATCGCGTGCCGCGCCACCTGCACCGCCTGCGGGTCGTCGTGCTGGCCGCATTCCAGCGTCACGCCGTAGCCGCCGCGAGAGCGCATGTATTCGGTCGTGCCAACACCGTAGTTCGGGTCGGTCACCAGCGTTTGCGCCCGGTCGCTCGCCGTTGAAGCGCTTGCAGCTTCCGCGCGCCGTTTCACGCCGCGCGAATAGGTGTCCAGCCAGCCTTCGACGATGCGGTGCGGCCCGGTGTGCAGCGCCAGCTGCATTTCCTCGACCGCATGGGCAAAGGGCTCCAGCGGGCCGTGGTTGTTTTGCGGGCCGATCATCACAAACGGCGCGCCGCCGGTGTGAAAGGAGTGCAGGTCCAGCAGAACATCATGCGCATCCAGCAGCGGGCACAACACATTGGCAATGCGGTCCTCAAAATCCTGCGGGATCGCACTGGGTGCCATGTTGCGGTTGAGATTGCGGTCCCCCATGCGCTGCTTGAGCTGGTAGGCCAGTGGATTGGTGATGGGTACAAACGTCACCGTGCCGCGCTCGATGCCGAGCTGGCCTTTGTCTATCTCTTCCAGCAGTTGGGCGATGGCCTGCGTGCCGCAGGTTTCGTTGCCGTGCACGGCGCCGGTGACGAGCAAACGCGGGCCGGGCGCCAGGCCGTGGAAGGTGTGGCTGCGCAGGTGGGTGGGGTGGTTTTGTGTCATGGGCAATGCGCCGGCGGTGGTTGTGGCGTTCATGGTTTGGTTATACAGCGATTCGCTAGAGGCCTGAAGCGGGTCTTTGCGTGCTGGCTTTTTTCGCAAAGCGGCGATCTTGACAGTGGCGCATGAGCCCCGTTCGTTCGCGGAAAATAAACCACTAACGCAATCTGGTTGCGGTATAGTGTTGCAACCCGGTTGCGTTATTACCGGCTCAGGAAGCTCACCTCCATGCCCGCAGTTTCGTCCTCCAGCAGTCGCAGTCGCAAGCGCAGCGCAAGCCATGTAGCCAGTGACGCCAAACTCGATCCGATCGACACGCTTTTATCCGCCCACGGCCTGCGCCGCACGGCGGCGGCGCGGCTGGTGTTGGGCTGGCTGCTGGCGCACCCTGACACCAGCTACACCCACGCGCAGTTGCAGGCGGCGCTGGCTGACGATGCCGAGCCGGCGCTGGACCGCGTCACGCTGTACCGCCTGATCGACCGGCTCACGCAGGTCGGTTTACTGCTGTGTCGGGTTGATGCCAACCGCGTGCGGCGCTACCAGGCCATGCCCAGCAGCGTGCATGCGATTCCGCATTTTGAATGCCAGAGCTGCCATCGCGACAGTCCGCTGTCGGGCGCGTTGTCAGGCAAGCGCTCGGGCGCGCTCAAGGCCAGCGCCAAAGACCTGGAGCGCGCCGCGCAAACCGCGCTGGAAGCCTTGAAGGCGCTGGGCTACCAGGGCATGAGCATGGACTTTGCGGTGCGCGGCGTATGTGCCGATTGCGCCACCGGCGCACCGGGCGCGGCTTCTTCATGATCAGCACGCGCCAGCTGGCTTACCGCTACGCCAACGGCCCCACGCTGCGCTTTGCGGACGTGGATGTGGCGCAGGGCGGCACGCTGCTGCTGCGCGGCGCATCGGGCTCGGGCAAGTCGACCTGGCTGGCGCTGGCCGCCGGTTTGCTGGCGCCGGCGGAAGGCGACATCACGGTGGCGGGACAGTCCATCAAGGCACTGGGCGCGCGTGCGGGCGATGCCTGGCGCGCGCAGGCCATCGGCTTTTTGCCGCAAAAACTGCATCTCAGTGCGGCGCTGACGGTGCATGGCAACCTGGCCATGGCGCAGTGGGCAGCCGGCCAGCCGGCCGATGAGGGCCGCATTGCCGAGGCGCTGGACGCGCTGGATGTGCGGGCGCTGGCAGGACGCAAACCTTCACAACTCTCCGGCGGGCAGGCGCAGCGCGTAGCGCTGGCGCGGGCGGTGCTGCTCAAGCCCCGCGTGATCCTGGCGGACGAGCCGACGGCCAGCCTGGATGACGATGCGGCGCGTGCCTCGCTCGGCCTGCTGCAAGCCGCGGCCAGCCGGGAGGGCGCCACGCTGGTGATTGCCACGCACGATGCGCGCGTGGCTGAGTTCTTTAAGGATAAAAAAGGCCTGCAGTCCATACAGATCATGGGTAGTTCGCTATGAAAACGATAGCATTTGCCTGGCGTTACCTGTGGTCGCGGCCTCTGGCGGCGGCGCTGAATTTATTGCTGCTCAGCCTCGGGCTGGCATCAATTACCTTCTTGCTGCTGGTCAGCCACCAGATCAGCCAGGCCTTTGAGCGCGACGTCGCCGGCATCGACGTGGTGGTGGGTGCCAAGGGCAGCCCGATGCAGCTGATTCTGTCGGGCGTGTTTCACCTCGACGCGCCGACGGGCAATGTGCCGCTGGCGGCGGTGAAGGCACTCGAGGCGAATCCGCAGGTGGCCAGGATCATCCCGATCAGCCTGGGCGACAGCTTTCGCGGCTACCGCATCGTGGGCACCACACCCGACTACATCAGCCACTACGACGCGCAACTGGCGCAGGGCACGCTGTGGGCCCGGCCCATGCAGGCGGTGGTCGGCGCGCAGGTGGCGCGGCAAACCGGTATCAAAGTGGGCGACAGCTTTGCCGGCACGCACGGCCTGGGTGGAAATGGTGGAGGCGGCGAAGAGCACAAGCTGAGCCCCTATGTGGTGTCGGGCATCCTGGCCGACAGCCACACCGTGCTCGACCGCCTGGTGCTGACGGCCACCGAGTCCGTCTGGCAGGTGCATGAGACCGACACCGCGCTGGACGACGACGACCGCAAGGTGCTGGAAGAAGACCGCGAAATCACGCTGGCGCTCATTCAATACAAATCGCCGCTGGCGGCGGTGACGTTTCCGCGCTACATCAACAGCAGCACCGAGATGCAGGCCGCCGCACCGGCGCTGGAGATCACACGCCTCCTGAGCATGGTGGGCGTGGGCACCGATGTGCTGCGCGCGCTGGCCGGGGTGTTGCTGCTGACGGCGGGCCTGAGTGTGTTTATCGCGCTGTGGGGCGCCGTGCGCGAGCGCCGGGCCGACCTGGCGCTGCTGCGCATGCTGGGCGCACCGCCCGCCAAGGTGGCCGGCCTGCTGTTGTGCGAGGCCTTGTGGCTGGCGTTGCTGGCGACCCTGCTGGGCGTGCTGGCCGGCCAGGGCCTGACGGCGCTGCTGGCCTGGGCGCTGCAGCTTGAAAAATCCGTGTTGATCGGTGCGCTGTCGTGGCCGGTCGAACTGGTGAGTGTGCCGGTACTGGCTTTCGGGGTGGCGCTGGCGTCTGCGCTGCTGCCCGCCTGGGAGGCCTACCGGGTCAGTGTGTTTGAACTTCTCCAATCAAGGTAATCCCGTTATGACAAGCCATCGTTCCGTCAAAAAATTCCTCACCGTCTCGCCCATCCTGGCCGCCTTTGCCGCCCTGGCGCTGAGCGCGACCTTTTCCCTGGCCCACGCGCAGCACACCGACAAGGAAACCAAGGAAGACGTCCAGCGCCACCGCGCCCTGGCCACCGCGCACGAAGGCGCGGCAAAATGCCTGGAGTCCGGCAAGAAAGAAGACGTCTGCATGAAGGAATTGCAGGCCGCTTGCAAAGGGCTGGCGGTCGGTAAATACTGCGGGATGAAACACGTCCACTGAGACGGCTGTCCCTTTCCTTTCGGAGCACCGCATGACATCTCTTCACGCACACATAGTCAATGTCAGTGGCCTGAAGCAGGCACTGGCCTGCGGCGCGTTGCTGGCGGTTGCCGGCCTGCAGGCGCAAACGCTGTCGTCACCGATTGCACCGGCGCCCGCTGGTGCAAAGCCGGGCGCTACCGCGCCGGGTTTTGATTTGCCGGTGGGGCAGGGTGCGGGTGTGCATGGCGCCAACAGCCCGTTTCCGCCGCTGGCGGCGCGTACGGACGTGGTGCCCTGGTCGGTGCTGACGGCGGTGAAAACCAAAACCGAAAAGAACCGCATTCTGCCGGTCTTCAACCTCGAGCAGATGGCGCTGAACCAGAAGACGCAGCGCATCCAGGGCTTCATGATGCCGCTGGACCCGGGCGAAAAGCAAAAGCATTTTTTGCTCTCGTCGGTGCCGCTGACCTGCGCCTTCTGCCTGCCCGGCGGGCCTGAAAGCATGGTCGAAGTCAAAACCAAAACGCCGGTGAAATACAGCATGGAGCCGGTGGTGGTGGAGGGGCGCTTCCTGGTGCTGAACGACGATTCTTACGGGCTGTATTACCGGATTACGGATGCCACCAGCGTCAAGTAAGCGGGGGCGCTCACAAAACCCTCCTGGCGTTGTTGCGCCGCCTTGCCGTGCTGTAGCACTGTCTGCGGCGACGCGCTTAGGAGCCTGGGCAGCGGCAAGCGGGGTCTGCGTTGAGCCTGAAAGGGGCGCAGGCAAGGCGCAAAGCGCAGCCGGGTTGATACCCGGCGAGCATTTGCAACGCCGCATGCGCCCCTTTCAGGCTCAACCCTTCGGGCCGGTGCGCTGTCAGGCCTATGCGGCGTTGCCAGATCGTTGTGTGGCTGACCACACGGCCTCACTGGCGCCTTGCCTAGCCCTGGCAGCGCGCCGGCGCAGGCCCCGCTTGCCGCTGCCCAGGCTCCTAACCAGGACCGCTTCGCTGGGTTTTGTGAGCGCCCCCAAGCGCGCCGGCTTTGCACTGGTCTGGCTGCTGGCAGCCGCGCTGCTGCTGGCGCAACTGCTGGGGCTGATGCATGGTGTGGTGCATGGGCCGCAGGCGCATCGGCATGACAAGGCGACGGTTGCGCACCTTGCGCAGGTTCATCACGACCACGATCACTTATCCACGGCAAACGATGAGCACGGCGACTGGCTGGCGTCGCTGTTTTCTTCCCACGGCGGCGATTCGGATTGCCGCCTTTTCGATCAAGCCAGCCAGGGCCACGCAGCCCCCGTTCTGCCCATGCTGAGTTTGCCGCTGGTGCTGTGCACGGTGGCATTCGATATCTCCCGCGGCGAAGCACTCGCCCGCTGGGCAGCGTTGTTTGACGCGCGCGGCCCGCCTTCCACTCGCTGATTTTTCCAAGGTTGCTACGCGCTGGCCAGCAGGCCGGGCGCAGCTTTGCTTTTGCCGATTTTTTCGGCTCCCCGATTCAGCGAGTCATCATGAAACCACCTTTTATCAGCCGCGCGCTTTGCGCTGCGGCAACGCTTTCCTGCGGCCTGGCCAATGCCCAGACCACCGCACCGGCACCCGCGCCCGCCCCCAGCCTGAAAGAAGTCACCGTCACCGGCAACCCGCTGGGCGCTACTGATTTGATAGCGCCTGCCGCACAGTATTCGGGGGCTGGACTGCTATTGCGCTCTAAAACCACGCTGGGTGAAACGCTGGACGGCGTGCCGGGCGTGAGCAGCACCTACTTTGGTCCCAACGCCAGCCGGCCCATCATCCGCGGCCTGGACGGCGACCGCATCCGCATTCTGGGCAACGGCGGCGCGACGCTCGATGCGTCCAGCCTGAGTTACGACCACGCCGTCACGAGCGACCCGATCAGCATCGAGCGCATCGAAGTCTTGCGCGGCCCCGGCGCTTTGCTGTACGGCGGCAGCGCGGTGGGCGGCGTGGTCAACGTGATCGACAACCGCATCCCGCGGGAGCCGCTGTTTGACGAGAAAGGCGGCATAGGCGGCAAGGTCGACCTGGGCCTGGCCACCGGCAACCGCGAGAGAAGCAGCGGCGTTCTGCTGGAAGGCGGCAACAAGCGCTACGCCCTGCACGTGGATGTGTTCAACCGCGAGACCGGCGACGTCAAAGTGCCCACCGACCTGGCCTGCAGCAAGGGCGGCGTCAATACGATCACCCACCGCATCTGCAATTCAGACAGCAAGGTGCGCGGCGGCTCGGCCGGCGGCTCGGTGTTTTTTGACCATGGCTACCTCGGCGCGTCCGTCAGCACGTATCGCAGCAATTACGGCACGGTGGCCGAAGACGACGTGACCATCGACATGAAGTCCAATCGCGCGGCGCTGGAAGGCGAAATGCGCAACCTGGGTGGTTTTATCCAGAGCGTGAAGGGCCAGTTGAGCCACACCGACTACCAGCACACCGAATTCGAAGGGCCCAACCCCGGCACGGTGTTCAAGAACAAGGGCAGCGACTTCCGGCTGGAGGCGCGCCATGCCCGCCTGGGCAATCTTGAAGGCGTGATCGGCTTCCTGGCCGAGAACAACAAATTTTCGGCCGACGGCGCCGAGGCGTTTGCGCCCTACAGCAAGACCTCGCAGAACGCGGTGTTTGCGTATGAGGAATACGCCACGAGCTGGGGCAAGCTGAGCTTTGGCGGGCGGCTGGAGTCGGTGAAGGTGGAGTCGCTGGGCAACCCGCTGGTGGCGCGCTTTGCGTCGTTGACGCGCGACTTCACGCCGCACAGCTATGCGTTGGGCGCCTTGTGGAATGCAGCGCCGGGCTGGCAAGTCACCAGCAACCTCGCCTACACCGAGCGCGCGCCTAAGGACTATGAACTCTTTGCGCAAGGCCCGCACGTGGCCACCAAGGCCTGGGAAACCGGCGACCCCACGCTGGGCAAGGAAAAGTCAACCAGCCTGGACATAGGCGCCAACTGGAAGTCCGGCGCCAACAGCTTCAGCGCGAATGCCTATGTGCACCGCTTCAAAAACTACATCGGCCTGCTGGCCACGGGCAACAGCTACGGCCAGGAAGACGGCGCGCTCAACCCGGCCGACCTGGACGGCGACGGCGTGGACGATGCCAACCCGGACAACAGCCTGTTGCCGGAGTTTGCGTACACCGGTGTGCGCGCCCGCTTTGTCGGGCTGGAGGCCAGCGGCAATGTGCGTTTGATCGAAGGCGCCTCCAGCCTGGACCTGGCCTTGCGGGGCGACCTGGTGCGCGCCACCAACCTGAGCAACGGCCAGCCGCTGCCACGCATTGCGCCGGCACGTTTGGGCGCCAGCCTGATCTGGGCCAGCGGGCCGTGGGGCAGCAGCATCGGCTTTGACCATTCAGTGGCGCAAAACCGCGTGGCAGCGGGGCAGCGCGCCACATCGGCCTATACGCTGTGGAACCTGGCGGCCACCTACCGCATGAAGGCGGGCGTGAGTCACATCCTCTGGTATGCCAAAGTCGACAACCTGACCAACCAGTTGGCCTACAGCGCGGCATCGGTGCTGACGACGACGGCGTTCCCGAAGGCGCCGCTGCCGGGGCGCAGCCTGAAGGTGGGCTTACAGCTCGCTTTTTAAGCGGGGCCACTACGTAAAACACGCAGGCTCGCCGGCCGCCCGCACGCTAAGATTGTGCGGATGAACCAGCTTGTCTTCGTGTCCCTGTTCCCTGTCGTGCTGTTGATTGCTACAGGTTTTATAGCGGGCAGGGCACAGTGGATAAGGGCTGGGGCCATAAAAGACCTGTCAAACCTGGTCTTCTTGCTGCTCACACCGGCGCTGTTGTTTCGCACCATGAGCAAGGTGCGCGTTGAGCAACTGGACTTCAAACCCGTGCTCGCCTACTTCCTGGCCGTGATCATTTTGTTTGGCGGCACCTTGCTGCTGCAGGGGTTTAACCGCCGCGCGGCGGTGCTGGCGCTGGCCAATACTTTCTCCAACACCGTGATGATCGGCATCGCGCTGATCGGCCTCATGTATGGGCCCGAGGGGCTGGTGACGCTGTTCACGCTGGTGTCGGTGCATTCGCTGGTGCTGCTGACCAGCGCTACCGTGGTGCTGGAGCTGGCCGTGGCGCACGAGCAAAAGCTGGGCACCAACGACGAAGTCACGACCGCACCGCGCCACCCGGTAGCCACCGTGCTGATGGCTGTCAAGAACGCGCTGCTGCACCCGGTGCCGCTGCCCATCATCGCGGGCCTGCTGTTTGCGCAGACGGGTTTGGCGATTCCCGCCGTGATCGACAAGCCGCTGGAACTGCTGGCCAACGCCTTCGGCCCGCTCGCGCTGGTGCTGGTCGGCGTGACGCTGGCCAACACCCGCGTGGGCGAGCACTGGCGCCAGGCGCTGGCCCTGGCCGGGGTGAAAAATCTGCTGCATCCGCTGCTGGTGTTTTTTCTGTGCCGCCTGCTGGGCGTGAGCGGCGTCCCTATGGCGGTGATGGTGGTCGCCTCGGCTTTGCCCATCGGCGCCAACGTGTTTTTGTTTTCCCAGCGCTACAAGGTGGCCGAAGAGCTGATCACTGCGAGCGTTGTGGTGTCGACCGCGCTGGCCCTGGTCACGCTGACCATGGTGCTGCTGCTGGTCGGGCGTTTTGCGTAAATAAAGGAAGGGTTAGTTGATGCAGTTCCTTCAATCACTGCCGGTCTCGGCGCAAACCATCGGCTTGCTGCTGTTGTCCAACGTGTTCATGACCTTTGCCTGGTACGGGCATCTCAAGAACCTGTCCACCTCGCCCTGGTACATCGCGGCACTCGTCAGCTGGGGCATCGCGCTGTTCGAATACCTGCTGCAGGTGCCCGGCAACCGCATCGGCTTCACCCAATACAGCGTCGGGCAGCTCAAGATCATGCAGGAAGTCATCACGCTGAGCGTGTTTGTGCCTTTTGCGGTGTTCTATTTGAATGAGCCGCTCAAACTCGACTACCTGTGGGCAGCGCTGTGCATGGTGGGCGCGGTCTATTTCATCTTCCGTAGCGCCTGAGTCTTCGGTTTTTGTTATTTCTGTCCCCACCCCCTTCTGGATGCGCCGAGGAGCGGAGGGCCAGACGGATCAGGGCAAAAACTTGTTTGAGCCGAAGGCGAGTTGTTTTTGACCCCGTCTGGACCGAGCACCGCAGGTTGCCCGTAGCGAAGCGAAGGGACGCAGCCAGCAGGGTCGCCTTTTGGTATTCGCATAACTTCGCTTCGCGAAGTGAGCGAATCCCCACTGCGTGACCTTTTGCTTACTTTGCTTTTGGCGAAGCAAAAGAAAAGTGAGTTGCCGCCGGGCAACCCCCGGCCAGCAGCCTCAGCAAGAAACCCCTAAATCCCCAGGCGGTTAAACTCCCGGCAGTCACAAAAACGTCACAAATTTGACATATTCCCCCTAGGAGTCCCCATGCTGTTTGGCAAATTGCTGCCCCGCGAAGGCAATTTTTTCGAGATGTTCAACCAGCATGCCGAACGGATCGTCGAAGCCGCCCATGCGTTTTCGAACCTGGTCGCCAACTACAGTGACGTCCAGAAGCGCGAATCCTTCAACCGCGAAGTCGACCACGCCGAGCGCGCCGCCGACCGCATCACGCATGAAGTCAACCGCGCGCTGCACAAGACCTTCATCACGCCGATCGACCGCGAACAGATCCACAAGCTCATCAACACCATGGACGACGTGGCCGACCTGATCCAGGATTCGGCCGAAACCATGGCGCTGTACGACGTGCGCCACATGACCGAAGACATCGTGCGGCTGACCGACCTCAGCGTCAAATGCTGCGAACGCCTGAAGGACGCCGTGGCGCTGATTGAAAAGGTCAGCGACGCCGCGACGGCCGAAGCCGCCCTCAAGACCTGCGAAGAAATCGACAAGCTCGAGTCCGATGCCGACCGCGTGATGCGCTCGGCCATGAGCCGCCTCTTCCGCGAAGAGCCCGACGTGCGGGAAGTGATCAAACTCAAGGCGGTGTACGAACTGCTCGAAACCATCACCGACAAGTGCGAAGACGTCGCCAACCTGATCGAGGGCATCGTCCTCGAGAACTCCTGATCACGGGCGGCTGAACCATGCAAACCGTACAGGCCGCCCTGTGGGTGGTGTTCCTGCTGGTCTTCCTGGCCATCGCTTTCGACTTCATGAATGGCTTTCATGACGCGGCCAACTCGATTGCCACCGTGGTGTCGACCGGCGTTCTCAAGCCGGGACAGGCGGTGCTGTTCGCCGCCTTCTTCAACTTCCTGGCGTATTTCATCTTCCACCTGAGCGTGGCGGCGACCATCGGCAAGGGCATCGTGATGCCGGGGGTGGTGGACACGCACGTGGTGTTCGGTGCGCTGATTGGCGCCATCACCTGGAACATCCTCACCTGGTTTTACGGCATTCCCAGCAGCTCTTCGCATGCGCTGATCGGCGGCATCGTGGGCGCTGTCATCGCCAAGGCCGGTGCAAGTGCCCTGATCGCGTCAGGCGTGTTCAAGGTGGTGGCTTTTATCTTTGTCTCGCCCCTGCTCGGCTTCCTGCTCGGCTCGCTGATGATGGTGGCGGTGGCCTGGGTGTGCCGCCGGACGACGCCGTCGAAGGCCGACCGGTGGTTTCGCCGGCTGCAGCTGGTGTCTGCCGGTGCGTATAGCCTGGGGCATGGCGGCAACGATGCGCAAAAGACGGCCGGCATTATCTGGCTGCTGCTGATCGCTGCGACCACCAGCAATGTTCAGGGCCTGCCGACCTGGATGATGGCGACCACCGAATACCTGCCAGTCTGGGTGGTCATCGTCTGCTACATCGCCATCGGCTTCGGCACCATGTTCGGCGGCTGGCGCATCGTGAAAACCATGGGCCAGAAAATCACCAAGCTCAAACCCGTGGGCGGCTTCTGCGCTGAAACCGGCGGTGCGATGACGCTGTTCCTGGCGACCGGGCTGGGTATCCCTGTTTCCACCACGCACACCATCACCGGTGCCATCGTGGGCGTCGGCTCCACGCAGCGTGCGTCTGCCGTGCGCTGGGGCGTGGCCGGCAATATCGTTTGGGCCTGGATTTTCACGATCCCTGCCTCGGCCTTCGTCGCCGCAATCGCCTACTGGGTCAGTTTGCAGGTCTTTTGAACACCCCCGTCCAGGCTCACTTCGTGTAGCCTGTTCCCCCCTTGCAGGGGGCGGCGCCTGCGGTCTGGCGAAGCCAGTCCCGCGGCACCCTTGGTTTTCGTCCCTTTTAAACCCAGCATGAGCCGTGGAACCGGCTTTGCCGGGCCACAGGCGGGCGGCCCCCTCGGGGGGCAGCGACCCACACGAAGTGGGGGAGCGTGGGTGCTCTACTGACTGATCTTGCGGGCTTCTTCGACCTGGTATTCGAAGTAGCGCTGAAAGCTGAAGACGATGCTGGACATCAGTGAGATGGTGCCGAACAGCAGGGCGAACACGACCGCGCCTATGGTGAGCCAGTTGGTGTTGCCGGCCTGGGTACCGGGCGTGCCCGTGTTGTGCAGCGCGTTCCATTTGTCCGTCGACATCAGGCCGTAATAAATTGCGGTGAGCGCGGTGCCTGCCAGCGTGAAGCCCAGCAGCGGGATCAGCACCCAGGCCAGGTGGTCGTCCTGGCCGTACAGGCGTACGCGCTCGACACCCCACCAGCCCAGCGCGGCCGCGATGGGGTGCATCCACGCCCAGACGTCGCCTAGGCCGAACAGGTAAAGGCGGTGCACGCCAAGCTGGCCCCCGATAAAGGCCAGCCAGGCGGCCAGGGTTTTGTTTTTGGCGGCTTTAGGGGCCTTAGTGGCGTTCGAGGCGGTTGCTTGCATGCGGCGATTATGCGGCGGGCGCATCTTGGGGTGGCAGCGTGCTGCCTGCGCCCAAGGTCTTTTCCATGATGACGATGTCGCGCCAGGCGCCGAACTTCCATCCGCAGGAGGCGATGGTGCCGACCTCGGTGAAGCCCAGCGAGCGGTGCACGCCCACCGAGCCGGCGTTGGCCGAGTCGCCGATCACGGCCATGGTCTTGCGGATGCCCACTGCCTCGAGCCGGGCCAGCAACTCGGCCAGCAGGGCGCGGCCCAGGCCTTTGCGGTGCTGGTCGGGCGCCAGGTAAATCGAGTCTTCCACCGAAAACCGGTAGGCCGGGCGCGGCTTGAACCAGTTGCCATAGGCAAAGCCCGCGATTTTCCCGCCGTCTTCAGCCACCAGGTAAGGCAGTCCTTTGGACAGCACGTCGGCCCGGCGGGCGGTCATGTCCGCCACGCCGGGCGGCTCGGTTTCAAAGGTGCCCGTGCTGTGGAGCACGTGATGGCCGTAGAGGGCGGTGATGGCGGGAATGTCTTCGTCGCGGCTGGGGCGTATGAGGGGCATGTGGGTCGCAGGTTCAAGGGTATGGGAGGGCGGGGGAGGTGAGTTTGGGCCAAAACCGTTCCGCAGGCTATAATCTCAGGCTTTGCAGCAATTCGCTGGCCGGGTGGCCATGTCGTGTGTCTCAAGCGCTGCAGAACATTGGGGTATCTACCTTACCGGTAAGCCCCACCACCCGAAGGATAAATCATGGTCGTCATTCGACTTGCACGCGGCGGTTCCAAGCACCGTCCTTTTTTCAATATTGTTGTGGCTGACAAACGCGTTCGCCGCGATGGCCGTTTCATCGAGCGCATCGGTTTTTACAACCCGATCGCCAAAGGTGGCGAAGAAGGCCTGCGCATTGCGCAAGACCGCCTGACCCACTGGATCGGTGTGGGCGCCCAGCCGTCCCCTACCGTTCTGCGCCTGGTCAAGCAAGGTGCTTCCGCTGCCGTCAAGACGGCCTGAAAACCGCACTGATCTAGAGATTTGATGCAGCCCGGCCTTCAGCCGTCCGCTGGCTTGACACCCTCAAGCCTGCCGGACGACGCCATCGAAGTCGGGCGCATCCTGGATGCATGGGGTGTCAAGGGCTGGGTGAAAATCCTGCCGCACAGCACCGATCCAGAAGCGCTTTTTGCGGCCAAATCCTGGTTTTTGCAGGCGCCTGACGCCAAATTTCGCCCAGGGTTTACCGTATTTTCCGGCACCGTCACGCTCAGCGTCGACGAAGCCAAAGTCCACTCCGATTCCGTCGTCGCCAAGTTCACCGGCCTGGACGACCGCAATGCCGCCGAGGCCTTGCGCGGCGCGCGCATCTTCTTGCCGCGCAGCAGCTTTCCCGCCGCCTCCAAAGACGAGTACTACTGGGTCGACCTGATCGGCCTGAATGTGGTCAACCGCGAAGGCATGGCCCTGGGCCAGGTGCGCGACCTGATGGCCACCGGCCCGCATTCAGTGCTGTGCGTCGAATACACCGCCCAGCAGGAAGACGGAACCAGCGTAAGCGCCGAACGCATGATCCCCTTTGTCTCTGTCTACGTCGATGCTGTCGATATCGCCGGCAAATGCATCACCGTCGACTGGCAGCCCGATTACTGATTTGGCTTGCCCTGCAGGGCTGATTGCCCTTGCGCGCCGGGCTCGCGCAAAATAGACCCTCCATGCGCTTTGACGTCATCACCCTGTTCCCCGAGCTCTTCGCGCCTTTTTTGGCCAGCGGTGTCACTCGCCGTGCCTACGAGTCAGGCCTGGTAGACGTCAGGCTCTGGAACCCCCGCGAATTTGCCGAGGGCAACTACCGCCGGGTTGACGACCGCTCCTTCGGCGGCGGTCCCGGCATGGTGATGATGGCCGAGCCGCTCGCACTCTGCCTCGAAAAAATCCAGGCCGACCGTGCGGCAAGCGGCGCGCCCAAGGCGCCCACTGTTCTCTTTTCTCCCGTCGGCAAGGCCCTGGACCATGCCGGCGTTGAAAGCTGGTCGGCCAGCGCCGGCGCGGTGCTGATCTGCGGCCGCTATGAAGGGCTTGACCAGCGCTTTATCCAGGCCCATGTTGATCTTCAGATCAGTCTGGGTGACTTCGTGCTTTCGGGCGGTGAAATCGCCGCCATGGCCCTGCTGGACGCCGTGGCTCGCTTGCAGCCCGGGGTGCTCAATGACGAGGGCAGCCACCAACTGGACAGCTTCAACCCGGCGCTCGACGGCCTGCTTGATTGCCCCCATTACACGCGGCCCGAAAACTGGCGCGGCCAGCCCGTGCCGGCCACGCTGATGTCCGGAAACCACGCCCACATCGAGCGCTGGCGGCGTGAGCAACGCTTGGCCTTGACCCAGCGCCAGCGCCCCGAATTGGTGCAAAAGGCGCGGCAGAGTGGGTATTTGAGCGAAAGCGACGAGGCTTTCCTGGCCGATTTGGTCGAAAACCCGGACAAAGACGCTTGAAAAAGCGCCGCCTTGCTATAATCAAAGGCTTTTCGATCCTCTGGCGGCCACTGCAACCATCTGAGTCATCTCCGGATGAATCCATGGATTTGCGGTCTTTAGCGTAGCGCGTGAATGAACGAAGAAGTTAGATGGAAAAATCATGAATCTGATCCAGACCCTCGAGCAGGAAGAAATTTCCCGCCTCAACAAGACCATCCCCGCATACGCACCCGGCGACACCGTCATCGTGAGCGTGAACGTGGTTGAAGGTACCCGCAAGCGTGTGCAGGCTTTTGAAGGTGTGGTGATTGCCAAGCGCAATCGCGGCCTGAACTCCAGCTTCATCGTCCGCAAGATTTCCAACGGCGAAGGCGTCGAGCGCACCTTCCAGGTGTACAGCCCGCTGATCGCCAAGATTGAAGTCAAGCGCCGCGGTGATGTGCGTCGCGCCAAGCTGTACTACCTGCGTAGCCGCAGCGGCAAATCTGCACGTATCAAGGAAAAGCTGGGCGCCTGATCTGCCAGTCCGGTTTTGCCGGACGCAGGGCAGCCCGAACAGCCCCTTTGAAAAAGCCGCTCACCGAGCGGCTTTTTTTATGCCCGCGGTGCACGTCTTGTGAAACCGGTTCAAACTGATCCCACGCACACGTCCCCCATGAACTCCACCAAGCCGCTGCCCAAGTTCGACCCGCGCAGCATTCCCGTCCTCGGCATTGACGACCACCTGGCGGGTGTGCCGCTGGAGCGGCTCTCGCCCGGCGCCCTGCGCGAACGCTTCAGGCACCCGCCGATCTGGACGCCCGAGCACAGCGTCGAGAAAAAATTCACCGACCGCACCCCGGCGTTGGCTGCGGTGCTTATGCCGCTGGTCATGCGAGACGAGTTGACGTTGCTGCTCACCGAGCGCACCACCAACCTTTCCACGCATTCGGGCCAGGTCGCCCTGCCGGGCGGCCGCACTGACGAGACCGACCGCGATGCGGTGCATACCGCCCTGCGGGAAGCGCAGGAGGAAATCGGCCTGCCCGAGGCGCATGTTGAGGTGCTGGGCACCTTGCCCACGTACGTCACCGGCACCGCCTTCATCATCACGCCCGTCGTAGCCCTGGTAAAGCCCGGCTTTGTGCTGCAACCCAACCCGGGCGAAGTCGCCGATGTCTTCGAAGTGCCGCTGGGCTACCTGATGAACCCGGCGAATCACCAGCGCCACGAAATGGAGTTCGACGGCGCGATACGCCAATGGCTCTCCATGCCGTATTCCGACCCTTCCGTCGAAGGCGAAGAAGGTGAGGCCAGGGAGCGCTACATCTGGGGCGCCACAGCCGGCATGCTGCGCAATCTCTATAGATTCTTGAGCGCATAAATAAGCGCACCCCTGTCCAGGCTCACTGCGTGTAGCCTGTTCTCCCCTCAAGGGGACGGCGCCTGCGGTCTGGCAAAGCCGAAAAACTGGCACACCCCTATCGGGCTCACTTCGTGTAGCCCTTTTCCCCTTGGAGGGGACGGGGCCTGCGGCCCGGCAGAGCCGGTTCCGCGGCCCCCACTGGTTAAATACCCCCTGAATATGCCCCCGAATCTTCAACCCGGCATGAGCCGCGGCCTGCAAGGCCTCGGGAGCGATACACAGTGAGCGACCGTGGGGGCCAAGTTATCATCCGACCATGAGCTTTTTTGCCGTTTTGTTTGCACTCATCATCGAACAGGCCCGGCCACTGGCTCGCGGCAACTGGATTCATGCGGGCTTTCGCGGATGGGCGCGATGGACAAACCGCAGTCTGGATGCCGGTAAACCGCACCATGGCTGGATCGCGTGGACGGTCGCCGTGGTGGTGCCGGCGCTCGTCACGGCACTGATTCACTGGCTGCTCTGGAGCGTCAGCGCCGTGCTGGCATTTGCCTGGAGCGTGGCGATTTTGTATGTCACGCTGGGTTTTCGCCAGTTCAGCCATTACTTCACCGACATACGCGATGCGCTGGACGACGGCGACGAAACCACGGCGCGCGAGCTGCTGGCGCAGTGGCGCCAGGTCGACGCCAGTGAGTTGCCGCGCAGCGAAATCGTGCGCCACGTCATCGAGTATTCGGTGCTGGCCGCCCATCGCCATGTGTTTGGCGTGCTGGGCTGGTTCTCGGTGCTCGCCGCGCTGGGCCTGGGGCCGGCGGGTGCGGTGCTCTACCGCATGAGCGAGTTTGTCTCGCGCTACTGGGCCTACAAAAGAAAGACGGCCGCCGCAGCGGGCGAGGGCGCCAGCATGGCCCTGCAGCTGGCCGCCAGCCGCGCCTGGGGCGTGATCGACTTTGTGCCGGCACGCGTCACCTCGCTGGGCTTTGCGGTGGTCGGCAGTTTTGAAGATGCGATCGATGCCTGGCGCAATTACACGCAGCGGTTTGCGGCCAACGCGCCCATGGCCTCCGAGAATCGCAACGACGGCATCATCCTGGCCGCCACCTCAGGCGCGGTGAATGTGCGCCTGGGCGGCGAAGCGCTCAAGACGACTTTTTCGCCGAACACCTCGCAGGGTTTCCAGGCGGGCGGCCTTGACGCGGAAGACAGCATTGCGACCGAAGCCACGCCGGGCCGTGAGCCCGAAGTCGCGCACCTCAGAAGCATCGTGGGGCTGGTCTGGCGCTCCGTGGTGCTCTGGATGGTGCTTCTGGCGCTGCTGACCCTGGCCCGCTTGCTGGGCTGAACCGCGCATCACCTCAACGCTTCAATAGCGGCTCTGCGACAGCTCCGCAAACAGCTCGCTATACAAACGATAGCGGCTGGCGCTTATGCTGCTTGGGCTAGAGGCCGAATTGACCTCTGAAATCACACCGCAGCCCGGCTCATGCAGGTGGGTGCAGTTGTAGAACTTGCAGTCCTGCGCATGGATCTTGAAGTCGGGCATGTAACCGGCCAGCCGCATCGGGTCGATGTGGTGCAGCCCGAATTCCTGGAAACCGGGCGAATCGATCAAGGCCGTGCCCCGCGCATTCCCATCGCCGGTATCGACCCAGTAGAGCGTGGTGCTGGTGGTGGTGTGCTTGCCGGAGTTCAGGGCCTGGGAGATCTCCGCCGTCAGCACCCGTGCATCAGGCACCAGCAGATTGGTCAGGCTGCTTTTACCGGCGCCCGAAGGTCCCAGCACCAGCGTTTTTTTGCCGCGCAGCAGTTCAATCAATTCCTGCAATTCGGCAGGCTGGGTCCTCGCCTGGCTTTCGCTCGCAGTCTTCGGCTTGATCGCCAGCGAGAGCATGCGATAGCCCATGGCCCGGTAGGGCGCCAGCTTGGTCCAGGCGCGGCCAAAGGGCTCGGCCAGGTCGCTTTTGTTCAGCGCGATCACGGGCGTGATGCCTTCAGCCTCAGCGGCGATCAGTGCGCGCGTCAGCTGGCTCTCTGAAAACTCGGGCTCGGCGGCGATGAGGATCAGCACCTGGTCCAGGTTGGCCGCAAAGGACTTGGTGCGCATCTCGTCCTGGCGGTAAAAGAGGTTGCTGCGCTCTTCGATTTTTTCGATGGTGCCTTCGTCCTGCGAGGGCAGCCAGCGGATGCGGTCACCGACCACGGCCTGGCTTTTTTTGCCGCGGGGGTGGCAGATGACACGTTCGCCGCTGTCGGTCTCTACCAGGACATGGCGGCCGAAGCCCGCCACCACCAGCCCCGGCAGCGTGCCCGCGGTGGGGGCTGCGGCGGGGCGCGAAGGTTTGCTCAAGCGAGCAGGGCGTCAACCTTCGACGCGCAAAAGAAGTCGCTGACGGAAATGCCGTCCACATCATGCGTATTGAAACGCACCGTGCATTTGCCGTAGCTCACCGCCAGGTCGGGGTGGTGGTCTTCGGCATTGGCAATGAAGGCCAGCGCGTTCACAAAAGCGATGGTCTCGTAGTAGTTTTTGAAGGTGTAGGTTTTTTCGAGCGAGCCGTCGATCAGGCGCCAGCCCACGGCCTGTTCGCCGTTGAGCTTGCTCAGCTGGGTCACGATTTCAGTGGCGCTCAGCGCCCGGCGGTTCTGGTGGATGGGGTTGCTCATGCTGCTGTGCTTTCGGCGGAAGGGATCATGCGGCCCAGCCGCTCGGAGGCGGGCGGGTGCGAATAGTAAAACTTTACGAACACCGGGTCGGGCGTGAGGGTGCTGGCGTTGTCCTGGTAAAGCTTGAGCAGCGCGCTTTGCAAATCCTTGCCGTCGGTCTGCGCCACGGCATAGGCGTCGGCTTCGAATTCATGCTTGCGCGAGAACTGGGCGAACACCGGCGAGACAAAGAAGCTGAAGAGCGGCACCACCAGCAGGAACAGCAGCAACGCCAGCGCATCGTTGGCGCCGGCCAGGTTGGGCCGCACGCCCAGGCCGGTATAGAACCACACCTGCGACGACAGCCAGCCCAGCAGCGCAAAACCCGCCAGGCTCATGGCGAACATCGAGACGATGCGTTTGATGATGTGTTTGTGCTTGAAATGGCCCAGCTCATGTGCAAGCACGGCATCGACCTCGCCGGGGCTTAGTTGCTTGAGCAGGGTGTCGTAAAACACCACGCGCTTGGCCGCGCCAAAGCCGGTGAAGTAGGCGTTGGCATGGGCTGAACGCTTGCTGCCGTCCATCACAAACAGGCCCTTGGCCGCAAAGCCGCAGCGCTGCATCAGCGCGGTGACGCGTGCCTTGAGCGCTTCATCTTCAAGGGGTTTGAATTTGTTGAACATCGGCGCGATCACGGTGGGGTAGAGCACCAGCACCAGCAGGTTAAAGCCCATCCACACGGCCCAGGCCCACAGCCACCACAGGCTGCCTGCGCTGCCCATCAGCCACAGGATGAGCGCGACGATGGGCAGGCCGATGACGATGCCCACCAGGGTCGACTTCACGAGGTCGGCCAGCCAGAGCTTGAGCGTCATCTTGTTAAAGCCAAAACGCTCTTCAATCCGGAAGGTGCTGTAAAGCGTAAAGGGCAGGTCCAGCAAGCCGCTGACGAGGCCGAATGCCGCCAGCAAAGCCAGCTGCGGCACCAGCGGCCCCCAGGATGACAGGGCTGAGCCGTTGAAGGCCTGGTTCAATGCGTCGATCCCGCCCAGCAAGGTCCAGCCCAGCAGCACGGCGGCGCCAAACGCCATCTCGAGCATGCCAAAGCGCGCCTTGGCGATGGTGTAGTCGGCTGCCTTCTGGTGCGCCTCCAGCGGGATGGTGCCGGCGAATGCCGCAGGCACGGCGTTCCGGTTGCGCGCCACATGGCGGATTTGCCGCGAAGCCAGGTAGAACTTCGTCAACAGGCCCAGCACCAGCACGGCGGAAAACACCCCGGTGAAAACAAGCGAATGGTCGGTCATGGGTGGCAGTTTAGGCGATCAACGAGAATAGCAAGATGCCTGAAACTGAACCCCTACTCAAAAAATCAGACCAGAACCTCGTCTGGCTCGACTGCGAAATGACCGGGCTGGACCCGGAAAAAGAGCGCCTCATTGAAATTGCCGTCATCGTGACCGGCCCGCAACTCACGCCGCGCATCGAAGGCCCCGTCCTGGCTATCCACCAGACCGACGAGTTGCTGGACCAGATGGACGCCTGGAACAAGGGCACCCACGGCCGCAGCGGCCTGATCGACAAGGTCAAGGCCAGCACGGTGGACGAGGCGGACGCCGAGGCGCAGATACTGGCCTTCCTGGCCCAGTACGTGCCCAAGGGCGTTTCACCCCTGTGCGGCAACACCATCAGCCAGGACAGGCGCTTCCTGGTCAAGTACATGCCCAAGCTGGAGGCCTTCCTGCATTACCGCAACATCGACGTGAGCACCTTCAAGGAGCTCGCCAAGCGCTGGCGGCCCGAGGTCTACAGCGCTTTCAAGAAGCGGCAAAGCCATACGGCACTGGCCGATGTGCACGAATCCATCGACGAGCTGGAACATTACCGGGAACACTTCCTGAAGTGATTTTTAAGCCTTTTCGAGCTCTAGCCAAGGCAGCGTCTTGGGATGTTGCTCCTGAAATGATAGCGAAATGAGGCTGAGAGCAGCTTTGGGCAATGAGGCTGTGAAGCCGTAATCACCCCCGTTGGCTGGGGGACTGGTAGAAACCCGTAAAGCACGCTATAATCGTGGGCTTGCGGTTGCACAGGGTGCGCTGCATTTGTACATCTACCTCACACTTTTGGACTCCACAACGGAGTCACCGCTTCGGGTACGGCATCAAACAAGGTTTTGATCGCTCGCTTCCCAAGCTGCATATTCGTTTGATGGTTGATGTTTTATTAACCATGAACGAATCCTTCTGCATCGCAGGAGGTGAAGTTTCCTGTTCCCTCGCCAAAAGCGTTGCGAACAGGTGATTAGTGAGAAAAAAACATGACTGACTCTTTTGAGGCTCGTGGCGACTTTTTGCCTGAAGCCATTGCCGCCGACAACATCGACACCGGTTTCAACGCCGCCCCGGATTTTTCCGATGCGCTGGAAGCCAGCCCCAGCTCGCTCGACGCCGTCGTGGCCGAGCCGAACGGCTTTGTAGAACTTGGCCTGGCCAAGGAACTGCTGCAGGCCGTCGCCGACATGGGCTTTACCAAGCCCACCGCCGTGCAGATGGCCACCATCCCCAAGGCCATGCAGGCGCTGGACGCCGACCCCAAGGCTGCCAAGTTCACCGACTTGCTGGTTTCCAGCCAGACCGGCAGCGGCAAGACCGCCGCTTTCCTGCTGCCCGTGCTGCACACCCTGCTCAAGCAGCAGGAAGAAGCCGAGCGCTTTGAGCGCTCCGAGTTCGAACGCCTGAGCGCAGAAGCCGTCGCCCGCGGCGAAGCCCCCCTGAAAAAGCCCAAGCGCAAAGACCCGACCAGCCCCCGCAACTTCAAGGCCGCCACGCCCGGCGCACTGATCCTGTGCCCCACGCGCGAGCTGGCCCAGCAGGTCTGCGCCGACGCAATCGATCTGGTTCGCCACTGCCGCGGCCTGCGCATCGCCAACGTCGTGGGCGGCATTCCTTACCAACTGCAGATCGCCAAGCTGCAGAACGCCAACCTCGTGGTCGCCACGCCGGGCCGCCTGCTCGACCTGCAGCGCAGCATGCAGATCAAGCTGGACCAGGTGCAGTTCCTCGTCGTCGACGAAGCCGACCGCATGCTGGACCTCGGCTTTGCCGACGACCTGACCGAAGTCAACCAGCTCACGATCGAGCGCAAGCAGACCATGATGTTCAGCGCCACTTTCGCGCCCCGCATCATGCAACTGGCCACCCGCGTCATGCGCACGCCGCAGCGCGTCGAAATCGACTCGCCGCACGAGAAGCACACGTCCATCACGCAATCCCTGCTGTGGGCCGACAACATGACCCACAAGCGCAAGCTGCTGGACCATCTGCTGCGCGACACCACCATCAACCAGGCCATCGTGTTTGCGAGCACCCAGGTTGAATGTGACGGCCTGGCCAACGACCTGGTGCAGGAAGGCTTCAGCGCTGTGGCGCTGCACGGCGCGCTCGGCCAGGGCCTGCGCAACCGCCGCCTGATGGCTTTCCGTGACGGCCGCGTGCAAGTCCTGGTGGCAACCGACGTGGCCGCCCGCGGCCTGGACGTGCCCACCATCACCCACGTGATCAACTACGGCCTGCCCATGAAAGCCGAAGACTACGTGCACCGTATCGGCCGCACCGGCCGTGCCGGCCGCGAAGGCAAGGCCGTGACGATCGCCGAGTTCCGTGATCGCCGCAAGATCCAGGACATCGAACACTACATGCAGCAAAACCTGAAGCCCAGCGTGATCGCCGGCCTCGAGCCGCAGCAGCGCTTCGCCCCGACCTCCGAGCGCCCACGCGGCAACTTCGGTGGTGACCGCGGTGGCCGCAGCTTCGGCGGCGGCGGTGGTGATCGCGGCGGTTACGGCCGCAAGCCGGCCAGCGGTTTTGGCAATGGCGGCTTTGCCGGCTTTGGCAACAACCGCGACGACCGTGGTGGTGATCGCGGCGACCGTGGTTCTTTCCAGGGCCGTCCTCCCGCACCGCACGGCGGCAACAACTACGCAGACCGTTCGGGCTTCAATGACCGCGGCCCGCGCCGCCAGGACGACCGCGGCGGCTTCGGCGGCGGCAACAACGGTGGCTTCGCCCAGCGCGACGACCGCAACTTTGCCCCGCGCAACGAAGGCTTTGCCCCCCGCAATGAAGGCTTCGCACCGCGCCCTGACTTCGCCAACCGCAAGCCTGGTTTTGCCAAGCCTGCCGGCAAGGTGTTTGTGCCCCGCGATGCGGCCAAGAAGCCGGGCAAGTTCTCCAAGCCCTTCCGTGATTGATTTTTAAGTCATCAACGTACGACAAAGCAAAAGCAAAAAGCCGCTGCAGACTTCAAGTCTGTAGCGGCTTTTTTTATGGAGCCGTCACCGCTCTATGAGCAAGGGCTTACTCGACCTTGATCCCGATGTCCTTGACCACCTTGCCCCAGCGGTCCATCTCCTTGACCAGGTACTCGGACATCGCCTCGGGCGTGGACGGGGTGGGCTCCACGCCCGCATCGTACAAGGCCTTTTTGGTGTCCGGCGTGTTCATCAGCTTGGCGATCTCCGCGTTGAGCTTGTTCACGATGTCTTTGGGCGTGCCGGCCGGCGCCAGCAAGGCCAGCCACACCGAGGCCTCATAACCCGGCACCCCCGCTTCCTGCATGGTCGGCACATCGGGTAATTGCGGAATGCGCCTGGCCGTCGTCACCGCAAAGGCCTTGAGGCGGCCTTGCGGCACCTGCGACAACGCATTGGGCACGCCGGCAAAACTGGTTTCCACCACGCCGGCCACGAGGTCGGTCGCCGCGCCGCTGCTGCCGCGATAAGGCACATGCTTGAGCGGCGCACCCGTCATCGACACGAACAGCCCGCCCATCAAATGCTGCGAGCTGCCGTTGCCCGACGACGCATAGTGGATCGTCTCAGGCGCGGCCTTGGCCAGTGCCACCAGCTCCTTCACGTTGTTGGCCTGCACTTTCGGGTTGACGAGCAGCACGTAAGGCGAGTCGACCAGCTTGGAGACCACGGTGAAGCTTTTGATCGGGTCATAGGGCATGGTCTTGTAGATCCATGGGCTGATCACGTGTGTGGTCGAGATCATCACCAGCGTGTAGCCGTCGGGCGCCGCCTTGGCGACAAAGTCGGTGCCTATGGTCGAGCCCGCACCCGCCTTGTTCTCGACGACGAACTGCTGCCCCATGGCCATCGACAGCTTCTGGCCGAGGATGCGCGCCACCACATCGGTAAAGCCGCCCGGCGCAAACGGCACGATAAGGCGCACCGGCTTGTTCGGGTAGCCCTGCGCCGATGCGATGCCGCACGTCAGCGACAGCACAACACCCGCGACACCCGCAATGGCGGATCGGTAGATCGTTTTCATGGCGCTACCCCTTGTAGGAAGGCTCAGGCATGGTGAAAAAGCTGTGCAGGATCTGGTAGACCATCATGTAGTTCTTCTGCTGGAAGCTGGCGTGCGAGATACCGCGCATCACGCTGAACTGCTTGTTCATGTTGGGCAGCAGCTTGAAGTAGTCGATCAGGTCGTCCATGCCGGCAATGCCGTCGTATTCACCGCGCAGGATGATGGTTGGCACGGTCAGCTTCTTCGGGTCCAGCAACGGCAGCTTGGAGCACATGTCGACATAGGTGCCGGTCGGCATCGAGTCGTCCAGCGTCAGGATGGCATCGGCAAACGCCTCGACGACGCGCTGCTCCACCGTGTCGGGATGGTCGCGCTGGAAGATGCTGTGCACAAAAGGCCGGTCGATGGCGCGGCGGTTTTTCGCCAGGAACTCCGGCAGCTTTTTCTTGCGCTGTTCCAGCGTGTGACTGCCTTCGCCCGTCCAGACAAAGGCGTCGAGTGCAATCTTGCCCACGCGCTCCGGGTGGCGCTCGGCAAACAGGCCTGCCTTCAGAGCACCCGAAGAAATACCGTACAGCAGCAGCGACTGCGCACCGGTTTTTTTCATGATGTATTCGCTGCCGGCGGCCAGGTCGTCGGCGCCGTTGCTGATGTCGAAATTGATGTCGCGGTGTTTGTCGGAGCGGCCGTAGCCTTCGTTGTCCATGGTCCAGGTGTCAAAGCCGTGCTCGGCAAACCAGTCCATGGCCGACGAATAGGCCCGGCCCGGCACGTGCAGGTCAAACGTCGGCTGTGAGGCCATCGAAGAGCCGTGCACAAAAAAGATGGTGCCCGCATGCGGCACCTTCGTTGAAGCCTTCTTCTCCCAGAGAAAAAGCTTGATATCGCCCTCGGGCGTTTTCTTGTGGGTCCAGTGCTCTACACCGCCCGTCCACTTCACGTTGCTCATCGATGTCTCCTTTGTTGTGGCGCGTCTCGCGCTGTCAGTCAGTGAATCAATCAATCCATGCCCGCAAGGGCTTATACAAAACGGTTCTCGATCACGCCCAGGCCGTCGACCTCGATGCGCACCACGTCGCCCGCTTTCAGGTACTGCGGCGGGCTCATGCCCATGCCCACGCCGGCCGGCGAGCCGGTGGCGATCAGGTCGCCGGGGTAAAGCGTGATGCCGCGCGAGCAGGTTTCAATCAGCGTCGAAAGGTCGAAGATCAGGTCGGTGGTCTGCGCGTCCTGGCGCAGCTCGCCGTTGACCCAGCCGCGCACGCGCGTGTTGTTGCCGTCCAGCTCGTCGGCCGTCACGATCCACGGGCCCATGGGACAAAAAGTGTCGAACGATTTGCCCAGGTCCCACTGCTGGTGCCGCATCTGCACGTCGCGCGCCGTCACGTCGTTGACGATGGTGTAGCCGAACACATGCTGCATCGCATTGGCGCGCGTGATGTTGCGCCCGCCCTTGCCGATGACGATGGTGAGTTCGGACTCATAGTCGATCTGCTCCGACACGCCCACCGGCAGCACCACGTCGTCGTGCGGCCCGACCACGCATTCAGGCACCTTGGTAAACACGATGGGCCAGGATTCGGGGTTGGCCGTGTTGTTCTTGAATACGGATGACTGCAACTCTTTGGCGTGCGCGTGGT
The DNA here is from genome assembly GCF_003711205.1 of Polaromonas sp. SP1. Classification (NCBI taxonomy): domain Bacteria; kingdom Pseudomonadati; phylum Pseudomonadota; class Betaproteobacteria; order Burkholderiales; family Comamonadaceae; genus Polaromonas; species Polaromonas sp. SP1. The sequence continues at coordinate 114,448 of NZ_CP031013.1, read as the reverse complement.
AGTTGCGTCCCACACAAAAGATATTGCGGCGCGGCGCCGGCAGCGGCGCCTCCAGCCTGACGGCGGCGATGTCGACGGCGACTCCCTGCAAAGGGATCTTGCGGGGATCCAGGCCCGCCTCGATCAGCGCCAGCGCGCCTTTTTGCATTTGCTCCGGCGGGAGGTCAAACGGCGTCACGCTCCGGCCGTCGGCAGAAACCAGGCCGGCCAGCCGCCGGCCCTTGAGTTGAAAAATCGCGATGCGCAAATCCTGTCTCCTGTAATGGGTGGAAGGTCTTGAAAGGCTTTTTTTGCCTCTAAACCATCGTAGGACCAAGACTCACCAATAAGCAACCGCTTCGCTCAAGATTGTTCAAGTGTTCGGGGAAAACACCTATGAATCATTGGAGAAATAAAGGAGAATGCGAATAAACCAATTTCAACCAATTAGATGCATTTGATGACATTTCACCGCATCACCCCCAACACCTGAATCAATCTATGGACAGCGCAACCGCCCTGCAGGAAACCATCCTGGACAACCTGAAATCGCGCAAATGGCGCGCCGGCCATCGCATCCCGACGGAGCGCAGCTTCAGCGAACAAAGCGGGCTGAGTCGCGCCACGGTGCGGCGCGTGCTGGCCGGCCTGAAGGAGCGCGGCCTGATCACGCAGACGGTGGGCAGCGGCACCTATGTCAGCACGCACATTGCGCAGGTCCTGGCCGCCACCGACGAAGGCGGGCCGGCGCGCGCGGCCAGCCCGGCAGAGCTCATGAGCGCACGGCTGGCGCTGGAGCCGGCCATCATCGACATGGTGATAGGCAACGCCAACTCAGCCGACTTCGAGCGCATGCACGAGTGCTGCGACAAGGCCGAAGCCGCCACCACGCTGGAAGACTTCGAGCGCTGGGACAGCCTGCTGCACGAAGTCATTGCCGACTCGGCGCACAACAGCTTTATCTCCAGCGTCTTTCGCCTGATGAACCATGCCCGCTCGGATGCCGAGTGGGGCATGCTCAAACGCCGCAGCGCCACGCCGGAGCGCCGGCTGGAATACCAGCACGAACACCGCAGCCTCGTGGATGCCCTGCAGCAAAGGGATGCGCAGCGCGCGCGTGAGCTTTGCATCGATCACCTGGTGCACGTGCGCGTCAACATGCTGGGGTCCTGAGCCTTCGCCCGCTATTGCTTTGCTATTGATTTAATAGCTGCTAGCCAAGGTGGATATTGGGCTGGAGGCCTTTTTTACTTAAGAAATCAACCTCGCTCAGTCCATGCCATCGCGGCCACCGGTGCTTCGCCAATGCCGACGCTAAAATGCGATGCTGGCGCCGGCAATACGGTGCCGCCGCAAAAACACCGATATGCACGCAGCCGCCTGGCCTCCTCTTTCAAAGAACTGAAGCCTTGCTTCCGCCTCGCGCCGGGACCTCTGTCCTGACGCGCAGCAGAAGCACCGCCCCACACCCGCCGGGTTCACCCCGGCCGGGTGACTGATCCCGACCGCTTTTTCGATTCGCGACGCCTTATGTCGTGTACGCGGTCCCGTCTTTCTTTTCATTTCTTTGGAAAACTGTCATGTCCCTGTTCAATACTTTGGTGGCTTCGGCCATCCCTCTGGCGCCGCGCGCGCTGATCCGCAAGGTCTCTGGCCGCTACATTGCCGGCGACACCGTCGCCGATGCGATCAGGCGCGTCGCAGCGCTCAATGCCGCAGGTTTTTCGGCGACGGTCGACGTCCTTGGAGAAACCGTCGAATCGCTCTCTCAAGCCGACAACACGACCAGCGAATACCTCCAGGTGCTCGAGGCGATCGCGCGTGACGGGCTGCGGGCGAATATCTCGGTCAAGCCAACCGCGCTTGGCTTGTTGCTCGATCAAGCCCATTGCGAGCGCAACCTGGAGTGCCTGCTCGATGCCGCCAAGGCGCACGCCACTTTCGTGCGCATTGATATGGAGGATGCGAGTTGCACACAGCGTGAAATTGATCTTCTGCTGCGCTTGAAGAGCCGCGGGTACGGCAATGTCGGCCTCGTGCTGCAGGCCTATCTCAAGCGCACCGATAGCGACATCACCCCGCTGCTGGGAATGCGTGAGAACCTGCGCATCTGCAAAGGCATTTATGTCGAAGAGCGCGAGCACCTCGTTGAGGGTGCCTGGAACGACCGCAGTGCAATCAACCCGCACTTCCTGCGCCAGGTCGCGCGTTGCTTCGACAGCGGCACTTTTGTGGGCGTTGCAACGCATGACGAGGAACTGGTCGATCAGGTGATAGAGCTTGCGCGCAGCCGGCGCATAGCCGGTACGGCCTTTGAGTTCCAGATGCTGCTCGGCGTGCGCGAAAGCCTGCGTGACCGCCTGCTGGCTGAAGGTTATGCGGTCCGCATCTACGTGCCCTACGGCAAGGACTGGTACGGCTACAGCATGCGGCGCATCAAGGAGAACCCGAGCATTGCAGGCCACCTGCTGCGCGCCTTGTTGACGCGCTAAGCGGCTCAGCTCATGCCGTTGCGGCTGGCCAGCTCCACAAACAGCGCCGACTGGTCCAGGTCGGTCAGGCCGTTGTCCACGCCTTCGGCATAAAGCCGCTCAAACAGCGCGGTGATCGGCGCTTCAAAGCCGATCTCCTGCGCGGTCGCCAGCGCGTTGCGCATGTCCTTGAGCTGGATGTCCATGCGTGCGCGCGGCGCGAAGTCGCGCTCGAGCATGCGCTGGCCGTGCAGCTGCAGCACGCGGCTGTCGGCAAAGCCGCCGGTGATGGCTTCCTTGACCTTGGCCATGTCAGCGCCGCCGCGTGCGGTGAACAGCAGCGCCTCGGCCACCGCGCCAATCGTGATGCCCACAATCATCTGGTTGGCCAGCTTGGTGAGCTGGCCGCTGCCGTGCGGGCCCACATGGACGGCGTGGCCCAGGTGCGCCAGCACGGGCAGGGCGCGGGCGAAATCTTCCGCCTTGCCGCCGGCCATGATGGCCAGCGTGCCGCTCTCTGCGCCACCGGGACCGCCTGAGACCGGTGCATCAACATGGGCGATGCCCAACGCGCCCAGGCGCGCGGCGTGGTCGCGCGCTTCACGCGGCTGGATGGAGGCCATGTCCAGGAAAAGCGCGCCGGGCTTCATCGCCGCGGCCACGCCCTGTGCGAACAGCACGCCGTCCACGACGGGGCCGCTTTCGAGCATGCTGATGATGATGTCGGCTCCGGCCACCGCAGCGCCGGCTTGCGTGTGCGCCGTGGCGCCCAGCGCCGTGAGCGGGCCGGTCTTGCCCTGTGTGCGGTTCCAGACCTGCAGCGTGTAGCCGGCCTTGCACAGGCGCGTGGCCATGGGCAGGCCCATGATGCCCGTGCCCAAAAATGCGATGCAGGGCAGGGGCGTGTTGCTGGCGATGGTCATTGGGGTGTCCTCAAGATGGCTATGGGCCATCATGAAGCAGCCCGCGAGAGAAGGCTGTCAGCGAGCTTTCTAGGAAGCGCTCAGCACAGTTTTTTACGCGGCCTTCTTCAGCGCTGGGGCAAACATGCTTTCCATTTCCTGCCGCACTTTGTACGCGTGGGTTGAGGTGTCCATCGCCACGTCGGCCCAGCTCAGGCTCTGGCCTTTTTTCACGGCACGCACGACCTTGACGTTGTGCGCCAGGCCCAGCGGCAGCCCGCCCATCTTCATGGATGTATCGGCCGGCAGCAGCTTGCCCCACACGGTGTAGCCGCCTTCGCCGTCCAGCATGTCGCCGGGTTTCAGGTCGCGCTTGGCGGTGGCCACCACGTCGGCGTTCCAGCAGGTGGCCACGCCGGTGGGCTCGCCGCGCAGCGCCACGCTCGCGACCGACACGCCGACTTCCAGCCCGATCAGGTGCCAGCGTTTGTAGAGGGTGAAGTAGCGCCCGCTCGGGTCGGTGTGGGCGTTGTATTCCTCAAAGCAGTTTTTGATGTAGTCGGTCTCGGCCTCGACGGTGACCCAGACGCCCATGCGGATGTCGTAGGGAATCTTGCGGCCGTTGGCTTCGAGTGAGGAGATCACTTCGACCATGCCTTTTCGCTCAAGCACGCCGCCTTCGCTGATCGGGCGTGTCACATACGGAATGTCTTCGACGCTGGCCGGCGGGTACAGCAGGCCGTTGCTCGGCACCGTGAGGCCGGTGGCGTTGGCCACGGCGGTGGATTCAATGGAGGGCTTGGAGCCGTCGAGAAAGCTGTTGAACATCTTCGGGTTGAGCCCGCCGCGCTCGGCCTGCTCAGGCGTGAGGCCGTAGTTGCCCCAGACCGTCTCGGGTGTGGACTCGCTGAAATGCGGCAGCCACTTGTGACCGCGCCCCGCTGCCACCACCGGAAAGCCGCAGGTGCGCGCCCAGTCCACCAGGTCGCAGATCAGCGCCGGCTGGTCACCGAAGGCCAGCGAATACACCACGCCCGCATCGGCGGCCTTGCGCGCCAGCAGCGGGCCGCAAAAAGCGTCGGCTTCCACCGTCACGTTGACCACATGTTTGCCGTGTTCAAAGGCTTTCAGGCAATGGTCCACCGCCGCAATCGGGTTACCGGTGCATTCCACAATGATGTCGATCTGCGGGTGCGTCACGACCGCCTGCCAGTCGTCGGTGATCCAGGTTGCTCCTGTTTTGATAGCTGTCTGTGCAGACTCCGCCTGGGCCAGGGCCGGATTCCATCCTACACGTGCGAGGTTGGTGCGGGCCGCGTCGGGCGACAGGTCGGCAATCGCCACCAGGTGAACGCCCGGTGTGCGCGGCACTTGCGCCAGGTACATGGAGCCGAATTTGCCGGCGCCGATCAGGCCGATGCGGACCGGTTTGCCTTCGGCTGCGCGTTGCTGGAGTTTGGTGAAAAGATTCATGGTGCTTTGTATGTGACCCCGTTCGCACTGAGCCTGTCGAAGTGCTTTCCCCGCGCGCGGGGCTTCGATACCTCAGCCCGAACGGAAATTGGATGTGTATTCAGGCTGCTTTACGCTCAGGCGCGATTTCTTCCATCGACGTTTGCAGCGCGGTAGCCGGCACGCCGTCTTTCCAAGGCAAGTCCACCGGGTAGTCTTTCAGCAGGCAGTCGTCAGGCAGGCAGGTGATCGGCGTGAAGTCGCGGTGGGCGATGTACTCCGGGCGTTTGTGGCGGCGGATGTGGTTGCTCACCGCGCAGAGGCTCAGGTAGACGCTCACACGGTTGAAGGGCGAGAGGTTGCTGCCCGAGGCGTGCACCAGGCAGGAATGGAAGAGGATCATCGAGCCGGCCGGGCCCTTGGGGCTGACGATACCGCCCTCCTTGCCGCCGGCGCGCTGCACCAGCTGGCGGATCAGGTCGTTGTCCACCGTCCAGAGCGGGTAGCTGGTGGTGGTGAGGTCGTGTTTCGCATCGACCACGCCTTTCTTGTGGCTGCCCGGGATGAACATCAGCGGGCCGTTGTGCTCGGTCACGTCGTCCATGAAGATGGCCACGTTCATCGCGCGCTCGGTTGGCATCATGTCGTCGTTCAGCCAGGTGCCGTAGTCCTGGTGCCACTGCCACACGTCGCCTTCAAACGCCATCTTGCCGTTGATCTTGAACTGGTGCATGTAGAGTTTTTCGCCCAGCAGGTCTTCGACCGGCTCGATCATGCGCGGGTGCCGCGCCAGGCGGGCAAAAGGCTCGCTGTACATGTGCGCGGCGAAGTTGGTGCGCACCGCGTCCTTGCCTTTTTCACGGATGTTGTAGTCCTCGCGCCGGCTGTAGAGCTCGGGCACGGCCTCGTTGAGCGCGCGGGTTTCTTCGGGGGTGAAGAGGCCCGGGAAAAAGAGGTAGCCGTCGCGGTCGAATTGCGCAAGTTGTTCGGGGGTCAGTCTCATCGCGTGTCTCCTGGTGGGGTTGTTCGGGGGCTTGTTCGAAAAGGTTCAGGGGGCCGTCGCCGCGCCCTGGCCGAGCGCGCTGGAGAGCAGCGCGGCCAGGTTGTGGCCGGCTTCCTCGCCGTGTTCGCGGATCAGCGCTTCGGCGCGGGCTCCATCGCCGGCGGCAATCGCGTCCGCAATCGCTTCATGCTCGTCCCAGATCGATTCGCGCATGGTCGAGACCTGCAGCACGGCGCCCATGGCGCGGCGGATGTGGTGCCAGTGCAGCTGCGCGCTTTGGGCGATCAGCGGGTTGCCGGATGCGGCGTAAATGGCCGCGTGGAACTGCGCGTCGGCCGCCATCATGGCTTTGACGTCATGGCCGCGTGCGGCTTTGCGGCCCTGGCGGATGAGTTGCGGGTCGAGTTGGGCGCGGCCCTGCGCCGCCAGCCGCGCGGCCAGCGCATCCAGCGCGCTGCGCACCTGGTAAATCTGCACCAGCCAGGCCACGTCCAGCGGCGCGACCAGCACGCCGCGCCCCGGGGCGTCCAGCACAAAGCCGTCTTTTTTCAAGAGGCGCAGCGCCTGCAGCACCGGCTGGCGCGACACCGCCAGCTGCGCGGCCAGGTCTTCCTGCATGATGCGCGCGCCCGGCGCGAGCGAGCCGTCGCTGATGGCGTCCAGCAGGCTGCGGTAAACCTGGTCGACCAGGTCGGGGGTGGATTCGATTTTGATCAGCTGGGGGTTCATGGATGGCGGGACTGGATGGCTGAATATGTACTCTGTATACAGAATACGCCGATCTCCGGAGCCTGTATCCCGGGTTTACCCCCGGACGGTGTGGTGCGGCGGCGTCGGGGCCGCCTGCCGGCCTGTGCCAAGATGGCAACTGCTGCCGGAGGCTGATTTCTTATTTATCAGGAGACCCGAATGACCTCGCCCGATCCCGCCTGGCTGGACCGCATGTACAACAACCGCGCGCTGGTGCCCGACCACCCGGCGTACTTCGCGCGCTGGACTGAAGAATCGCAAAGCGTGCGCAAGCGCCTGCCCTGCCAGATCGACGTCCCTTATGGCAACGGCGCCGGCGAAATGCTGGACGTGTTTCCGGCAGACGGGTTTGGTGTGCAGGGCGGCAAGACAGGCCAGGGTGCGCCGGTGCTGGTGTTTATCCATGGCGGCTACTGGCGCGCGCTCGACAAGTCCGAGCACTCCTTTGTCGCGCCCGAGTTCACCCAGGCAGGCGCCTGCGTCGTGATGCCCAACTACGCGCTCTGCCCCGCTGTGACGATTCCCGACATCACGATGCAGATGGTCAAGGCGCTGGCCTGGACCTGGCGCCACATCGCCCGCTACGGCGGCGACCCGGACCGCATCACCGTCGTCGGGCACTCGGCCGGCGGCCACCTGGCGGCCATGCTGCTGGCCTGCAACTGGCAGGCCTACGGCAGCGACCTGCCGGCGGACCTGGTGAAAAACGCGCTGTCGATTTCAGGCTTGTACGAACTGGAGCCGCTGCGCCACGCGCCGTTTGTGAAGGACTCGCTCAAGCTCACGCCCGAACATGCCGCCAAAGCCAGCCCGGCGCTGCTGCCGGCCCCGGCCCGCGGCACGCTTTACAGCGTGGCGGGTGCCGATGAAAGCGCCGAATTTTTGCGCCAGAACCTGCTGATCCAGCAGGCTTGGGGTTCACGGGTGGTGCCGGTGTGTGAGTCGCACCTGCGCCGCAACCATTTCAGCGTGCTGGAGGCATTGACCGAGCACACCCATCGCCTGCATTTGCTGGCGCTGGGTTTGCTGGGGCTTTCAACGGTGCACGAATAGCGCAGAGCGCCGCCATCACATCAGCAGGTGTTCACCCGCGTTGTCGCCGCCCAGCGTGACGTAGTTGACCTTGCGGATGTCCAGCAGCCTGGTGCCGCCGGCATAGCTGATGGAGCTCTGGATGTCTTCTTCCATCTCGCGCAGCGTATCGGCCAGCGTTCCCTTGACGGGCTCCAGGATGCGCTTGCCTTCGACGTGCTTGTACTCGCCCTTGTTGAAGTCCGAGGCGCTGCCGTAGTACTCCTTGAAGAGTTTGCCGTCGACCTCGACGGTCTGGCCGGGGCTTTCTTCCAGGCCTGCCAGCATGGAGCCGATCATCACCATGGTCGCGCCAAAGCGCACCGACTTGGCGATGTCGCCGTGTTCGCGGATGCCGCCGTCGGCAATGATGGGTTTGGTCGCCACGCGTGCGCACCACTTGAGCGCCGACAGCTGCCAGCCGCCGGTGCCGAAGCCGGTTTTCATTTTGGTGATGCAGACCTTGCCCGGGCCGATGCCGACCTTGGTCGCGTCGGCGCCCCAGTTTTCCAGGTCGATCACCGCTTCGGGTGTGCCCACGTTGCCGGCGATGATGAAAGACGCAGGCAGCTTCTGCTTGAGGTAAGCAATCATCTTTTGCACCGTGTCAGCATGGCCGTGCGCGATGTCGATGGTGATGTATTCAGGCACCAGGCCTTCGGCGGCCAGGCGGTCCACCGTCTCGTAGTCGGGCTTTTTCACGCCCAGCGAGATCGAGGCGTAGGCGCCGCGTGCCTTCATGTCCTTGACGAACTGCACGTTGTCCAGGTCAAAGCGGTGCATCACATAGAAGTAGCCGTTTTTCGCCATCCAGGCGCAGATCTCCTCGTTGATCACCGTCTTCATGTTGGCCGGCACCACCGGGATGCGAAAGCTGCGCCCGCCCAGCGTGGCGCTGGCGTCGCATTCCGAGCGGCTTTCCACGCGGCATTTGCGCGGCAGCAGCAGGATGTTGTCGTAGTCGAAGATTTCCATGATTCCCAAGCCTTAGAAAAAACTGTTGAAGAAACAGAAGGCACTTGGACTGGACCGGCTTTGTTTGCGGGCGCTTGCAAAAAAGCAAGGCAGAAACAAGAAACCGGGCGCAATTGCTTGGGCCCGGTGATTGATTCTAGGCGCTTGTCATGCAGGCCTTCTTCTGCAAAGCGGTATAGCCTTTATATGCATCCGGGCATCTTGCTGAACAGCGTGTATCAACGAACGTCGACCTCGGCCACGCGCACCGTCTCCTGGCCGCGTGCAAGCCGCAAGGTCGTCCACGCGTCGCGCGCCTGCGGTGTGCCGAAGCCGGTGGTGACGCGCACCATCACCGTGGTGCCGGCCGACAGCACCTGCTGGCGGTGGCCGTAGAACTGCGCCTCCACGGCGTACTTGCCGGCTTTGGCGGTTTTCAGTGAGAACTCTTCAGGCCCGTAACCACCGGTCGCATCCGGGCTCATCGCGCCGCCCTGGCGGGTCAGGCGGTTGGCATAGCTGGCCTTTTCACCGTTAGGGTCTGTCACCCACATGTCGATGTCGGTGTCATCGCTGTCCCAGGCCATCACCACGCGCAGGGCCAGCGGCAGGTTGCGGCGCAGGCGGCTGTCGATGCGGCTCATGTCCAGCGGCGCCATGTCGGCGGTTGTGGCGGCTGCTGTGGCCTGCGCGGCAATCGCGTTGAGCTCGGCCAGCGCAATCATGTTGATGCCGGCGAAGCGGCCGTTCCAGGGGCGCGACACCACTTCCCACAGGGCATTCACGGCACGCTGCGGCTCGCCGTTGTCCGCCAGCGCCAGGCCCAGGTCGCGCCAGGATTGGGGTTCATTGGGCGCCAGTTCGCTGATGCGTTCAAACACGGGAATCGCCAGGTCGTTGCGTTTGGCCTGCACCAGGCGGTAGGCGTACAGGCGCAGCAACTGGCGATTCTCCAGGTTCATCTCGGCCAGGTTGGAGAGCACGCGCAGGCCCAGCTCAGGCAGGCCGCGGTCAAAGAACACGCCGGCGGCGTCCATGTAGAAAGAGCTGCTGCTCAAATACGCGGTGCGTTCGTCCAGGTAAATGCGGTAGAGCTCGGCTTTGTTGGCGTCTTGCAGGCGCTTCATGTAGGGCGCGTCGGGCACCCAGGCTTGCAATGCGATGGTGGAGATCGTGGGGGAGGGCGCTGCCGCAGGTGCGTTCTTGGCCTGGCGGTTTTCGACATCGGCCATGCGGGCAGAAAGCGCAGCCGGGGCGACAGGGGCCGCCGGTGCGGGAACCGGTGCACCCATAGGCGCTTGCGACTTGCGCACCGCCGGTGACGCCATGGCCTCCGCCATCGCCGGCGCAGCTGCGCCCATTGCACCGATGGCGCCGTGCACCTCCGCCTTGGGCTCGGCCCGCTTGGGTGCGTCTTTGGGGAAGTCTTTGTCCCACCAGCGCTGCCTGTTGTCGAACTGTTTCACCATCGCCTCGATATGCGCCTGCCGCGTCTGCGTGGCCTGCGCCATCTGCTGCTGGCCCAGCCGCGCCACTTCATCGGCCAGCTCGGGCGGCGCCGGAAGGTTGTAGCGCGCGTAGTCGCTGGCCAGCTCCAGCACGATCAGGGAACTGTTGGGACCGACGATGCTGTGCGTTGCCGCGATGCGCTGCAACTCAGCGCTGTGCAGTGCCGTGTTGTCCGCAAGCTCGGCGCTGCGCCATTGGGCCCATTGCTGGCCAGGCCAGCGGCCGGCGGCGGCCCTGGCGTCGACCTCCAGCATCAGCGTGCGCTTGCGTCCGTCCGGGTGCACCAGCGCGATGTCGACGCGGGCCTGCGTGTCCAGCAGTTCGCCCGCCAGCGCGATGCGGCCCTGGCGCACGCTGGTCGTGGGCGTCACGAGTTTTTGCGCCGACAAGCTGATCAGCCGTTCAATGCGCCAGCCGTGCATGCGCATGGCTTGCGCGCCGGCTTCGGCCGTCACCAGCGTGGCGTCCACCAGTGCGCCGCCTGTGCGGTCGGCCAGCCGCGCCAGGCGCGGGGTGTCGGCGGCTGCGGTGCCGTTGATCACGATGACGGGCGCCGTGTGCAGGTAGTTGAGGGTTTTTTTGCCGTCCGTCGTCAAGCCGTCCGTCACCATCACCGTCATGTCGGCGTCGGCGGGAATGGGCAGCTTGTCGAAGTTGCTGGAGCCGTCAAACGGTTCTGCGCGCAAGGCATCGGCCAGTTCACCGAAGCGGCCCGGCGCCACCGTGAAGTTGCGCACCGGCTCGGGTGTGTTGCGCACAACCAGCAGGCTCACCTTGACGGCCTTGTCCAGCTTGCGAAAGTAGGCTTCCAGCACCGGCAGCACGCGTGCTTGCGCAGCCGCCGAAGCCGATGCGTCCCACACCAGCGCGATGTGCGACGGGGTGGGTCGTTTGACCAGCTCATCGCGGAAGTCCATCTGCGCAGCAAAAAATGGTTTGCCGCCGGATTCACCCACCATGACCTGCGGTTTGCCGGTATGGCGCACAGCCATCTGCAGCCAGCCCGCCGGGCCTTGGGGCGCCAGCCACTGGCTTTTCTGCAGATGCAGCTCGGTGCCTGCCGCGCTGGCGGCAAGCTGCGCATCTGCGGGGGCTTGAACCAATTGCACGTCCTGGCGGCTGGCGCCGTGTGCGCGCACGCGCACCTGCAATTGCCCCACCACCGATGCAAACGCCAGCGGCACCCGCAGCACGCCGGCGCCCTGCTGGCGCCGCAGGGTTTCGTTGAGGGTGATGACGACACGGCGCTCGCCTTGCGCGGGGATGGGGTAGACGCGCAGCTTGTACTGGTTGCCGGCTGTGGCCTCCAGCAGCCCGGGGTCGACGCGGCGGCGGCGTATGTCTTCAAAGATTTCCTGCCCTTTGGCCTTGGGTACTGCAGCGGCGTCGCGCAGGCGGCCGTTCACGTCCAGCGCGAAGCCTGTCACGACCTGGCCTTCCTGCAGGGGAAACTGCAGCTCGCCTTCAAGCACGCGGGGGTTGGGGTTGAACAGGCGCAGCTCCACACGGGTTTGCGCCTGGTCGCCAAAAAGATCGACTTCTACCGAAGCCGTCCGCAACTGGATGGGTTGGCTAGATGCGTTGTTGAGAGAAATGACCGGCGGCCGCCAGTCGGGCGGCGGCGCGAACTTGTCGATCGCGATGGGCGGCGGGGGGCTGAGCGCCAGGGCCTGGACGCTGAAGCTGATGGCGGAGAGCGCCTGGACGAGCCAGAAGACGGTGCGCCCGGAGAAGCCCGAAAACCCTTGAAGCCCTTGAAAGACGTTTGGCATAAAAACCCCCTTGGTGGTTGGCGATGCACCCTTGAACGGGGCATGGCGCGCAACGGGGTTAAATGCCGTGAATTATTTTTGTGGGGGGCTGCAGCGAGACTGGGCAGCTGCCTGCACCCGGCCTTTTCCGTTCTCCACCCAGCCAACCACCCGCATCCGCTCGGGGTTGGCGCCTTCGGCGATGCTCATGGAGCGCTGGTCGAAGAAGCGGTTTTGCTCACCTTTTGATAGCGGCTTGCTCCCGTCCCACGTGGTTTGGAGCACGTTTCTTATCAAATTTCGCTCTACCGGCGAGTTTTCGGTGCCCACCGGAAGAGTTTCGACCAAAGCCAGCCAGGCCGTCCACTGCCGGCCTTTGGCGGCCGCCGGGATGGGTTTGAGTTCGATGGAGGTGCCCAGGTAGCCGCTGAGTGGCAGGCCATGCGCGACGCGAAGCGTGACGCTCTTGAACCCGGTGACTGGCAAAGTATTGGCCAGAGCTTGCGCCGGAGGGTTTTTGCCCAGCACCGCCAGGCGGGCCAGTGCTTCGCGGGCGGCCACGGCCGACAGCGGTGCGTCCTCGCCCTTGCTGCCAGGCAGCACCCAGTCAATGGCCAGTTGGTTGAATGCCGCCTTGGGCGTGGCAGGGTCGGCCCAGCAGGTGTCGCAGTCGGCGTTGATGAATCGCTCCAGCAACTGAACAGGTGCGGGCTGGCCGTCACTGGAACAAAACGACTGGGCCAAGGCCGAGCCGGCAGGCGCCAGGGCGAGCATTAACGACGCAAGCGCCAGGGCTGAAGATCGGTGCACAAATGGTTTCATCGGGGCTTTCTACAATGAGGGATGTTCTCAGAAGTCGCGCCAACATCCCCACTCTTACAAAATCTTAACCCGGAGCAACTCGCCGCTGTCACTTTGCCTGCCACGCACGCGCTGATCCTGGCGGGGGCCGGCTCCGGCAAGACGCGGGTGCTGACGACGCGCATCGCCTGGCTGCTGCAGACCGGCCAGGTCTCGCCGGGCGGCATCCTGGCCGTCACCTTCACCAACAAGGCGGCCAAGGAAATGATGGCGCGCCTGTCGGCCATGCTGCCGGTGAATGTGCGCGGCATGTGGATAGGCACTTTCCACGGCCTGTGCAACCGCTTTTTGCGCGCGCACTACAAGCTGGCCAACCTGCCGCAGAGCTTCCAGATCCTGGACACGCAAGACCAGCTCTCGGCCATCAAGCGCCTGTGCAAGCAGCACAACGTCGACGACGAGCGCTTTCCGCCCAAGCAGCTGATGTGGTTTATCGCCGGCAACAAGGAAGACGGCCTGCGCGCCAAGGATGTGCAGGTGCGCGACGAAGAAGGCCGCAAGAAGGTCGAGATTTACGCCCTTTATGAAGAGCAGTGCCAGCGCGAAGGCGTGGTCGATTTCGGCGAGCTCATGCTGCGCAGTTATGAACTGCTGCGCGACAACGCGCCGGTGCGCGAGCATTACCAGCGGCGCTTTCGCCATATCCTGATCGACGAGTTCCAGGACACCAACAAGCTGCAGTACGCCTGGATCAAGATGCTGGCCGGGCAGGGGCCCGATGCGACCCAGGGCGCCGGTGCGATGCCCGGCGGCTCGGTGGTGGCGGTGGGCGACGACGACCAGAGTATTTATGCCTTTCGCGGCGCGCGCGTGGGCAACATGGCCGACTTTGTGCGCGAGTTCGAAGTCACGCACCAGATCAAGCTGGAGCGCAACTACCGCAGCTTCGGCAATATCCTCGACTCAGCCAACGAACTCATCAGCCACAACAGCAAGCGCCTGGGCAAAAACCTGCGCACCGAGGCCGGCCCCGGCGAGCCGGTGCGCGTGCATGAGTCGCCCACAGACTTTGCCGAAGCGCAGTGGTTTGTCGATGAGGTCAAGCAACTGGTGCGTGACGGCACGGAGCGCAAGGAGATCGCGCTGCTGTACCGCAGCAATGCGCAAAGCCGGGTGATGGAAACGGCGCTCTTTAATGCGGGTGTGCCATACCGCGTGTACGGCGGCCTGCGCTTTTTCGAGCGCGCTGAAATCAAGCACGCGCTGGCCTACCTGCGCCTGCTGGAGAACCCGCACGACGACACCAGCTTCATGCGCGTCGTCAACTTTCCGCCGCGCGGCATCGGCGCGCGCAGCCTTGAGCTGCTGCAGGACACCGCGCGCGCCGCGGGCTGCTCGCTGCACGACGGCGTGAGCGCCGTGAGCGGCAAGGCCGGCGCCAACCTGGGCGCCTTCGTGGCCAAGATTGACGTGCTGCGCGAGCAGACGCTGAAACTGAGTCTGCGCGAGATCATCGAGCTGGTGCTGCAGCACAGCGGGCTGGAAGAGCACTACAAAACTGAAAAAGAAGGCCAGGACCGTCTGGAGAACCTGGCCGAACTGGTCAACGCGGCCGAGTCCTTCGTCAGCCAGGAAGGTTTTGGCCGCGACGCGGTGGCGCTGCCGGTCGATGAGCTGGGCGCGCGCCTCACGCAGTCGCCGGCCAGCCAGGGGCTGGATGCATCTGCGCCGCTCGTGAACGAGCCGTTGCCGGAGGCGCTGGCACCCGACACCGAAACCGGCGAGACGCTGTCGCCGCTGGCGGCTTTCCTCACGCATGCCGCGCTGGAGTCCGGTGACAACCAGGCGCAGGCCGGGCAAGACGCGGTGCAGCTCATGACGGTGCATTCGTCCAAGGGCCTGGAGTTTGACTGCGTCTTCATCACCGGCCTGGAAGATGGCATCTTCCCGCACGAAAATTCGATGAGCGACCGCGACGGCCTGGAGGAAGAACGCCGCCTGATGTATGTGGCGATCACACGCGCGCGCAAGCGCCTGTACCTCAGCTATTCGCAAACGCGCATGCTGCACGGCCAGACGCGCTACAACCTCAAGAGCCGCTTTTTTGACGAGCTGCCGGAAGCCGCCCTCAAATGGATCACGCCGAAGAACCAGGGTTTTGCGTCGGGCATGGGCTCGGGCAACTGGGGTGGTGCTAGCAATTCAGGAGCAGAAGGTGGGCGCAGGGATTGGGCCAGCAGCGTTTTTTCTTCAAAATCCGGCGCAACCGAGCGCTTTGCCAGCCCGCCGGTGCCGCCGCAAAAGAATGCGCCTTCGCATGGCCTGAAAAGCGGCATGGAAGTGTTCCATGCCAAGTTTGGTGAAGGCAAGGTGATGATGCTCGAAGGCAGCGGCGACGATGCCCGTGCGCAGATCAACTTCACGCGCCACGGGGTGAAGTGGCTGGCCCTGAGTGTGGCGAAGCTGACAGTGGTGTAGGGCCGCGCCGCCTGAGGCGTTTTGTTGAATCCAACCTGGCGAGAAAAAAATGACAGAGACAAATTCCGGAACCGGAATCGAAAACGGAAGAACCAATGAGAGCACCGAAGGCGCTGAAAACGCCGACGGCAATTCAGCGATTTACGTGCCACACCAGGAATTCAAAACCGGCCTGCCGCACGGCCGCTTCCGCGTGATCGTCAACCCGGAGCGTGCGCAGAAATACGTCAAGCACCGCCTCTTTGTGGTGGGCATTTCACTGCCGCTGCTGGGCGTCGGCGTGGTGCTTTCCATGTACGGCTATCTGTGGGTGGGGCTGCCGATGGTGGTCGTCGGCGTCTTGATGCACCGTGTCATCAAGGCCCATGCACCGAAGATACTGCTGCACCTGGCACTCAGTGATGCCAAGACCTACGAGGAAGCGATGGAGTACGAAATCCTCGAAGTTCGCAGAAATTAAGGCCCCCACGGTCGCTCACTTCGTGTAGCTCCCTGCTTCCCGAGGGGGCCGCCCGCCTGCGGTCTGGCAAAGCCAGTCCCGCGGCTCATGCTGGCTTGAAGAGTTCAGGGCAACTAGCGGGGTATTCACCAGCGGGCAGCCGCGGAACCGGCTTTGCCGGGCTGCAGGCACCGCCCCCTGAGGGGGGTACAGGCTACACGAAGTGAGCCTGGGCGGGGGTGGGAGGGTTAATACCCCATCGTGCCTTTACCGTCAGGCGTGCCCTTGCGGCCGGCGATTTGCCAGTAGGTGCGCTGGTTGATCAGGTTGGCAAGAAACTCAAGCTCTTCGTCGGTGTGGTTGAGGAAGCCTGCGGGCCGCAAGAGCGCGCCGCCTTGTGCCGTCGCTTCAGCCCAGAACGATTGGTGGTAATTGGATTGCGAGGCTATCTTGTTGCCGCCGGCTTCGACATCGACAGTGCCATAACAATTGCAGAAATAGGTTCTGCCGTCCTGCTGGGGCAGCACTTCGGTATAGACCCCGGTGCCGCGTATGCCGGCGGTGAGCGTTGGCGTGATGATGGAGCGGCTGCTGCCTTTGTTCCACACGCTGGCCACGGCGCCCGTGACGATGCGCAGCAGGCTGACGGCGCTCAGCGTGGTGCCGCGCTCTACGGTGGTAATCGTGTTTTGCCGCACCAGGAAAGATGAATTGCCCATGGCAAACACCAGCCTGGCGCCCGGCCCGGTCTGGATCTGATCGCCGGTCTGGATCGTTTGTCCGGGCAAAAGTCTTGTGCCATTGAGCAGGGCATCGCCGATGAGCTCGACAACGTTGCTGCGCTGCTGGGCCATGGCGGCGGGCAGCCCGCCCATGGCGACCCAGGCCGCTGCGGCCTTGAGCGTGTCACGCCTTTGAAACCACAAAATCTCTTTTTCGCTACGGCCTTGCAACTGGTGCTGGGTCATGAAGGATCTCCTGGGCTAACGGTGGGGTCGTCAGGGATTGTCGTTGGTGGGATTGGCGTCCTCATCGCTTCCCGGTGAATCGCCGGGGGGCGTGGCCACGAAGCTATCACGAAACGTGAAGTAAATCGAGGTGGAAAACATGGCCGCCATGAGCAAAACGAGCGGCATCATGGCGGCCGCCATGAATTCGGCGCTGCCCAGCAGCCCCGACACCACGCTGATCACGATGCCGATGCAGAGGAACACGGTGAACCAGCCCAGCCCGAACACCAGGAAGGCGCCGACATTGCGAAAGCAGGCGACCAGGCTGAAGAACAGGCTCTTGACCGGCGAGATGCCGTGCCAGTGGACCAGCGCCGGCGCATGCCAGAAGAGCAGCGAGATGGGCAGGTAAAACAGCATGGTGACCAGCATGGTCAGCTGGAACTGGGGCGTCAGCATGGCCTCACGGCCCGCTTCGGCGGCCGGTTGCGGCGCACTGCCCACCAGTAAGGGCACGGCCAGCGTGATCAGCAGGCAGGCGGCGGCATAGAGCCCGCCCAGCACCAGCATGGCGCGCACCCGCTGGCGGCCCGCACGAAAGGCGCTCAGCAGCACCGTGGGCATGGGGAACTTGCCCTTCTCGGCCTCCTGTGTGGCGGCCATCAGGCCCAGGGTGGCGGCCGGCACGATCATCAGCGCAAGGATCAGGCCGATGACCGGCAGAAACGACAGCAGCGTTCCTGCCGCCATGTACAGGAAGAACAGCCCCGACATGGCCAGGGGCTGCTGCATAAAGGTCTTGATGCCCAGCCTGACCCAGGTCATGCCGGTGCTGGCGGGAACGATATTGAGTTTCATGGTGTTCGCGGGGAAGGGGTTGCCGGGCGGAGCCGGGCGGGGCTTGCAGGGGGCAGTGTGCCTTAAAGCGGCCAGGCGTCGTGCCCGGCCGGTGAACAGCCCTGCCGGGCAGGGCTACAAAACGTAAGGCCGCGCCAGCCGCTGGCGCAGGACACGCTCGAAATGACTGGGGTCGTGCGCCTTGAGCACGGCGGCTTCGCGCGGCAAATGGAAGTCCCACAGGCGCGACAGCCAGAACCGCAGGGCGCCGGCGCGCTGCATGGCGGGCAGCAGCTGGCGCTCCTGCGCGGTCAGTGGGCGCACACCTTGGTAGGCCTGCATGAAGGCCACGGAGCGGGCTTCATCCGCGGCGCCGGTGGCCAGGTCTATGCACCAGTCGTTCAGGCACACGCCGATGTCGAACAAAAAGGTGTCGCAACCGGCGAAGTAAAAATCAAAAAAACCTGTGAGCTTGCCGTCCTCGAACATGACATTGTCGCGAAAGAGGTCGGCGTGCACCACGCCGCGCGGCAGGCTCTGGCAGGCCGAAGAGGCCGCGATGTGGTTCTGGTAGGCCAGCTCGCCGAGGATCAGGCTGCCTTGCTCTGCCGTGATGTGCGGCAACACGACAGGCACGGTCTCGTTCCACCACTCCAGGCCGCGCAGGTTGGGCTGGCGGCGCGGGTAGTCGAGGCCGGCCAGGTGCATGCGCGCCAGCGCTTCGCCCACACTGGCGCAGTGATCGGCGGCAGGGGCCAGCTCACTGTGGCCGCGCAGCTTGCTGACGACCGAGGCGGGCTTGCCCTTGAGCTGGTGCAGGATGCTTCCTTTTTTGTCGCCCGCCGGGTCGGGCACCGGGATGCCGTGCGCCGCCAGGTGCTGCATCAGGTGCAGGTAAAACGGCAACTGCTCGAACGTCAGGCGCTCGAACAGCGTCAGCACGTACTCACCCCGGTCGGTGTCGACAAAGTAGTTGGTGTTTTCGATGCCGCCGGCGGCACCCTTGATGTTTTGCAGCTGCCCCAGATTCAGGGCGTTCAAGAACGCTGCAGCCTCGTCAAACGAGACTTCGGTGTATACGGCCATGCCTGAAACTGAACCCTGGAATGCTGTGGAGGATGGAGACGGAAAATCAGAACTTCAGCACGTTCCAGACGCGCGAGCCGTTGGTGTCGCTGTTGGCGGCTGCCGGTGCGGCGCCCCTGGCGCCTTCCGCGGGCTTGACTTCATAGGCCGCGCCGCCGGTTTTCGGTTGCACCGTGATTTGCTGGGTTTCGCCGCCCACACGCAGCTCGTCGATGCGCGTGCCGGCATCTTCGGTGCGGATGCGCTGGATTGCCTTGTCGGGGCGGCTTGCCGGCGCTGGCGCCTGGGCCTCTGCCGGCGCAGGAGGCGCGGCGTTTTGCGCAGGCGCCTGGGCCAGGGCCGCAGCCAGCGGCAACGCTGCAAAAGCAGCGGCAATAAGGGGGCGGATAGCGTGGTTCATGCCTGCATTGTAGGCTTGCAGGGCGGGCCCGACAAAGCCTGTGCCTGTAGGCCAAAACCCCTCTTCTTCGCTCTTTCCCTGCTGTTTCCGGCGGCTTGCGGGCCTTGCCCGCGCGGCAGGCCGGCCCCGCCCGATATCCCTGACAATCAGGCCCATGAGTACCGACAAAAAAACGCTTCTCCTGGTGGACGGCTCCAGCTACCTGTACCGCGCCTTCCACGCCATGCCCGACCTGCGCGCCAACCCGGGCGACCCGGCCAGCCCCGCCACGGGCGCCATCCGCGGCATGGTCAACATGATGCAAAAGCTGCGCAAGGATGTGCGTGCCGACTACGCGGCCTGCGTGTTCGACGCCAAGGGCCCGACGTTCCGCGATGCGCTTTACCCTGAATACAAGGCCCAGCGCTCCCCCATGCCCGACGACCTGCGCAGCCAGGTCGAGCCCATCCATGAGGTGGTGCGCCTGCTGGGCTGGACGGTGCTGGACGTGCCGGGCGTCGAGGCCGACGACGTGATCGGCACGCTGGCCTGCATGGCCTCGCAGCAGGGCATTGAAGTCATCATCTCCAGCGGCGACAAGGACTTGAGCCAGCTGGTCGATGAAAACATCACCGTCATCGACACCATGAACGACCGCCGGCGCGATATGGCCGGGGTCGAAGCGGAGTTCGGCGTGCCGCCGCGGCTGATGGTGGATTACCAGACTCTGGTCGGCGACGCGGTCGACAATGTGCCCGGCGTGCCCAAGGTCGGCCCGAAGACGGCCGTGAAATGGCTGCTTGAATACGGCTCGCTGGACGCGCTGGTGGCCAGGGCTGGCGACATCAAGGGCGTGGTCGGCGACAACCTGCGCCAGTCGCTCGACTGGCTGCCCAAGGGCCGCGAGTTGCTGACCATCAAAAAAGACTGCGACCTCGTGGAATACATTGCCGGCCTGCCTGCCCTGGACGCGATTTCCATGGGCGCCCAGCAGACGGACGCCTTGAAGGCCTTCTACGAAAAATACGGCTTCAAGGGTCTGGTCAAACAAATCGAGATCGAAACAACCCCGCCCGAGTTGATTGGCGGCCCCCAAGGGCGCCACGCCAAGCCTGCGGCCAAAGCTGCTGTCGCCAACCCGGATGCACCGGGGCTGTTTGACGAGCCGGCCGCTGCACCGCAGGCCCCGCTGGCCGAGCGCACCACCAATTTGAGGTACGACACCATCTTCACCTGGGAAGCTTTCGATGCCTGGCTGGCAAAGATTGAAGCAGCCGAGCTGGTAGCGCTGGACACCGAAACCACCTCGCTCGACGAAATGCGGGCTGAAATCGTCGGCCTGAGTTTCAGCGTCACGCCCGGCGAAGCCGCCTACATTCCGCTCACGCACGACTACCCCGACGCGCCCGCGCAATTGCCGCGCGACGAGGTGCTGGCGCGCCTCAAACCCTGGCTGGAAAACCCCGCCAAAGCAAAGCTGGGCCAGCACGTCAAGTACGACCGCCATGTGTTCGCCAATCACGGCATCGAAGTGCAGGGTTATGCCCACGACACGATGCTGCAAAGCTACGTGCTGGAAGTGACCAAGCCGCACGGCCTGGCCAGCCTGGCCGAACGGCACGTGGGACGCAGCGGCATCAACTACGAAGACCTGTGCGGCAAGGGCGCGCACCAGATCAAGTTCAGCCAGGTCGACATCGCCAAGGCCGCGGAGTATTCGTGTGAAGACTCCGACCAGACGCTGGACGTGCACCGCGTGCTCTGGCCGCAGCTGCAGGCCAACGAGAAGCTGCGCTTCATCTACCAACTGGAGATGGAGAGCAGCGAAACCCTCTACCGGATCGAGCGCAACGGCGTGCTGATCGATGCGCCCACGCTGGCCGCGCAAAGCCACGAGCTGGGCCAGCGCATCATCCAGCTCGAAACCGAGGCGTATGAGATCGCAGGCCAGCCCTTCAACCTGGGCAGCCCCAAACAGCTCGGCGAGATTTTCTTTGACAAGCTGGGTATGCCCGTCATCAAGAAAACCCCGAGCGGCGCGCGCAGCACCGACGAAGAAGTGCTTGAAAAACTCGCCGAAGATTACCCGCTACCCGCCAAGCTGCTGGAGCACCGCTCGCTCAGCAAGCTCAAGGGCACCTACACCGACAAGCTGGCGCAGCTGGCCGACCCGCGGACAGGCCGGGTGCACACGCACTATGCGCAGGCCGTCGCGGTCACCGGGCGGCTGTCGAGCAACGACCCCAACCTGCAAAACATCCCGATCCGCACGGTGGAAGGCCGGCGCGTGCGCGAGGCCTTCGTGGCGCCCGCGGGCAGCGTCATCGCCAGCGCCGACTATTCACAGATCGAGCTGCGTATCATGGCGCACATCAGCGGCGACGAAGCGCTGCTCAGCGCCTTCACCAACGGGCTGGACGTGCACCGCGCCACCGCCGCCGAAGTGTTCGGCGTGCCGGTTGACCAGGTCAGCAGCGAGCAGCGCCGCTACGCCAAGGTCATCAACTTCGGCCTGATCTACGGCATGAGCAGCTTTGGCCTGGCGCGCAACCTCGGCATTGAAACCAAGGCGGCGGCGGCCTATATCGACAAATATTTCCAGCGTTATCCGGGCGTGAAGAACTACATGGACCAGACCGTGGTCTTCGCCCAGGAAAACCATTTTGTGGAGACCGTCTTCGGGCGGCGCCTCTACCTGTCAGAGATCAACGGCGGCAACGGTCCACGCAAAAAAGCGGCCGAGCGCCAGGCCATCAACGCGCCCATGCAGGGCACGGCGGCCGACCTGATCAAGCTCAGCATGAACAAGGTGCAGGAAGTGCTGGATGCAGAAAAGCGCGCCACCAAAATGATCATGCAGGTGCACGATGAACTGGTGTTCGAAGTGCCCGAATCCGAAGTCGAATGGGTTCGCACCGAGATTCCGCGCCTGATGGCGGGGGTTGCCGATCTCAAAGTGCCTCTGCTCGCCGAGATCGGCGTGGGGCCGAACTGGGACAAGGCGCACTGATCACGTGGTGGCAGCGGGCTTGCGTGCGGTGACCATGTAGTAGCCGAAACCCGGCAACCACATGCCGAGAAGAAAGGCCGCATACGACGCCACGATGTGGCCGCGGCGCAGCGGCGACAGGCGAAAGCGGGCGCGCCAGAGTTCACGCAGGGCAAAACGCGTGGCAAACAGCGGAATCTGCAAGGCGCTGGGCGCCAGCCGCAGGCTGATGTCCTGAAACCGGATGTCTGTGAATCCCTGGCTGGCCAGGGCGGCGTGCAGCGCTTCTTTTTCGGCCAACTCGTTCACCGCCCAGTGATGGCACCAAAGCCGGTAGATGCGCGCCATGAACGCCGGCAAAGGCTTGTTGTTGCGCCGCAAGGCGTCGGCGATCACCAGCGTGCCGCCCGGGCGCAGCAGGCGGGCTGCCTCGCGCACCAAGGCGCGTTTGTCAGCTCCAGGCGCATGGCAGGCGCTTTCCAGCGCGTAGACGCCGTCGTAGGCACCCGTGCGCAGGCCGGTGTCCACATAGTCGGCGAGGTGAAAGCGGACCTGGTTGGGCAAGGCTGCGGCCTGGTTGAGCTGGGCGCCCTGGACGATTTGCCGCGCCACCAGCGTGACGGCGTCCACCGTGCTGTGCTTGCGGGCTTTCACGATGGCTCGCGCTGTGGCACCGGCGCCGCAGCCGAGGTCGGCCAGCCGGGCCGCTCCGCTGGCCGGCAGGTTGAGCCGGTGCAGCACTTCGAGGTTCATGCGCTCCAGCATGGCTTCGCGGCCCAGCGGGTTGACCTTCCAGGACCAATAGCCGAAGTGCATGTTCATGCCGGGGCTCCAGGCGCGGTAGTCGTCGGCCACGGCGTTGTAATAAGACCTGATGTCCGCCAGCCGTGCCTCGTTGCCTGGGGCGGGCTGGGTGGTGGCGCGAGAAGCGGCAGGTGTTGCGGTGATCATGGTGGTTCTCCGTTCATGCGCCTCTTCAGGCGGGCCAGCCGGCGGTGGAGGATTCATCGGCTACGGGTTTGGCGATGCGGGCGTCCTGCACATGGGCGGCCAGCTCTTTCGCGGCCAGCCACTGCCGCACCTGCGTCCACACATTGCGCGAGATGATCGCCACGGTGACAAACACGCCCGCCAGCACCAGCCACAGCGAGCGGCGCACCGTATCGACGACGCTGCTGTGTTCGTTGAATTCGCCGAAGCTCAGCATCAGCAGCAAGGTGCCCGACACCGCCAGCAGGTAGGCGCAGCGTATCCAGAACTCGGCGCCACCGTCGGCGTCGCAGAGCATGCGCAGCACTTTGTAGAGGATGGGCTTGAGATAGGAGATCGCGATGACCGGGCCGACCAGTGCAATCAGCAGGGAGACAAAAAACAGCTTGGCACTCATGATGGTTCCTTTCGTTTTACGGGGTTAACGTGAGCAGCTTCCGGCATCGCAGCGCGCCAGGGCAGAGCGCTCGGCCGCGCGCCGAACAGCGCCTTCGAACAGCAGGCGTACCAGGCCGCGCGGGATGCGGTGGCGGTTGCGCGCCAGCACCGGGTAGCCCCATTCGGCGAGCGGACGCAGCAGCGGCATGCGCATGGCGGCGCTGACCCAGCCCAGGCCGACGGCCTCATAGGCCAGCCGGAACACTTCCACGCCCTTGAGCACGCGGCCATCGGCGGTGCGTGCATGGATCAGCGCCAGCAGGTCCTGCATCGTGGCGCCGGCAGGCACATCGGTGAAATCCGGCGCCGAGACATCGGCAAAGCGCAGGTGGCCTTCGGTGTCGCGCAGCATGA
This sequence comes from Polaromonas sp. SP1, assembly GCF_003711205.1. Classification (NCBI taxonomy): domain Bacteria; kingdom Pseudomonadati; phylum Pseudomonadota; class Betaproteobacteria; order Burkholderiales; family Comamonadaceae; genus Polaromonas; species Polaromonas sp. SP1. The sequence goes on along the minus strand of NZ_CP031013.1, from coordinate 90,865 downwards.
GGTTGCTCATCTCGGCATTGCAGAGCGGGCAGGCGGATTCATAAAACAGGGTCAGCGGGTAGACCGTGGGATCCAGCCCCGCCTTGAAGCTGTCGTAGCGGGTGTTGCCGAGGTCCGGCACGCTGCGGATTGGGGTGTAAAGGCTGCTCATATTTCTCTCCTTTAGAAATTTCAGTACAAACAGAAATTAATAGTCAAAAAAAGGGCCAAAGCTGGCCGGGTTCTTACCATCAAAAAGTGGGCGGCAAAAGTTCGGAAGGGTCCATGGGCTTGGCGTCGCTGTCGCCGCGCACAAACTTCTGCACGCTGGCGCCCATGCGCAGGACTTTCTCGAGCGTGGTGGGCGACAGCCGCAGCATTTCGTCGGCCCACAGGCCCAGCGACTCCATCAGGCGCAAGGTTTCACGCACGCGGTCTTGCGCGTCGGCGGATTCGGCCTCAAAGCCTTCTTCCTTCACCAGGCCTTGCAACATGCGCACAGTGGGGTCGAACTCGCGCTCCTTGCGCTCGCGCACCACGGTGCGAAACAGCTCCCACACGTCGAGCGAGGTTTCGTAATAGTCGCGGCGGTCGCCCAGCACCTGGGTGGTGCGGATGAGGTTCCAGTTGAGCAACTCCTTGAGGCTGGTGCTCACATTGGAGCGGGCCACCGTCAGGGTGTCGGCGATTTCTTCGGCGTGCAGGGGCCGGCCGTGAAAGAAGAGCAGGGCGTGGATTTGCGAGACGGTGCGGTTGACGCCCCAGGCGGTGCCCATTTCTCCCCAGTGGACGACAAATTTGCGGGCGACGGTGCTGAGTTCCATGCATCCGAATATACGCTTTCGTTAATTTCTGTCAAGACAGAAATTAAAAATAACTTCGAACCGGACTCGACGGGTTTTTGAAGGCTCCGGAAGGCTTTGTACCGATGCGCCCCCCACCGCCAGCGCCGAAAATACGCCGCATGACAGACACCAGCAGCATCAAGACCTACGGCATGTCCGAGCGGGCCGACCACCTCGACTTCGACATCCGCTCCCAGCTGGTGCGGCCGCCGCTGGTGCGCCCGCACCGGCATGAATACTTCCAGATCCAGATCAGCCTGCAGGGCGACACCGAGCAGAACGTCGCCGGCACGGTGCGCCCCTTCCGCCGCGGCTACCTCAGTTTCATCCTGCCCTACCGCGTCCACGTGATCCCGCACCCCGAGGGCTCGCGCTACGTCATCATCAATATGTCGCAGCAGTTTTTGCGGCCCGGCCTGGATGTGGACCCGCTGGACCTGGAAGATGTGCCGCTGACCCGTGCGCCCGAGCTGGCGCCCTTTCTTTTCCAGGAACACACCGACTTTTATTTTTCGGAAGCCGAGCTGCCAGATGTCGAGGTGCTGCTCGAAAAGCTTGCGTCTGAAAATGCCAACCGGCGTTTCGGCTCCATCGAAATCATCCGCGGCCTGATGCTGCAGCTCATCGGCCGGGTGTGCCGCAAATACGAAGCCGACCTGCTGCGCTTTTCCGCCAGCCAGGCGCAGCAGGGCAGCCGCCGCGCCAGCCTGCAGCGCGCGGTGCGCTACATCCGCGAGCACCTGGCCGGTGAAGTCACGCTGGCCGATGCGGCGGCCGCCGCTTTCCTCTCGCCCAATTACCTGGCGCACCTTTTAAAGAAGGAAACCGGCAAAACCTTCACCGACCTGGTGACCGAGCGGCGCCTGGAGTTTGCGCAAGAGCAACTGGCCCATAGCAGCCAGCGCATTGCCAGCATTGCGCATGCCTCGGGCTTTGCCGACGAGGCCTACTTTGCGCGGCGCTTCCGCCAGCGTTTTGGCCAGACGCCGAAAGCTTTTCGCGACAGCGTGCGCGCGAAGATTTCCGGCACAGCCTGAACACGCCGCTGCTGCAACGCAGCCGCGTTGCATTGAATCGTCCGGTAAATGCGTAATTGCGTCTGCCTGAGCCGGGTGTGTGCGACCTAAGCTCGATGGTTGGAGAAAAAAACGCTGACAACAAGCTCCAGCTTCATTCACAACTTCAGGAGACACACATGACAAAACCCGACATGAGCAAACGCGGAATTCTGCAAACCGGTGCCTTGATGGCGGCAGGCGCCGTCGCGGGCTGCGCCACACCCGGCACGGCGGCCAATGCGCCGGCCACGCCTTTCACCGTGGCCGAAACCTATGTGCCGATTGCCGGCAGCGCCGAGATGTTTCCGGTGCGCCGCATTTATTGCATAGGCCGCAACTACGCCGCCCATGCGATCGAGATGGGCTCGGACCCGACGCGCGAGCCGCCTTTCTTCTTCCAGAAGCCGACGGACGCCATCCAGGTCGTCCCGCCCGGCAAGGTGGCCGACCATCCTTATCCCACGTTGACGAAGAACTACCACTACGAGGTCGAGCTCGTGGCGGCGCTCTCCAAAGGCGGGCGCAACATCCCGATGGACAAGGCGCTGGACCTCGTCTACGGCTACGCGCTGGGCCTGGACATGACGCGACGCGACCTGCAGCGCGGCATGGGCGACCAGAAAAAGCCCTGGGAGATCGGCAAAAGCTTTGACCGCTCCGCGCCCATCGGCCCCATCCACAAAGTGGCGCAGACCGGCCACTACACCAAGGGCGCCATCTGGCTCAAGGTCAACGGCCAGGTCAAACAGAACGCCACGCTCAACCACATGATCTGGTCGGTTGCCGAGCAGATCTCCAAGCTGTCCGAAGCGTTTGAGCTCTTCCCCGGCGACATCATTTATTCGGGCACGCCCGAAAACGTCGGCCCGGTGGTCAAGGGCGATGTCATCGAATGCCATATCGACGGCCTGCCGGAGCTCAGCGTCAAGATCGTTTAAGACGGGGTGGGGAAGGGCGGGCAAGGGCGGGCAGGGGCGGGGCAAGGGAAAACACCCGTGTCATCGCCCCGCGGTGGCAAGAACTTCCGGGGCCGCATAGACTCCGACAGCTTGCTTTCTTTGCCTTTTGACCTTCCAACAATCAACTGAGGAACCGCCATGCTTGACCACGACCAGAAAAAAGACTTTGATGCCCTGTTGCCCGGGCAATCCACCGAAGCCGGCGCCACCCGCCGCACCGCGCTCAAAACGGCCCTCGGCGTCGGCTATGCCGCCACCGCCATGCCCATCATGGCGCAAACGGCGATCAAGACCTCGTCGGACGGCCTGAAGACCGGCGAAACCACGTACGAAGTCAACGGCTTCAAGGTGCCCGCCTTCTTTGCGGCGCCCGCCGGCAAGACCAATCTGCCCGTGGTGCTGGTGATCCAGGAAATTTTTGGCGTGCACGAATACATCGCCGACACGGCGCGGCGCTTCGCCAAAGCCGGCTACCTGGCGATTGCCCCCGAGCTCTATGCGCGCCAGGGCGACCCCAGCAAATACAACGAAATGGCCAAACTCCAGGCCGAAGTCGTCTCCAAAGTGCCCGACGCGCAAGTCATGGCCGACCTGGACGGCGCCGTGAAGTGGGCAGCCGCTAACGGCGGAGATGCCAAAAAGGTGGGCATCACCGGTTTCTGCTGGGGCGGCCGCATCACCTGGCTGTATGCCGAGCAAAGCAAGAACGTCAAGGCCGGCGTGGCTTGGTACGGCCGACTGGTCGGCCAGTCGTCGGCCCTCACGCCCAAACACCCGCTCGACCTGGCCGCCAATTTGCAGGCGCCCGTGCTCGGCCTTTACGGCGGGCAGGACGGCGGCATCCCGCTGACCACCGTCAACCAGATGAAAGACGCCCTGGCCGAAGCCGCCGCCAAAGGCAACAAGGCGGCAGCCGCCTCCGAGTTCGTCGTCTACCCGCAAGCCCCCCACGCCTTCCACGCCGACTACCGCCCGAGCTACCGCAAGGATGCGGCAGAAGACGGCTTCAAGCGCGCTTTGGAATGGTTCAAGAGTCATGGCGTAGCCTGACCCCCCCAGCAGGCTGCAAGCCGCCAGGCCCGAAAGGGCTGGCGGCTTTTTTCATGATGGCCGCGCTGGTCCCGCCCAAAGAACTCTTAAACCAGCATGCGCCGCAGAACTGGCTTTGCCAGGCCGCAGGCGCAGTCCCCTGCAAGGGGAAAAGGGCTACACGCAGTGAGTCCGATAGGGGTGTGCCAGTTTTTCGGCTTTGCCGGGCCGTAGGGCGGCCCCCTCGGGGGGCAGGGAGTTACGCGAAGCGAACGACCGTGGGGCTAACCACTTGACACGCTTGATAAGATAAATAGAACCCCGGCCGCAGGCATTGGATGCCACGCCCGGGGTTTTGTCGTCTGTGGTGTAACCTCCATGGGTGGTTGTGAATGATTTCGGGCTCCAGCCCAATAAATACGAGTGTTAGCAGCTATGACTTTGATAGCAATCCTGGTGGGAACCCTGGCCGCCGGCATCGGCAGCGTGTGGCTGGCGGCGCTGCTCAGCTTTGGTGTGCTGGCCCGCTACACCCAGCACATGCTCAGCCTGGCTGCCGGCGCATTGCTGGCCACGGCTTTTATGCATTTGCTGCCCGAGGCCTTTGAGAGCCAGGCCGGCGCGAAAGAGCTGTTTGCCACCTTGCTGGTGGGGCTGGTGTTTTTCTTCCTGCTCGACAAGGCCGAGCTCTGGCACCACGGGCATGAGCACCACGGCGGCGGGCACCACGGCCCTGAAGCGGCGGCCCATGCCCAGCATGACCACACCGGCCACGTCCATGCCGCGCACAGCCACCACGGGCATGACCATGCGCACGACCATGGCGAGCCGCGCACCGGCGGCTGGGCCGTGCTGGCCGGCGACAGCGTGCACGCGTTTGGCGACGGCATCCTGATCGCGTCGGCCTTTATGGCTGATTTGCGGCTGGGCGTGGTGGCCGCGCTGGCGGTGCTGGTGCACGAGGTGCCCCACCACATGGGCGACCTGGTCGTGCTGCGCCAGACCTCCAACAACCGGCGCGCCGCCCTCGTCAAGGTGTCGCTGGCCGGCGCCGTCACCGCGCTGGGCGGGGTGGTGGGTTATGCGCTGGTCGACCAGCTGTATGACTACCTGCCGTTTTTCCTGATCATGGCGTCCAGCAGTTTTATTTATGTGGCACTGGCCGATTTGATCCCCCAGCTGCAAAAACGCGTCACCGCCCGCGAAACCATTGCGCAAATCGCCTGGCTGGCCATCGGCATCGGCCTGGTCACGCTGATCAGCGGCATGGCGCACCACCATTGAGCGGCAAGCCGTAAAGCGGCTGCTGTCAGACGGTGCCTGACAACGACAGGCGCTGGCCACCTATAGGCGGGTTTCCGGCGGCGCAAGAAGATAGGGCCAAGCATCCACCGATGCCACGTTCCATTGTGCAAACAGTGTGCAAAAGGCAAAAAAGGCAGGCCCGCCATGAACTTCCACTCAGACTCCAGCACGGTTTCCAGCGCTTTCCGTCCCTCCGCCTATGACGTCAGCGCCGATATGGCGCGTGAGGCGCCCCAGCGCAAGCCGTTCAGCTTTCGCCGCCCCCGCGCTGCGGCGTACATCGCTTTTTTCGTCACCGTCTTTGCCAGCATGGCCGCTGCTGCCGCACTGGCGACGCATGACCTGCCGCTCATGGTGGTGGGCCTGTGACGCCGGGCAAGCCCAAGCGGCCGGGCAATGACGAGCCCGAACCCACGCTGGAAGATGACCTGCCGTCTGACGGCCGGGATGAAAAAGGTGAGGCCATGATCCGCGACCTGCCTGACAACGTCGGCACCCCGCAGGCGCCCAGGTCTCCCGGCGGTCGCGCCGATGACTCAAAAAAACCGGACCTAGCCATGGCCACCAACCCCAACGTACCGCCACCCGAACCTCTCCCGCCCCTGGACACCCCCCCGGACCCGGGTGAAGTGCAGACAACGCCCATGCCAATGACGCTGAAATAGGCGAAAAAGCGGCACCTCCACGCAGCCGCAACCCGTGTAACGCCCGAAACCGGCCTTGGGGTCCGCATCGCCTTGGTGCCCGAAGGCTTGCATCGGCCTGCAAGGCTGGATATGGTCAGGGGCCCCAACACCCCGAGGAAGGCGCCATGGCCGAAGTAATCAACGTTCGCTGCTGCATCGCAGGCGGCGGCCCGGCCGGCATGATGCTGGGCCTGCTGCTGGCGCGCGCCGGCGTCGAAGTGCTGGTACTGGAAAAACACGCCGACTTCCTGCGCGACTTTCGCGGCGACACGGTGCACCCGTCGACGCTGCAGGTGATCCATGAACTCGGCCTGCTCGACAAATTCCTGGCGCGCCCGCACGACGAGGTGAGCGAGCTGCGAGCCGTGGTGGGCAACACCGAGGTGCTTCTGGCCAACTTCAAACGCCTGGGCATCCGCTGCAAATTCATCGCGATGATGCCCCAGTGGGAGTTCCTGGATTTCGTGCGCGACGAGGCCGGGCGCTACCCGGGTTTTCGCCTGATCCAGAACGCTGAAGTCACCGGCGTGATGCAGGAGGGCGATACCGTGACAGGGGTGCAAGTCACGACCCCCGGCGGTCCCCTGCAGGTCATGGCCGATCTGGTCATCGGCGCAGACGGCCGCCGCTCGACAGTGCGCAGCGCGGCAGGCCTCGTTGTACGAGACCTCGGCGCCCCGATCGACGTGCTGTGGGTGCGGCTGCCCAAGGAGCCCGGCGACCCGTCCACCACGGGCGGGCGCATCACCACCGGCATCTTCCTGGCGATGATTGACCGCGGCACTTACTGGCAATGCGCCTATGTGATTCCCAAAGGCGGTATCGAGGAGGTACGCGCGCGCGGGCTGCAGGCTTTCAGGGCCGACATGGTGAAGGTGGCGCCGCTCTTTGCGGGGCGCATCGGCATCCTGGCCAGCTGGGACGACATCAAGCTGCTCAGCGTGACGGTCGACCGGTTGGAGCGCTGGTACAAGCCCGGCCTTTTGTGTATCGGCGATGCGGCGCACGCCATGTCACCGGTGGGTGGTGTCGGCATCAACCTGGCGGTGCAGGACGCGGTGGCGGCGGCGAACATCCTGGCCGCGGCGCTGGCGGATGCGCGGATGGGCAGGGCAGACTTCACGCCCCTGCTGGCGCAGGTCGAAAAGCGCCGGCTGTTCCCGACCCGCCTCACGCAGGCCGCGCAGGTCGCGATCCAGAACCGGGTGCTCAGCCCGGTGCTGGCAGGCCGGGGCACCGACGCGCCGCCCATGGCGCTGCCCTGGCCCCTGAAGCTGATGCAGCGTTTTCCGTTGCTGCAGGCGCTGCCCGCCTATCTGGTGGGTGTGGGCGTGCGGCCCGAGCATGTGCTCTCTCCGGCGCGGGCCGCGGCGGCTGTGGCCCCTGCAGCCGCCGTGGCTGAATAACCGGCAGTGCTATCGATTTGATAGCTACTTGCCTAAGTGCCACAAGGGCTGGGGCCCGATTTTCCTTAAGAAAGCAGCTTGAGGGAATTTCGGCGCGGCCCGCTTGTAGGCCCTTTCCTACGTCATCGGCAGGCAATGCCTACAAGCGGCGCAGGGTGCGGCTCCTAAAGTGAATTGAAGTACAGCATGCCCTGCCTCTGATCTGTGGAGGTGGTGCTGCACAGCCGGTTGACGGGCGGGTGGTTTCCCGGCCGCGCGCAACCCGGCAAGCCTAGGAGACCCCATGAAACACACCGAAGACAGCCTGCACCACCACAGGCCCGAACCCAGCCCCTCCAAAGGGCAGGTGAGTGACCGCCCCGACAACGGATCGCGAAGCAGCCGCGGCGCCGGGCCCAGCTCGGGCTCACGGCGCGACAACCCGCACAGGCGCATCCGGCTGAGCGGCCACGCACGCTAGGCGCGTGTTTGGGTTCGCGCTGCCCTCGGCTTGCACCGCTGGGCCAAAAGCGCCAGCGATAGCGAAAAACCCCTACAGGCCTGAGAGAAGGCGTCTCATGCTGGCAAAGCCGCAGCCCCGGCTAAATGGAGTTCTGGCTGGCAGTCAATCCATTCGGCCAGTTTATTTTTCAAGACTTTCACCATCTTTCACATAAGGAAACAGACATGTTCGCATCCAAATTCAAACCTGCTGCCCTGACGGCCGTTGCCCTGGCCTCTTTGCTGGCGCTGGGCGCCTGCGGCAAGAAGGTTGAAGACACGGGCGCAACGCCTTCGTCGCCCGCCGTGACGACGCCTTCGACTCCGTCCACCACCACCACGCCGGATACCAGCTCGAGCAGCTCGAGCACCATGTCCGGCAGCAGCAGCACCGCAACGCCGTCCATGGGCGCCGCTTCGGATGCCAACTCCACGCCCCCTGCACCTGGCGCTCCTGCCAGCGCACCCGGCGTCAAGTAAATAGGTGAAGCGCGTACCGGCCTGAACTGGCCGGTGCGCCCTTGCTGAAAAGCTAAAAAAAAACCTGCAAGGCCTTGCGCCCTGCAGGTTTTTTTATGTGCGGTGAGCCCGTGCGGCCGACGCTCAGCCCCGCGCCACCGGGCGCGCCGGGTCGCTGCACCAGTCGCTCCAGCTGCCCGCATACAGCCCGCTGCGTCCCAGGCCGGCGATTTCCATCGCGATCAGGTTGGGAATGGCGCTCACGCCGCTGCCGCAGTGGTGCACCACGCTGGCGGGGTCGCGTCCCGCCAGCAGGGTTTCAAATTCGGCCTTGAGTTGGTCTGCCGGCTTGAACTTGCCGTCAGCCGCGATGTTCTGGCTGAAAGGCCGGTTCAGCGCGCCGGGGATGTGGCCGGCGACCGGATCCAGCGGCTCGACTTCGCCCTTGAAGCGCGGTGTGGCGCGTGCGTCGATCAGCGTCTGCGCCGGACGGCCGAGTTGTTGGGCCACGGTTTCGACCGACACCAGGCTTGCCTTTTCAGGCGCCAGAAGGAAGTTGGCCTGGAAGTGCGCCGGCTCTTCGCCGCTGTTGACCTTGCCGCCCGCCGCCTGCCAGGCTTGCAAGCCGCCGTCGAGCACGGCGACGTTTTCATGGCCGGCCCACTTGAGCATCCACCACAGGCGCCCGCAGTAGTTGGCGCCGTTGCGGTCATACACCACCGCCTGCATGTCGTTGCCAAAGCCCACGCTGGAAAGCCAGGTGGCGAATTTTTCGCGATTGGGCAGCGGGTGGCGCCCGCCCGAGGCGGGGGCGTCGGCGCCGCTGGCGGTGATCACGCCGTGGGCGCCCGCCACGCCGTGTTTGGCGCTCAGGGCTGTGTCGAGGTTGGCATACACCGCGCCCGGGATGTGCGAGGCCAGGTACTGCTCCTGCCCGGCGCTGGGCTTCATCAGGTCGAAGGTGCAGTCGAAGATGCGCAGCGGTTGGGCCGAGGCGACCAGCGCCTGCAACTGCTCGGCGGAGATCAGGGTGGTGTAGCTCATGAGGGGCTCCTTAGTGCTCTTCAGCGGGGGCGTTGGGTGCGGCACGGGCACGTAAAACGGTGGCGGCAATCGCGCTCACGATGATGAGCGCCATGCCGGCCCAGCCGATCAGGGGGATATTGTCGCCAAAGAGGATCAGGCTGTAGATGGCGGCAAACACAATACCCGAGTACTGCAGGTTGGCCACCATCAGCGTGCCGCCGTGGTTCTCGGACATGGAGTACGCCTTGGTCATGGTCAGCTGGCCCAGCGAGGCCAGGATGCCCAGGGGAGGCAGCCACAGCGCTTGCTGCCAGTTCCAGGGCGTGATGCCCATGACGATCATGCCCAGCGCGCCGGCTACGGCGGTGCCCACGGCAAAGTAAAACACGGTGCGCGTTTCGGGCTCGCCCATGCGCGCAATCGCCATCACCTGCATGTAGGCAAAGGCGGCGCCCAGGCCGGACATCAGGCCCACCAGCCCGGCAAAGGTCTGGTTCTGGTCGATGGCCGGTCGCAGCAGCATCACCACACCGATAAAGCTCGCGAGGATGGCCAGCACCAAAGGCCCCTGGCTCGGGCCTTTTTGCCCGGCCTTGCCCAGCATGAGCGCGCCGCCGACCAGGAAGGCGGCGATCCACACGCTGCTCATGTAGTTGAGCGTCATGGCGGTGGCCAGCGGCAAATGGGCAATCGCGTAAAACCAGGCCGACAGCGACATCACGCCGATCACGCTGCGCCAGGCGTGCATGGCGGGGTAGCGGGTGCGCAGGGTGATGCCCTGGGCGCGGGCGTAAATCGCCATGAACAGGATGCCGAGCACGCCGCGGTAGAAGACCAGCTCGGCGCTGTTGAAATGCTCCGACGCGTACTTGACGCAGACCCCCATCGTTGCAAAAAGAAACGAGGAGAGAATCATCCAGACAGCTTGCATGGCGCGGCGGGTTTTATAAGTAAAAAGTGCCTCTAGCCCAGAATGGACCTTGGCTTGCAGCTATCAAATACATAGCATGCGGCGTGCAGCGTTCAGTCAAATCAGATCATCTGCGTGGTTTTGCTGGCGCCCATCTCGCGGCGGTACCACTCGTGAAAGTGCTGCATGCCGTCTTCCATGGGGCTCTGGTAGGGGCCGAACTCGTTGTCGCCGCGCACCATCAGGGCCTTGCGGCCGGCGTCCATGCGCAGGGCGATCTCGTCGTCTTCCACGCAGGTTTCCATGTAGGCGGCCTGCTGCGCCTCGATGAACTCGCGCTCGAAGGCGCAGATTTCCTCAGGGTAGAAAAACTCGACCACGTTGAGCGTTTTGTCGGGCCCCTGCGGGTGCAGCGTGCTGACCACCAGTACATGCGGGTACCACTCGACCATCACGTGCGGGTAATACGTGAGCCAGATCGCGCCGTACTTGGGCGGCACGCCCTTGCGATACTGCAGCACCACGTCGTGCCATTTTTTGTAGGTGTCGGTGCCGGGCTTGCCCAGCTTGTCCGACACGCCCACGGTCTGCACCGAGTAATGGGGTTCAAGCTGCCAGCGCAGGTCGTCCGTGGTGACAAAGCCGCCCAGGCCGGGGTGGAAGGGGCCGACGTGGTAGTCCTCCAGGTAGACCTCGATAAAGGTTTTCCAGTTGTAGTTGCACTCGTGCAGGTGCACCTTGTCGAGCTGGTAGCCTGAAAAGTCGAGGTCGGCGTAGGTGGCCAGCTGCGACATTTCGGCGGCGACATCGCGGCCGGTGTCTTCAAACACCAGCCCGTTCCAGGTGGTGGTCTTGTAGCGGTTCAGGTTCAGGCAGGGGTCGATCTCGAAGTGCGGCGCGCCTATGAGTTCGCCTGCGGTGTTGTACGTCCAGCGATGCAGCGGGCAGACGATGTTGCTGCCGGTGTTGCCGCGGCCCTGCAGCATGGTCGACTGGCGATGCCGGCAGACGTTGGAGATCAGCTCGATGCCCGAGGCGTTGCGCACCAGCGCGCGGCCTTCGCCTTCGTGCGGCAGGGCGTAGTAGTCGCCCAGGTTGGGCACCGCCAGCTCGTGGCCGAGGTAGCGCGGCCCGCGCGCAAACAGCTTTTGCTGCTCCCGCTGGTACAGGCCCGCATCGAAGTAGCTGGAAATGGGGAGCTGGCTGGTGGCCTGCAGGAGGCGAAGGCTGAGATCAGACATGCGAATTTCGGTGAACATGCCGCCGCGCGGGGCTTTGGAAGCAGGTTGACAAGCGAGGGAAGCAGGCTGAGCGACAGCCCACGGATGAAAACAAGGCCGGTATCCCGCAGCGAGCTTCGCTGCTATCGAGAACTGTTATCAATTGTACCCGCGCGGGGGTAAATCGGGGGGCTTCAGGCCCTGTCACCGGATAATGTGACGATTGCATTTGCAACCCGGGAGCGCCGGGCCGGCAAAAAGCCCCCAACGGCCTAAAATCAGGCCTTCACCCGAAAAAACATGGCCAAAAGCTCAACCTCTTCCGCCTCCGCTCCCGCTGCTGCGCCAGCTTTGCCCGCAACGTACGAGGCCGCATTGCAGGAACTCGAAGGCCTGGTGGACAGCCTGGAGTCCGGCCAGTTGCCGCTGGACCAGCTGCTGACCGGTTACCAGCGCGGCGCGCAGCTGCTGAAGTTTTGCAAGGACAAACTCGAAGCCGTGGAAACCCAGATCAAGGTGCTCGAAGGCACGGAACTCAAGCCCTGGGCGCAAGAATAAGCGCACCCACCTGCCGCTGTTGTCTTTTCTGTCCCTCACCAACAAGAGACCCCGATTGAACGCCCCTGAAAAACTGCCCCTGTTCACGCTGAACGACTGGAGCGCAAAACAACTGGCCACTGTCGAGCAGGCTTTGTCCCGCTGGGTGGCTTGCCCCACCGATGCCCCCGCGCCCGCCGGCCTGGGCGACGCCATGCGCTACGCCGTGCTCGACGGCGGCAAGCGGCTGCGCCCGCTGCTGGTCATGGCGGCCTGCGAAGCTGTTGGCGGCAACGCTGCGGCGGCCTTGCGGGCGGCCTGCGCAGTCGAGCTGATTCACGCGTACTCATTGGTGCACGACGACATGCCCTGCATGGACAACGACGTGCTTCGCCGCGGCAAACCCACGGTGCACGTGAAGTTCGGCCAGGCGCAGGCCCTGCTGGCCGGTGACGCCTTGCAGGCGCTGGCCTTTGAATTCCTCACGCCTGACGATGAATCTGTCGACGCTGCCACGCAGGCGCGCCTGTGCCGCATGCTGGCCCAGGCTGCGGGCTTTCAGGGCATGGCCGGCGGCCAGGCAATTGACCTGGCCAGCGTGGGTATGCCCCTGAATTCGCAGCAGCTGCACGAAATGCACCGCCTGAAAACCGGCGCGCTGCTGGAGGCCAGCGTGATGATGGGGGCCGCTTGTGGCGCCGTCACACCCACCGTGCAAAACGCCTTGCGCGATTACGGCACCGCGGTCGGCCTGGCCTTCCAGGTGGTCGACGACATCCTCGACGTGACCGCCGACTCCGCCACGCTGGGCAAAACCGCCGGCAAGGACGCCGCGCAGGACAAGCCCACCTTCGTCTCGCTGATGGGGCTGGAGGCCTCGAAAGCCTATGCGCAGCAATTGCTGGCCAAGGCCCTGGCCAGCCTGGACGCCAGCGGGCTGGGCCGCACCGAAGCCTTGCGCGCGCTGGCCGACATGCTCGTCAACCGCCACCATTGATACCGGCCCGCACAGAACGCACAGCAAATCAGGGACAGAGGATCCGGCCTCGCCATAACAACGACACATACGATGTACTCATTGCTTGAAACCATCCACAGCCCCGCCGACCTGCGCCGGCTGCCCCGTGCCGAATTGAAACCGCTGGCCGACGAACTGCGCGCCTACGTGCTCGACAGCGTCTCGAAAACCGGCGGGCACCTGAGCTCCAACCTCGGCACGGTCGAGCTCACGGTGGCCTTGCATTACGTCTTCAACACGCCCGACGACCGCCTGGTGTGGGACGTGGGCCACCAGACCTACCCGCACAAGATCCTCACCGGCCGGCGCGAGCGCATGGGCAGCCTGCGCCAGTTTGGCGGCCTGTCGGGGTTTCCGCGCCGCGACGAAAGCGAGTACGACACCTTCGGCACCGCGCACTCTTCCACGTCGATCTCCGCCGCGCTGGGCATGGCGCTGGCCGCCCAGCAAAAGGGTGAAGACCGCCACGCGGTCGCCATCATCGGCGACGGCGCCATGAGCGCGGGCATGGCCTTCGAGGCCCTGAACAACGCCGGCGTGCACGACCACTGCAAGCTGCTGGTGGTGCTCAACGACAACGACATGAGCATCAGCCCGCCCGTGGGCGCACTCAACCGCTACCTCGCCCAGCTGATGAGCGGGCGCTTTTACGCATCCGCCAGGAACGTGGGCAAGCAGGTGCTGCGCGTGGCCCCGCCGCTGCTGGAGCTGGCCAAGCGCCTGGAGTCGCATGCCAAGGGCATGGTGGTGCCGGCCACGCTGTTTGAGAACTTCGGCTTTAACTACATCGGCCCCATCGACGGCCACGACCTCGAGTCGCTGGTGCCAACGCTGGAAAACATCAAGCACCTGATGGACACCAAGGGCGGCCCGCAATTCCTGCATGTGGTCACCAAAAAAGGGCAGGGCTACAAGCTGGCCGAAGCCGACCCCATCGCCTACCACGGCCCCGGCAAGTTCGACCCGGCCATGGGCCTGCAAAAATCCACCGCGCCTGCCAAGCAGACCTTCACCCAGGTCTTCGGCCAGTGGCTGTGCGACATGGCCGCGCAGGACAGCCGCCTGGTCGGCATCACGCCCGCCATGCGCGAGGGCTCGGGCATGGTTGAGTTTCACAGGCGTTTCCCGGAGCGCTATCACGACGTCGGCATCGCCGAGCAACACGCCGTGACCTTTGCCGCCGGCATGGCCTGCGAAGGCCTCAAGCCCGTGGTCGCGATTTATTCGACCTTCCTGCAGCGCGGCTATGACCAGCTGATCCACGATGTGGCGCTGCAAAACCTGCCTGTGGTGTTTGCGCTGGACCGTGCCGGCCTCGTCGGCGCCGACGGTGCTACGCATGCGGGCGCTTATGACATTCCCTTCCTGCGCTGCATTCCGAATATGGGCGTGGCCTGCCCCGCCGACGAACGCGAGTGCCGCAAGTTGCTGAGCTCGGCCTTTGCGCAAAACCACCCGGTTGCGGTGCGCTACCCGCGCGGCGCAGGCGCCGGTGTCGAGCCCGAAGCCGGGCTGGAGCCATTGCCCTTCGGCAAAGGTGAAGTCCGCCGCGAAGGCGCGGGCGTCGCCATCCTGGCCTTCGGTACGCTGCTGTACCCGGCCTTGCAGGCCGCCGAAAAGCTCGGCGCCACCGTGGTCAACATGCGCTGGGCCAAACCCCTGGACACCGAACTGCTGCTCAAGGTCGCCGCCAGCCACCAGGCCTTGGTCACCGTGGAAGAGGGCGCGATCATGGGCGGCGCCGGCAGCGCCGTCAGCGAGGCCCTGCAAGCCGCAGGCGTCGCCACACCGGTGCTGCACCTCGGCCTTAAAGACGAATTCATCGAACACGGCGACCCCGCCAAACTGCTGTCCCTTCAAGGCCTCGATGCCGCTGGCATCGAAGCGGCTGTTACGGCGCGGTTTGCGGCATTGCTGGGATCCGGAAAACCCGGCAAGCCGACACTCAAATCCGTCGCTTGAACTCTCAGCGCTCTTCGTAGCCGACCCTGGCGTCCACTTAGCACGGGCCTTTCGATACCTCAGGGCGAACGGAAAGAAGCGAGCGCGAAGGTTCCCCTTTCAGCATGGGCCGCGGGACTGGCTTTGCCAGACCGCAGGCTCAGTCCCCTGCAAGGGGAAAAGGGCTACACGCAGTGAGCCCGATAGGGGTGTGCCATTTTCGGCTTTGCCGGGCCGTAGGGCGGGCGGCCCCTCGGGGGCAGGGAGTTACGCGAAGCGAACGATAGTGGGGCTCTAGTTCTGCGGCCCCCTCGGGGGGCAGCGACCCACACGAAGTGGGGGAGCGTGGGGACCACATCTTCAGGTTCCTGTCAGCTCTTCAAGGGTTTACCCGCCCGGGTCCCACCCCCCTCATTTCTAGAATTCCCCAAGACCTGCAAAAGCGGTCTCCAGGTGCAAAACCTGGTTGCAGATTTCATTTTTCACACTTCGGAGTCAACCTGATGGATCGTCGTTCACTCATCAAACACGCGGGCGTTGCCGGCGTTCTGGCCGCAGGCGTTGCGCCAGCCGTTCACGCGCAGACCGCCGTTCGCTGGCGCCTGGCTTCCAGCTTTCCCAAATCGCTGGACACGATTTACGGCGGCGCCGAAACCTTTGCCAAACACGTCAAGGCCATTTCGGGCGGCAAGTTTGAAATCTCCGTCCATGCCGCCGGCGAGTTGATGCCCGCATTCGGCGTGGTCGACGGTGTGCAGCAAGGCTCCATCGAAGCAGCCCACACGGCGCCTTATTACTTCTTCGGCAAGGACGAAACCTTCGCCATCGGCGGCGCCATTCCCTTCGGCCTGAACAGCCGCCAGATGAGCGCCTGGACCTTCGAAGGCAACGGCCTGAAGCTCATGCGCGAGTTCTACGCCAAGTACAACATCATCAGCTTCCCTTGCGGCAATACCGGCGCGCAAATGGGCGGCTGGTTCCGCAAGGAAATCAAGTCGATTGCCGACATGAAAGGCCTGAAGTTCCGTGTCGGCGGCTTCGCCGGCAAGGTCATTGAGCGCCTGGGTGGCGTGCCGCAAAACATCCCCGGCGGCGAGATCTACCAGGCGCTTGAAAAAGGCACCATCGACGCCGCCGAATGGATCGGCCCCTACGACGACCAGAAGCTGGGCTTTAACAAAGTGGCGCCCAACTACTACTACCCCGGCTGGTGGGAGGGCGGCCTGCAGCTGGACCTGTACATCAACCAGAAGGCCTATGACGCGTTGTCACCAGAGTACAAAGCCATCGTGGAAGCCGCCAGCGCCGCCGCACACGTGGACATGCAGGCCAAGTACGACGCCAAGAACCCGACGGCCTTGAAGCAACTGGTGGGTGCGGGCGCCAAGCTGCGCCCCTTCCCGGCCGATGTCATGAACGCGGCTTTCAAGGAGTCCATGAAGCTGTACGAAGAGCTGTCGGCCAAAAACGAGAGCTGGCGCAAGGTCTACGCGGACTACTCCAAGTTCCGCGGCGACCAGAACCTGTGGTTCCGTTTCACGGAAGCCACCTTCGACCGCTTCATGCAAAGCCAGAAGCTCTGATACCACTCAGAAACGCGCCTGGCCGCAACCAAAAAACCGCCTCCAGGGGCGGTTTTTTTATGGGCGATCTACGGGTAAGAACGGGGTATCTTTGTGTAAAAGAATGACAAAGTATGCATGCTTCGCCAGTGTCCCGGGGGTCATGCGGCAGTTGCCACGCGTGCGGGGGACGTTGGCGGATCAATCCAAAACTCTATAACTATCAGGAGAGATAAGCCATGGATCGTCGCTCACTCATCAAAAATGCCGGTATCGCCGGCGTGCTGGCTGCCGGTGTGGCGCCCGCCGTTCATGCCCAGGCTGCCGTCCGATGGCGGCTGGCCTCGAGCTTTCCCAAATCGCTCGACACCATCTTCGGCGCGGCCGACGTGTTCGCCAAGGCCGTCAAGGCCATGTCCGGCGGCAAGTTCGAAGTGTCGGTCCATGCGGCCGGCGAGCTGATGCCCGCCTTTGGTGTGGTGGACGGCGTGCAGCAGGGCTCCATCGAGGCGGCTCATACCGCGCCTTATTACTTCTTCGGAAAGGACGAGACTTTTGCGCTGGGCTGCGCCATTCCCTTCGGCCTGAACAGCCGGCAGATGAGCGCCTGGATGATTGAAGGCAACGGCCTGAAGCTGATGCGCGAGTTCTATGCCAAATACAACATCGTCAATTTCCCCGGCGGCAACACTGGTTCGCAAATGGGCGGCTGGTACCGCAAGGAAATCAAGTCGCTCAAAGACATCAAGGGCCTGAAGATGCGCATAGGCGGCTTCGGCGGCAAGGTGCTGGAGCGCATTGGCGGCGTGCCGCAAAACATTCCCGGCGGCGAAATCTACCAGGCGCTGGAAAAGGGCACCATCGATGCCGCTGAATGGGTGGGCCCGTATGACGACCTGAAACTGGGTTTCAACAAGGTCGCGCCCTACTACTATTACCCCGGCTGGTGGGAGGGCGGTCCGGAGCTGGATTTTTTCATCAACAACAAGGCCTTCGAAGCGCTCACACCTGAAAACAAGGCCATTGTGGAGGCCGCCGCGGCCCAGGCCCATGGCGACATGCAGGCCAAATATGACGCCAAGAACCCTGGCGCGCTCAAGCAACTCGTCGGCGCCGGCACCAAGCTGCGCCCCTTCCCGACCGACGTGATGAACGCCGCCTTCAAGGAGTCGATGGCGCTGTATGAGGAGCTCAACGCCAAGAACGAAAACTGGAGGAAGGTTTACGCCGACTATTCCAAGTTCCGCGCCGAGCAGAACCTGTGGTTCCGCTTTACCGAGGCCACCTTCGACCGCTTTATGCAGGCACAGAAGCTGTAAGTGCCGCGGGCCTTTGGTGGCCTGTCAGCTTTCTGCAAGCCGCCTTCAAGAGGCGGCTTTTTTATTTTCAGGGCACTACGGGTAAAAACGGGGGGAATGTGAAACGAAAACTGACAAAATCTTTGGCTGACCTTCGCTTGGGGGCGCGGCCTTTACGGGGCGTGCTGGCTTGAGCGGTCCGGCCGGTCCCATATCAGGGGCCTGCACATTCGAAAACCTTTCAGGAGATAGCATTTTGGATCGTCGCTCACTCATCAAAAACGCTGGCATCGCCGGCGTTCTCGCTGCCGGTATCGCTCCTGCAGTTCACGCGCAGGCCACCATCCGCTGGCGCCTGGCTTCCAGCTTCCCAAAGCCGCTTGACACCATTTACGGCGGCGCCGAAGTGTTTGCCAAGAAGGTCAGCGACATGACGGGCGGCAAGTTCCAGATCAGCGTGCACGCAGCCGGCGAATTGATGCCCGCTTTCGGCGTGGTCGACGGCGTGCAGCAAGGCTCCGTGGAAATGGCCCACACCGTGCCTTATTACTATTTCGGCAAGAACGAAGCGTTCGCTATCGGCGCCGCGATCCCGTTCGGCATGAACTCGCGCCAGATGTCTGCCTGGATGTACGAAGGCAACGGCCGCAAGCTCATGAATGAGTTCTACGCCAAATACAACATCGTCAGCTTTCCCGGCGGCAACACCGGCACCCAGATGGGCGGCTGGTTCCGCAAGGAAATCAAGACCGTGGCCGACCTGAAGGGCCTGAAGTTCCGCATCGGCGGCTTTGCCGGCAAAGTGGTCGAGCGCCTTGGCGTCGTCCCCCAAAACTTGCCCGGCGGCGAAATTTACCAGGCGCTTGAAAAAGGCACGCTGGATGCCGCTGAGTGGGTGGGACCTTATGACGACCAGAAGCTGGGCTTCAACAAGGTCGCACCGTTCTACTACTACCCCGGCTGGTGGGAGGGCGGCCCTGAAGTTGACTTCTTCATCAACAACAAGGCCCTGGACGCACTGCCCGCAGAGTACAAGGCGATTGTCGAAGCGGCTGCCTCGCACGCCCACATCGACATGCAGGCCAAGTACGACGCCCGCAACCCGACCGCCCTGAAGCAGCTGGTAGGCGCCAAGACCAAGATCCTGCCTTTCCCCAAGCCCGTGCTCGACGCGTCGTTCAAGGCTTCGATGGAAATCTACGCAGAGCTGGCCGAGAAGAACCCCGACTGGAAGAAAATCTACGGTGACTACCGTGCCTTCCAGAAAGACCAGATCCTCTGGTTCCGCTTCGCCGAGTCGCGCTTCGACACCTACATGCAAGGCGTCACCCTGTAAGAGTTGCCCGCACAAGAAAAAACCGCGACGTGTCGCGGTTTTTTTTTCGCCTGAATCAGACGTCGGAACTCAGTACAGGCAGGGTGCCGCGGGACTGGCTTTGCCAGACCGCAGGCACCGCCCCCTGCAAGGGGGGAGTAGGCTACACGAAGTGAGCCTCAACGGGGGTGAGCCAATATCCGCCGCGGGACTGGCTTTGCCAGACCGCAGGCACCGCCCCCTGCAAGGGGGGAGTAGGCTACACGAAGTGAGCCTCAACAGGGGTGAGCCAATATCCGCCGCGGGACTGGCTTTGCCAGACCGCAGGCACCGCCCCCTGCAAGGGGGGAGGAGGCTACACGAAGTGAGCCTCAACGGGGGTGTGCTACCTAATACTACGGAAGGTTTTCAACTCGCTCACCAGGCGCTCAAACTCCGCCACCATCTCCGGCGACGAGGCGTAGAACACCGAGAACTTGCCCATCAGGGTGCGTACATAGAGGCGCGGCGCGATCAGCCACTCGAGGCCGCGCACGCGAATCAACTTGCCGTAGGCCAGTTCGCGCAATTCCATGTGTTTGTCCCACATCCAGGTTTGGTGCAAGCCTTGCTCATCCAGACGTGTCACGCTGCGCAGGATGCACCACCAGGTGTAGCCCACCAGCAGCAGGCCTGCGATGAACCAGCCGCCGGCCACCGATGCGCCCGAGGCCTTGCCGGCCAGCCAGGCTTGTATAAAGGCGGCGGACAGGGCCAGCACGATGACGGTGGCGAGGATCTTGAAGGTGGTGGAAAAGGCCTTGCCCGAGATGCTGCCGCCCTTCGGCGTGAACTTGAAAGGGGGCGGGCCGAAGTGGGTGTTGGGCGCGGGTGTGGGGTCCATGGCGTGCTCGTGGGGTGATGCGGGGAAGGGATGGTCACGGCCGGTGATGTTCAGGGTAGCAAAAAAAACGCCCCTCGCAAAAGGGGCGTTTGCACTTGCCTGAAATACGGGCGGCTTATTTGGTCTTGAACAGCTCGTCGACCTTTTTCTGCTCGTCGTCGGAGCTCAGCTCGGCCGGGGGCGCCAGGGGGTCGGTGCCTGCAGCGCCGCTGGCACCAAGTGTTGGCGGCGTTGCGCTTTCATCGACGGGTATTTCAATCTTGACCTTGTCCAGGTCGATAACTTCGGCCTTGTCGAGGAACATCGTCACCGTTTGCGGCACGAAGATCACGATGGTCACCAGGATCAGCTGCATCGCCACCCAGGGAATGGCGCCCAGGTAGATGTCGTTGGACTTGACCGGTTTGGGAATACGCCCCTCCTTGAACAGGGTGTCGGCGATCCCCCGTAAGTAAAAGAGCGCAAAGCCGAAGGGCGGGTGCATGAAGCTGGTTTGCATGTTCACGCACAGCAGCACGCCGAACCAGATCAGGTCGATGCCCAGCTTGTCGGCGACGGGGCCCAGCATCGGCAGGATGATGAAGGCGATCTCGAAGAAGTCGAGGAAGAAGGCCAGGAAGAAGATGAAGACGTTGACGGCAATCAGGAAGCCCGTCTGGCCGCCGGGCAGACCGCTGAGCATGTGCTCTACCCATTTCGCGCCGTCCACACCCTGGAACACCATCGAGAACACACGTGCACCGATCAGGATGAACACCACCATGGCGGTCAGGCGCATGGTGCCGCTCATGGCTTCCCAGATGAGCGCGCGCGTCAGGCGCTTGTGCATGGCCGCCAGGATCAGCGCGCCCACAACGCCCATGGCGCCGGCTTCGGTTGGCGTGGCGATGGCTTTGTCGATGCCGGGCAGGCCGCCCATGGAGCCCAGAACCGCAAAAATCAGGATGGCCGACGGGATGATGCCGCGCAGGCATTTGGCCCACAGCGCCCAGCCGTGCAGCGTACGCGCTTCTTTGGGAACGCCCGGCACATGGTGCGGCTTGAACACGCCGAGCATGAAGGTGTAGCCCGCAAAAATCAGCACCTGCAGGATGGAAGGGCCCCAGGCGCCCTTGTACATGTCACCGACAGAGCGGCCCAGTTGGTCGGCCATGACGATCAGCACGAGCGACGGCGGCACCAGCTGCGTGATGGTGCCCGAAGCAGCCAGCACGCCGGTGGCGTAACGCATGTTGTAGCCGTAGCGAATCATCACAGGCAGGGAAATCATTGCCATGGCGATCACCTGGCCAGCCACCGTGCCGGTGATGGCGCCAAGGATGAAGCCGACGATGATGACCGAGTAGCCCAGGCCGCCTTTGGCGGGGCCGAAGAGCTGGCCCATGGAGTCGAGCATGTCTTCAGCCAGCCCGCACTTCTCAAGGATGGCGCCCATGAAGGTGAAGAAGGGGATGGCCAGCAGCAGCTCGTTGGACAAAATGCCGAACATGTTGAGCGGCAGGTTGGACATGAAGCTGGCCGGGAACCAGCCCATCTCGATGGCGAGGAAACCGGAAGCCAGACCGAGCGCCGCCAGAGAGAAGGCGACGGGAAAGCCGATCAGCATGATCAGCACGAGGCCCGCGAACATGATCGGGGCGAAATTTTCCATTTGCATGGGGTAGTCCTGAAGGTGTTTTTATGGAGGCAAGCGATGCAAACGGATCACTGAACCGGTTTTTCGTAGTGCGTGTCCATCTCGTACTTCCCCTGGAGATAGCAAACGCGCTTGATGATTTCCGACAGGCCCTGCACAAACATCAGGCCAAAGCCCAAAGGCAGCAACAGCATCGCGGGCCAGCGGATCAGCCCGCCCGCATTGCCCGAGACTTCGCCGGAAACATACATGCTCATGAAGAGGGGCCAGCTCAGGTAGGCCATCAGGCCCATGACCGGCAGCAAAAAGAAGAGGAGGCCGAAGAGGTCGACATAGACCGGTCCGTTGCCCTTGAGCTTGCCGTAGATGATGTCGACCCGAACGTGTTCGTTGAGCTTGAGCACCACGGGGGCGCCCAGCATGACGGTGCCTGCAAACAGGTACCACTGGATTTCAAGCCAGCCGTTGGAGCTGATGTCAAGGCCGTAGCGGATAAAGGCATTGCCGGCAGAAATCAGCGCTGCAAGCAGCACTGTCCAGGCGGCGATCTTGCCCAGCCGCGTGGTCAGCCAGTCGTAGGCCAGTGCGAGTTTGAGGAGTGCGGACACAGGAGTCTCCGATCTGTTTTTTTGAATGAGAAAGTACCCACGCGGGGACGTCGAGGCATGAATGGTACGACGGATGCCGCCCGCTGCACTGAAGAAAGACTGACAAAAAATTTCCGGGTTTACCCTAGGGAATTAAGACTTGTGTCAGGCTTTCCGGCCCTTTTTTAGCCCACCGCCATGCCCTGGCCTGCGGTTACTTCTCCGATCACCGCCGCTTCAGCAAAGCCTTGGGCGTGAAAGATCGCCAGGACTTCGGAAGCGCTGTCCGCGCTGCAGGAAACCAGCAGGCCGCCCGAGGTTTGCGGATCGCTCAGCAAAGCCTTGTCAACATCGGCAAAACCGGTGGGCAAACTCACTTCCGCGCCATAGCTGGCCCAGTTGCGCCCGGATGCGCCGGTCACGCAGCCGCTCGCTGCGAGTTCGCGCACACCTTGGATGACGGGCACGCGTGCCCAGTCGAGCCGGACCTGAAGGCCCGCCCCGCGCGCCAGTTCAAGGCCGTGGCCCGCCAGGCCGAATCCGGTGATGTCGGTCAGCGCATGCACTCCTTCCATGCGCGCCAGCTCAATCCCCGGTTTGTTGAGTTGGGTGGTGAGGGCGATCATGCGGGCATAGCCCTCGGCGTCCAGCACTTCTTTCTTCAGCGCGGCCGACAGGATGCCGATGCCCAGCGGCTTGCCCAGCACCAGCACGTCGCCCGCCTGCGCGCCCGAGTTTTTCTTGACGCGCGAAGGATGCACCAGGCCCATCACCACCAGGCCGTAGATCGGCTCGACGGAGTCAATGGTGTGGCCGCCCGCAATCGGGATGCCGGCATCGCGGCACACATGCTGCCCGCCGCGCAGGATGGCGCCTATGGTTTCCAGCGGCAGCACGTTAATGGGCATGCCCACCAGGCCCAGCGCCATGATGGGCGTGCCGCCCATGGCATAGACGTCGCTGATCGCGTTGGTCGCGGCGATGCGCCCGAAGTCATAGGGGTCGTCCACGATGGGCATGAAGAAGTCGGTGGTGGCGATCAGCGCCTGCTCGTCGTTGAGCTGGTAGACGGCCGCGTCGTCGGCCGTTTCAATGCCGACCAGCAGCTGCGGCGGAATGTTCAGGCCCGGCAGGTTGCCGGAGTTTTTCAGGATGTCGCTGAGCACGCCGGGCGCGATCTTGCAGCCGCAACCGCCGCCGTGCGACAGGCTGGTCAGCCGGGGAGGAGTGATGGAGGATTTTGCGGAGGTATTCATGGGTTTGCCAGGTGGATTTGGCCTGAAGCGAAAGGAGGCACCCCGCAGTATCTCCCGGCCGGCCACGGCACCCTGGGGAACGGGCTAAAGCGCTATTTGCGGGCGGCTTCGCTATCCCTGTCCGCTTTCAGCTCGCCCTTGACCGCGTCATAGACAAACAGCCGTTTGGCCAGCCGCGGCTGGTAGTTGAGCATGTCGATCAGAAAGCTCAAGGCGCCCAGGTTGTTGCCCAGCCGGTCAAACATGCCGGCGACGCGCGCCTGTTGCTCGTCGATGTCCTGCTCAATCATCTTTTCCACCAGCTCGCGCATGTGCATCACGGCCAACGCGGCCTGCTCCAGTTCGAGGATGGACAGCACGCCCTGCATGCGTGCCAGCTGGCCGGGCACGACCGCCAGGATTTTTTTGTCGTCGGGCGTACGGAAAAACGCGTCCAGCGACCTTTCCAGGTCGGCCAGCGAAACGCGCAGCTCGTCTACCACGCTGACCATGGTCTGCTTGTCGTTGACGCTTTGGTAGAGCTGCTCCATCCAGGATTCGAGCGCTTGCGGTTGAGCGCCCGCCTGGGCGCTTTGCAGCCGCTCTGCAATCCTGGCGGTGCGCGTCCAGAGTTCCGGGTCGTTGGGGTCGAAATCGTCGAACACGGCTTCCAGGTAAAGCACGGCCGCCGCCACCTCCAGCGCCAGCTCGGGTGCAGGCGCCTGGCCGGAGGCCACCGTCGCGTCGATCACCCGCGACAGGGCGCGCGCCATCGGCTCGCTCGGCGGGTGCAGCTTCACCAGCGAATCCGACACCAGGCTGAACTGGTCCTTCAGCGACTTGAATTTGGTCAGGTCCCCGGCGGTGGCGGACGACCAGCTCTCCCTGGCCGAGGCGATGCGCTTGCGGGCCTGCGCAATCAGCGCCGGCGCAAAGCGGCCGAACTGGATCGCCTCATAGTCGACGGGCTTGACGCGCGACAGGCCGTAAGCGGCGCGCACCGCCGACAACACCGGCGCATCGGCAGACCGTACCGCCCTGGCCTGCGAACACATGAACAGCAGGTCCTGCGCAAGCCGGGCCGAGGCGTCCGTGCCCCGGTCCAGCCATACATACTGGAGCAGGATGCGCAAGGTGGCCCGCTTGACATACAGGTCGACCTTCAGGAGGCCCAGCGCCAGCGCCTCAAAAAAGCCGGCGGCAATTTTCCAGAACGTGCGGGGCTCGACACCTTTTTGCGCCGCGGCAAAACCGAGGCACACATCACTCAGGCTGCGCGCCGTTTCGGGGGCGGCCGTGCGGATCAGGTTGAGCATGAGCCGGTCGAGCAACTGCCTCGCGTCCTCGCCGTAAGGCCTGGCATCGACCGTCAACGTGACGTCCGGCTCTATCCAGCGCCATTCAAAAGCCCACAGGTCGGCCGGGTGAATGCGGTCGGCGCCGACCAGGTCCTGGATGTCGCGGTATTGCGGAAAGAGGGACACCGCCGACACCGGCTTGCCCGCCAGCACTTCTTCCAGGTAGTGGGTCAGGGAAAAACCGGCCAGCTCCATCTTGTTGGCGGCATCCTGCGTGCACAGGGCCGGTGACTGGATGAATTTCTGCACCGCCGATTCCATGGCACGCAGCATCAGCGCCGGCGCGTTCATGCCGACCATCTCCAGCGCGCCCAGCGACTGGTGCAACTGCTGGCGGGCCGTGCGCAACTGGCTTGCGTCCAGGGCCGCAAGATCGGAGTTGCTGACGGTTTCGGCCTCACGCACAAAACGCCGCAGCGCTTTCGATGCGCTTTCCAGCGAGGTTTTCAACTCGTCCAGAACCCAGGCCAGCGGCCCGAGGTCCAGCAGTGTCAGGTCCAGTTCTGCGGGGGAAGAGTCCAGGTCGTGTGCATGCATGGGATGGGCCGGTACGTGAATCAGAAAACAGACGACTGCGTTGGCGCGCAAAAAGAAAACGAAAGTTTGAGCGATTGCAGGGGCTGGCGCGATGAGGCTGTGTGAGTCTATCTGTCTCGCGTGAGATTCCAAAGCAATCAATCGAAACGGAAAGAATCCGTGGGGCGCTGCGCCCCTCTGCTATGGTTGGTTCTGCAGTGCCGATGGCCGGGGATGCCTGGCCATCCCGCATCACCGATGGTCTTACCGGATTTTTCTTTTGGCTTCATACGCTCAGCCCGATTCAACGCCCCGCCCCCTGCCGGACGGGGAGGCCGCCCTGATCGATTCACCGCGGGTGCGCAGCGCCGGCCCCGATGTGCTGTCGCTTGCCCTGATGGATGCGCGCAACCACAGCCTGCATCTTTTTGCGCAGTTCCAGCGCGTGCTTGAAAGCAGCGGCGCGCAGTCGCTGCAACGCCCCGATGTCAATCCTCCCTTGTGGGCGCTGGGCCATGTGGCCTGGTTCCAGGAGTGGTGGATAGGCCGCAACGTGCAGCGGGCCCTGGGCACGCGCTGCTCACCCACGCCGACCCGGCTTGCCTCCATCGAGCCCCACGCCGACCGCTGGTGGAATCCGGAGGCCGCGCCGCGGGCCGGGCGCTGGTCGCTGGACTTGCCGGACATGGCCGCCTGCCGCGCCTACCTGCTCGACACGCTGGAGGGCACGCTCGACCTGCTCGGCAAGGCCGGCACGGCAAGCCACGATGCCTTGTACTTCTACCGGCTGTGTCTTTTTCATGAGGACATGCGCGCCGAAGCCATGGCCCGCGCCGCACAGGTGCTGGGCCTTGCGCTGGACAAACCGCTGCAGGCGGCTTTCACGCCGCGGCCCATGGCACTGCGAGAGCCCCTGCTGGTTCCGGCCACGGTCTGGCAGATGGGCAGTGCGCCCGGCGCGGATGCCGGCTTTGCCTTTGACAACGAAAGGGCGGTGCACGCCGTGAGCGTGCCCGAGTTCGAGATCGACGCCCAGCCCGTGACCTGGGCGCAGTACGTGGAGTTTGTGGGGGACGGCGGCTATGACCGCGAGGAGCTCTGGCACCCCGACGGCTGGCGCTGGCTGCAGGAGCAGGCCGCCGCCGAGGGCCGGCGCGGGCCGCGGTATGTCGACCAGATCGGCATCACCAGCGGCGCGGTGATACAAAACCGCTTCGGCGTGCCTTGCCGCATGCAGGCCAGCCAGCCGGCCTTGCACGTCAGCTGGTGGGAGGCCGATGCCTGGTGCCGCTGGGCCGGGCGCCGCCTGCCGGCTGAAGTCGAATGGGAGCTGGCGGCCCACACCGCCGCACGCCGCGGTTTTTACTGGGGTGACGTGTGGGAGTGGATGGGCACCACCTTCGGTCCCTACCCGGGCTTTTCGCCCGACCCGTGGCAGCGTTATTCCTTGCCCTGGTTCGGCACGCACAAGGTGCTGCGCGGCGCCTCGTTTGCCACGCGTGCGCGCATGAAAAACCCGAAACACCGCAGCTTCATGCTGCCGGGGCGTGACGACACGTTTTGCGGCTTCCGCTCCTGCGCGCTATAAAAAACATAGCGATACCTCCAGGCGGCACCTGGGCTAGAGCACGTTTTTGTCTGATTTTTCCTTGCGGTAGGTCCACCACGGCAGGGTGGCGCGCAATGACAGCACCTTGCCGCCTTGCGCCAGCTCGCCGCTGTAGCCGGGCAATCCTTCCAGCGTGGTTTGCCAGTCGCGGCTTTGCAGCTCCTTGAGCAGCGCCTGCACCTGCGGCGTGGGCAGCTCGGACTTCAGGCACACCAGGTGGTAACGCTCCTGGGCCAGCGGGATGAAGCTCAAGCCTTTTTCGCGCGCCGCCGTTTCAATGCCCAGGCCCGCATCCGCCGCATTGCCGGCAATCGCTTGCGCGACGGCCGAGTGCGACGGCTCCTGGCTCTCGTATCCCTGGATGCCGGAGGCTTCTACACCGGCCTTGCCCAGCAGTTCGTCCAGCAGCACGCGCGTGCCGGTGCCCTCGGCCCGGTTGACGTAGCGCACGCCGGGCCGCGCCAGATCGGCGATGCCGGCAATGCCCAGCGGATTGTTTTTGGCAACGATGAGGCCCTGCGTGCGATGGGCAAAGCCGATCAGCTTGTGCAGCCCGGGCTTGAGCAGGTTGCGGTAAGTCTGTGCGGTAACGGATTGGCTGCCGGGCTGGTCCAGTGTGTGAAAGCCGGCCATCATGCAGCGCCCCGCGTTCAGCGCCGCGATGGCGTCGACGCTGCCCATGAAGCGGATGTCCAGGTGCAGCCCGCGCGGGCTGGCCTGGTCGCGCAGGGCCGTGAGCGCCGCGTCGTGGCTGGCGTACATCGTGAGCACGTGGGCGTTGTCGTCGAAGGCGGTGGAAAACGCGCGTTCGATGTCGCCGCGCAAGGCCTCGATCTGCGGCGCCAGCCGGGCCTGCGCCTGCCGCTCGGCCCACAGCAGCTTCTCGCCGAATTCGGTGAGCCGCGCGCGCTGGCCCTTGTCCCAGACGATCAGCGTGCGTCCCAGCGTCTGCTCCCAGCCCTTGAGCGCGCCCCACACATGCCGGTACGAGAGATCAAGCGCCTTGGCCGCTTTGGAGATCGAGCCCTGTTCGCGTACGGCATGGAGCAAATCCATCAGCGGGTTGCGTATCAGGGTGTTTTTGCCGCGCTGTGGTGTGAGCAGGTAAGAGAGTTCTACTTTATGCATGGCAAAGACAGTAAGTGCACTGATTATGAGTGCATCGGTCAGCAGGGAAGGGCCGGCGATATGCCGCGAAGGATGGGTTTGCCAACCTATGCAAACCGATTCATAGCGATGATTCCCAATGCAAATCAAGGACTTAGGCCCTAGGCTACAGTCCTGCGCAACCGCTCCCCCCATGAACACCTTCTCCGACAGCGCCGCCACGGCCCTCACCCTCATCACCTCGCTTGATCCCATGCTGGCCAGCATCGTCGCCCGGTCGCTGGCCGTGAGCGCCTCCGCCTGCGTGATCGCCTGCGGCGCCGGCCTGCTGCTGGGCGCATGGCTGGGCGTGTCGCGCTTTCGCGGCCGGGGCGCCGTGCTGGCGTTGCTCAACACCGCGCTGGCCCTGCCGTCGGTGGTGGTCGGGCTGGTGGTGTACCTGCTGCTGTCGCGAAGCGGGCCGCTGGGTTTTCTGGGCTGGCTGTTTTCCTTCAAGGCCATGGTGCTGGCGCAAGCCGTCCTGGTGCTGCCGGTCGTCACCGCGCTGGTGCGCCAGACGATTGAAGACGCCGAACGATCCCATGGCGAGCAATTCCAGTCGCTGGGCGCGGGCCGTTTTGTGCGCGGCCTGATTCTTTTGTGGGACGAGCGTTACGCCTTGCTCACGGTGCTGATCGCCGCCTTCGGCCGCGCCATTTCAGAAGTCGGCGCGGTGATGGTGGTGGGCGGCAATATCGACGGCTTCACGCGCGTGATGACCACCTCCATCGCGCTGGAAACCAGCAAGGGCGATTTGCCGCTGGCGCTGGCCCTGGGCATCGTCTTGCTGGGCGTGGTGCTGGTGCTGAACATCCTGATCGCGGGGGTGCGGCGCTGGCGCGAGCGATTCGACGACCGCGTGCCCGAGATGGCCGCCGGCATTGCCACGCGCGGAGGCCCGGCATGACGCAGGTCTTCAACCTGCACGGCATCGACGTGCGATTCGGCCAGGTGCATGCGCTCAGCGATTGTTCGCTGCGCATCAAGGCCGGGGAACGGCTGGCGCTGGTGGGCGCCAACGGCAGCGGCAAAAGCACGCTGCTCAGAACCCTCAACGGCCTGGTGCGGCCCGCGGCCGGCAGCTTCCAGCATGACGTCCAGGCGCGGCAGGCCATGCTGTTCCAGCGGCCCTACATGCTGCGCACCAGCGTGCTCAACAACGTCGCCCTGGGCCTGTGGCTGGGCGGTGTGCGCTGGGCGGATGCGAAGGCGAGCGCGTTGGCCGCGCTGGAGCGTGTGGGGCTGGAGCACCTGGCCACGCGCAACGCCAAGGCCCTGTCGGGCGGCCAGCAGCAGCGTGTGGCGCTGGCGCGGGCCTGGGCGCTGAAGCCGCAGGTGCTGCTGCTCGACGAGCCCACCGCCAGCCTGGATCCGACGGCCAAACGCGAGGTCGAGCGCCTGATGGCCGAGTTTGCGGATGCCGGCATGACGCTGATTTTCAGCAGCCACAACCTGGGCCAGGTCAAGCGCCTGGCCAGCCGCGTGATTTACCTGGAGCAAGGCCGGCTGCTGGCCGACTTGCCGACAGCGGATTTTTTCAACGGCCCCATTCCCGCGGAAGCGGAAGCATTTTTAAAAGGAGAGCTTGCATGAACAGCCTGAATGCCATGTCCAGAATTTTGAGACAAATCAGGGCTATGGCCCTTGTCCCGCTTGCACTTTGTGCTACGTTTTCGATAGCACAAACAAATCCGATCGTGATGGCTTCGACCACCTCGACCGAGCAGTCCGGCCTCTTCACCTACTTGTTGCCCGAGTTCAAAAAGGCCGCCGGCATCGACATCAAGGTGGTGGCGGTCGGCACCGGCCAGGCCATCGACATGGGCCGCCGCGGCGACGCCGACGTGCTCTTTGTGCACGACCAGGTGGCCGAAGAAAAAGTCGTGGCCGAAGGTTTTGCCGTCAAACGCTTTCCGGTCATGTACAACGACTTCGTACTGATCGGCCCCGCCGCCGACCCCGCCAAAACCAAAGGCAAGGACATCGTGGAGGCGCTGAAAAAGCTCAACGCGGCGAATGCCAATTTCGTCTCGCGCGGCGACAAGAGCGGTACGCACGCCGCCGAGCTGCGTTACTGGAAAGCAGCCGGTGTTGAAACGCCCGGCGACAAACCCGCATTTGCCAACTACAAGGCCTGCGGCTGCGGCATGGGTCCGGCCCTCAACATCGCGGCCAGCAGCGGCGGCTATGTGCTGGCCGATCGCGGCACCTGGCTCTCCTTCAAGAACCGCGGCGACCTGGCCGTGCTGGTCGAAGGCGACACCAAGCTGTTCAACCAATACGGCGTGATGGTGGTGAACCCCGCCAAGCACCCGCAGACCAAAGTGGTGGAAGCGCAGAAGTTTGTGGACTGGGTGATTTCGCCCGCCGGCCAGAACGTGATTGCGGGCTACAAAATTAACGGCGAGCAGCTCTTCTTTCCAAATGCCACGAAATGAGCTCCCCCCTGCCCAGGCTCACTGCGTGTAGCCTGTCCTCCCCCCGGGGGGACGGTGATATTGGCACACCCCCGTCCAAGCTCACTGCGTGTAGCTTGTTCCCCCCTCGAGGGGGCGGCGCTAGCGGTCTGGCCAAGCCAGTCCCGCGGCGCCTGCTGGTATGGGTTGCTTCGGCGGTGGTTGTTTTTTCAGGAGGCTTGAATATGGCGCACGCCCAGTCGTCCGCACCAGCTTCCGCCGATCCCGCGCCGCTGCGCGTGTACGCGGCGGGCAGCCTGCGCGAGGCGCTCACCGAAACAGCACGCGCCTACGAAACCCGCACGGGCATCAAAACCCAGCTGACCTTCGGTGCCTCGGGCCTGCTGCGCGAACGCATTGAAAAAGGCGAACCGGCGCAGGTGTTTGCTTCGGCCGATACGCAGCATCCCGAGCGCCTGTTTGACGCGGCGGGCAGTGCGTGGGCACAACCCACGATGTTTGTGCGCAACCAGTTGTGCGCGCTGGCCGTGCCGCAGCTCAAGGCCGATTCGGGCAAGCTGCTTGCGCTGATGCTGGACCCGGCCGTCAAGCTCGGTACTTCCACGCCCAAGGCCGATCCGTCAGGCGACTACGCCTGGGAAGTGTTCCGCAAGGCCGAGGCGCTCAAGCCCGGCGCCTACGCGGCGCTGGACGCCAAGGCGCTCAAGCTCACCGGTTCGCCCGAGACACCCCAGCCTCCGGCCGGCCGGGGAGTGTATGAGTGGCTGATCAGCGAAGGGCGGGCGGATCTTTTCCTGACTTACTGCACCAATGCGGTGGCGGTTCGCAAAGACGTGCCCAGTGTGAACATCGTGCAGATGCCGGTCGCCTTGCAGGTGAGTGCTGCTTATGGGTTGACGGCGCGCCGTGGTGATGAGGCGGCTGCGAAGTTTGCTGCTTATCTTCTGACGCCGGAAGCACAAGACGTGTTTCGGCGGTTTGGGTTTGGGGCGCCTTGAAATCCATGAGCCTGGTTATGTTCTGGCGGTTTGCTTTTTGCTGAGGCTGGCTGGCCGGGGGTTGCCCGGCGGCAAGTAACTTTCTTTTGCTTCGCCAAAAGAAAGTCACCAAAGAAAAGGCGACCCTGCTGGCTGTGTCCCTACGCTTCGCTACGGGCAACCTGCGGTGCTCGATTCAGGCGGGGTCTCGCTAAACTCGCCTTCGGCTCAAACAACACGATCCCTGATCCGCCTGAATCTCCGCTCCTCGGCACATCCAGAAGGGGGTGGGGAAAAAAAATACCCAACAGCCGAATACCTGAAGAAACAAGGACTCGCCACGGCGAGTCCTTGTTGTATTTGTCTTTGGTATTTGTCCCCGCTCCCGATTGCCCCTTGTGGATGCGCCGAGGAGCGGAGGGCCAGACGGATCAGGGCAAAAACTTGTTTGAGCCGAAGGCGAGTTGTTTTTGACCCCGGCTGGGCTGAGCACCGCAGGTTGCCCGTAGCGAAGCGAAGGGACGCAGGAACCAGGGTCGCCTTTTCTTTTGCTTACTTTACTTTTGGCGAAGCAAAAGAAAAGTGAGTTGCCGCCGGGCAATCCCCGGCCAGCAGCCCTCAGCAAAAAACACAACGACAGAACATGAATCGGCCAAAAAACCGTGTACATATAATCTCGCTGTGCCGCACCATCCCTCAACCCGCCCATCACTCACGATGTGGACTCGCCTCGCCACCTGGCTGAGTTTCCTCGCCGTGGCGGCGGCCTTGTGGGCGCCGGTGTCCATGCTGGCGCAGGATGTGCGCACCGGCAAGCTGGGTGGTGTTTGCAGCGTCAACACCTTTGAGGCGGCTTCCGCCGACGGCAGCGGCGCCGCCGGCAACGATGCCGGGCAGTCGGGCATGCGCTGCGACCTCTGCGGCTCCCTCGCGCTGGTGTTGCCGGCGCTGCCCGAAGCGGCGGAACCGTGCTTTGCCGGCAACGAAGTGGTTGCCGCCGACTTCCCTGCGGCCACCAGCGCCGCCATACCCGGGCTGCCTTTCAGCCGCGGGCCCCCTGCACTTTGAACTGAACCGCTTCTCGCCCCGGGGCGTGAGGCATTGCCGTGCGCGGCCCTTGCGGCCTGGCGCGCCTGTCCGTTCCATTCATCGTGTGAGTTTTCATGAAACATTTCCGCGCACCTGCTGCGCTGGCCCTGCATGGCGCTGTCGCGCTCGCGTGGCCGGCAGCAAGCTTTGCCCAATCCGCGCCTTCTCCTTCTGATGCCCCCGCCAGATCCCTGGGCGTGGTGACCGTCAACAGCGGCCAGCCGACCTCCCTGCCCACGCAGATCCCGACCACGCTCGAAGGCATCACGCGCGAGCAGATCGAGCAAACCATCAACGCGACCGACAGCGAAGATGCGCTCAAGTACTTCCCGAGCCTGCTAGTGCGCAAGCGCTATATCGGCGACTACAACCACGCCATTCTTTCCAGCCGCGCCTCGGGCACTGGCAACAGCGCGCGCTCGGCGGTGTATGCCGACGGCATTTTGCTGTCCAACTATTTGGGCAACGGCATTGCCAACGGCACCAACTACGCGCCGCGCTGGGGCCTGGTCACACCGGAAGAAATCGAGCGTGTCGATGTTCTGTATGGCCCGTTTTCTGCCGCCTATCCAGGCAACTCGGTCGGCGCGGTGGTCGATTACGTCACGCGCATGCCGACGAGATTTGAGGCGCACGCCAAACTCAGCGGCTTCACGCAAAACTTCAAGCTCTACGGCACCGACAGCAGCTTCAGCGGCAGCCAGGCCAGCGCCTCGCTGGGCAGCCGCAATGGCGACTGGTCGTGGTTTATCAATGCCAACCGCACCCAAAGCGCGGGCCAGCCGCTGACCTTTGCGACACGCACCTTGAGCGCCACCGCGCCGGCGCCCGGCGCAACCGTGGTGAGCGGCGCGGTCCCCGGCTTCAACACACGCAATGTCCCCTGGCTGCTGCTGGGCGGCGCCACGCAGTACGAGACCGGGCAGGAGCACCTCAAGTTCAAGGTCGCCTACGATTTTTCATCGACGGTGCGCGCCAGCTACACACTGGGCTACTGGAAGAACACAGCGGAGAACCGTTCGCAAAGCTTTTTGCGCAATGCAGCCGGTGCGCCGGTGTACAGCGGCAATGTCAACATCAACGGCCGCGGCTACACGCTGGCGGCCAGTGATTTCGGCGTGAGCAATGAGGCGCTGACCCACGTGATGCACGGCCTGTCGGTCAAGTCCAACACGCAGGGGGTGTGGGACTGGGAAGTGGCGGGCAGTTTGTACGACTACCAGAAGGACCAGGCCCGCGCCGCCACCACCCCGCAGCCGGGCGCATTGAACGGCGGCGCCGGCACCCTGCAAGACCAGGATGGCACCGGCTGGAACACGCTGGCCTTCAAGGGCACCTGGCGGCCTGACGGCATCAAGGGCGCACACATTGTGGACTTCGGCTTTCAGCAAGACAGCTACGAGCTGCGCATCCTCAAATCCAATGCCGCCAACTGGCTGACCAGCGGGCCGGGCACGGTGGTGAGCGATGTGGGCGGCAAGACGCGTTTGCGCAGCGTGTATGCGCAAGACGCCTGGGCCTTTGCGCCGAAGTGGAAAACGGTGTTGGGCGCGCGGCTGGAGAACTGGACGGCCTCCAGCGGGTTTACCAGCTTTGGCGCGGGCAACGCCGCCAATACCGGCTATGCGGCGCGCAGCGACAACGCCATCTCGCCCAAGGCGGCGCTCTCGTACCAATGGTCGTCTGACACGGTGCTCAAGGCCTCGGCGGGGCGCGCGGTGCGCTTTCCGACGGTGGGCGAGCTGTACGGCGCGACGGCCACCGTCAATTCGCAGTACATCAACGACCCCAAGCTGCGGCCCGAAAAGTCGTGGACGACCGAGCTGACGGCGGAGAAGGACCTGGGCAACAGCCTGCTGCGCGTGACCTTTTTTACCGAGAACGTGCGCGACTCGCTGTATTCGCAAACCACGTTTGACCCGGTGGCCAACGCCAACATCAGCCGCGTGCAAAACGTCGGCCGCATCAAGACGCAAGGTGTGGAAGTCGCCTTCAGCGGCAACGACGTGTTCAAAAAAGGCCTGGACCTGAGCGGCAGCGTGACCTATGCCGATTCGCGCATCAAGGAGAACGGCGGTTTTGTGGCGACACCAGGCGACACGGTGGGCAAGTACCAGCCGCGCGTGCCGGTGTGGCGCGCCACGGCCCTGGCCAGCTACCGGTTTGACCCGGCCTGGACGGCGACGTTCGGCGCGCGCTACAGCGGCAAGCAGTTTTCCAGCCTCGACAACGCCGACGTAAACGGCTTTGCCTACCAGGGCACCAGCAAGTACTTCACCACCGATGTGCGCGTGCGTTACCAGGTCAACAAGCAGTGGAGCGCGGCGGTCGGCATCGACAACCTCAACAACTACCAGTACTGGAATTTCCACCCGTATCCGCAGCGCACCTTCATGGCTGAACTCAATTTCAGCCTGTGATGTCGCGCTTCTTCCCTATTTTTTTGAATCAAAGGATCAAACCATGAAACCCCTCAACGCTATTAAAACCATAGCTGCCAGTGCACGTCCTTATTGGGCTGGAGCCCTATTTATTGCTGCATCGCTACCGGCCGCCGCACACGTCACGCTGGAATACCAGGTGGCCAATGCAGGCAGCTATTACAAAGGCAGCTTCAAGGTCGGGCACGGCTGCGGCAGCTCGCCCGTCAAGCAGATCGTGGTGACCATCCCGGCCGGTGTGCAGGGCGCCAAGCCCATGCCCAAAGCCGGCTGGACGCTGGAGGTGACCCGCGAGAAGCTGGCCCAGCCGCGGCAGGACCACGGCAAAACCATCACCGAAGAGGTGTCACGCATCAGCTGGACGGCCAAAACACCGGCCGACTATTTGCAGAACGACTGGTACGACGAATTCGTGTTGCAGGCCAGGTTGCCCGCCAGGGCCGGCATGCTCTACTGGCCGGTCCTGCAGGTCTGTGAAGAAGGCAAGGTTGACTGGGCGGAAGTGCCCCAGCCGGGCCAAAAGCTGTCTGAGCTGAAAAGCCCGGCCGCCGCCCTGGAGCTGATGCCTGCCGGCGGCGGTGGCGAACACAACCATTGAGATTGAAAAGCCGAACTGTTTTTCATTTCCCGACTCCATTCCTTAATCACCGATTGAAAGCACCCATTCACATGCCATTCCCAAACTTCTCAATATTCTCAAAAACCGCCATGGCGTTGTCGATTGCGTCGGCTTGCCTCGCCGCTGTAGCCCAAACCACGCCGGTCAAGGTCGAAGGCGCCTGGGCGCGCGCCACCGTGCAGGGGCAAAAAGGCACCGGCGCTTTCATGAGCCTGACGGCGAAAGACGCCACCCAACTGGTGGGCGTGACGTCGCCCGTGGCCGGCGTGGCCGAAGTGCATGAAATGAAGATGGAGGGCGACGTGATGAAGATGCGCGCCTTGCCCCTGCTGGATTTGCCCGCCGGCAAAAAGGTGGACCTCAAACCCGGCGGCTACCATGTCATGCTGATGGACCTGAAAGCGCCGCTGGCCAAGGACAGCACCGTTCCCGTGACCCTGCTGTTCAAGGACGCCAGGGGTGTTGAAAGCAAACTGGAGTTGAAGCTGCCGGTGGCCACCACTGCACCGGGCGCCGCCGCGGGCTCAACCGGTGCTGCGGCCGAGCACAAGCACTGATTTTCAGCCGCGCTTGCCCGACCCCAGCCGGCGGTACACCGTGGCGCGGCTCACGCCCAGCGCTTTCGCCGCCTGCACCACATTGCCCCGCGCGTCGTCGACCGCCTTGCGGATCAGGGCGGTTTCCAGTTCCCGGAGCGGCCGGCGCGAGCTTTCTGCGGGCGGCAGCTGAAGCGGCGCCGGCTGGCCGGTGTGGCCGGGCAGCTGCGGCAGCGCGTGCAGGCGCAGGCCGCTCCACAGCGGCGCCTCCAGCACGCCGCCTTGCAGCGGGTCTTGCCGGCGCGCCGCGTCAAACAGCATCTCGAACGGCATGGCAAAGAGGTCGCTGCAATGCAAGGGCGCGCCGGCCCTGTCGTCAGTCTGGCCCAGCTGCGAGACCATTTGCCGCGCCGCGGGGTTGGCGCCGGTGACGCAACCGTCGGCATCCACACACACCAGCCCGTCGCTGTCATCACCCAGCGTGCGGCCCGGCCAGTTCAGGCGGATGAGCAGCGCGTGCGGCTGCCACAGCATCAGGGCGTTTTCAATGCTGCGCGCTGACTGGCTCACCAGGTGTTTGAGTTCGGGCCGTTCGGCCGCTTCAATGCCCGTCAGGTCCAGCATGCCGACGCAGCGCCCGTCGGGGCCGAACAGCGGCGCGCCGGCGCAGCTGTAGACCGACGTCGCGTCAAAAAAATGTTCACCGCGGTGCAGCCAAACGGGTTGCAACTCGGCCAGTGCGGCACCGATGGCGGTGGTGCCCACCTGCGACTCCGACAGGTCGATGCCGATGCGCGTGATCAGGTCGGCGCGGCGGTCTTGCCGGTCTATGGGCCCGTCCGTATCGACGACGACACCGGCCTGGTTGGTCAGGATGGCGAAGTAGCGCGTGTCGGCAATGGTGCGGCCCAGCTCCTGCAGCACAGGCCGCGCGGCGCGCACCAGCTGGTGATTCGCCTCCAGCGTGCGGCGCAGCGCTGCAGCCGGCACCATGTCGAAAGAAGGCGTTTGCTCGGGCCGGTGGCCGCCGTCCAGGCAGCGCCGCCAGGAGCGCTCGATCCAGCTTTCAACCGATGCGGTCGCCTCGCCAACCAGCTGCTCGCCGTAGAGAACCGCCTGCCGTGCCTGCCCTATGCGTGCCAGCCGGTCCTGCCCGCCGTAGGCAGGGGCAGGGTAGACGGAGCTCATCGGGGTTGTCATGGAGGCCATGGCGCATTGTGGCCAATTCAGCCGGTTTGCGGGCGGCGGCGGCTTTGGTTGACTGCGCTGCTGTGGCAAGCGGGAGATTGCGCCGGCTGCCGCATCCCCTATCGAGAGAATTTATAAGAAATAGGCCTCTAGCCCATATTCAGCGTGCATAGTTCGCTATCAAAATCATAGTGATCTTGAGGCCGGTCACCGTCATCAGCAGCGAGCCCGTCACATGCACCAGGGCCGTCAGCGCGGCCAGGCCGTAGCGCTCGTCCATCAAAAAGATCACCACCTCGGCTGAAAACGAGGAGAAGGTCGTCAGCCCGCCCAGGAAGCCGGTGACCAGCGCCAGGCGCCACACCGGGTCCAGGTTGGGCATGGCTTCAAAGGCGGCGATGCAGACGCCGATCAGAAAACCGCCGACCAGGTTGGCCGCCAGCGTGCCCCAAGGGATCAGCCCGCCCGGCGTGAGCCAGAGGCCGAGGCCCCAGCGGGCCAGCGCGCCCAGCGAGGCGCCTATGGAAATCGCAATGACAGGCAGCATGGTCCGGTTCCGCAGTCAAAACGCCATTGTTGCCGGACTTGCGCCGACTGTGGCTATTTTTGCGTGCCCATGACCAGGTCGGGCAGGATGGTCACGATCTGCGGGAACAGCGTGATCAGCGCGATGCAGATCACCATGCAGATAAAGAAAGGAATGGCGGCGCGTGCGATCACGTTGCTGTCTTTGCCGGTCATGTTCTGAAGCACAAAGAGGTTAAAGCCGACGGGCGGTGTGACTTCGGCGATCTCGACCAGCAGCACGATAAAAATGCCGAACCAGATCAAATCGAACCCGGCTTTCTGGATCATGGGCAGCACCACCGCACTGGTCAGCACAATCATCGAAATGCCGTCGAGCGCGGTGCCCAGCACCAGGTAGACCAGCACCAGCGCGCCTATCAGCGCGTAGGGCGAGAGGTGCATGGCGTCGACCCACTCGGCCAGCTCGCGCGGGATGCCGGTGAAAGCCATGGTCTTGGTCAGGAAGGCGGCGCCCGCCAGGATGAACATGATCATGCAACTGGTGCGCGTGGCGCCCATCAGGCCTTCGGTGAAGTTCTTCCACGTCAGGCACCGCCCCCAGGCGGCGATGGCCAGTGAGCCCAGCACGCCGAAGGCCGCGCATTCAGTCGCGGTGGCCCAGCCGGCCACCAGCACCCAGACGATGAACACGATCAGCAGGCCGCAGGGAATCAGGTTGCCTGACAGCCGGATCTTTTCCATGAAGGTGGTCGGCGGGTCGGCCGGCGGCACTTGGTCGGGGTTGCGCAGGCTCCACCAGCCGATGTAGCCCGAGAACAGCAGCATCAGCAAAAAGCCAGGCAGGAAACCGGCCAGGAAGATGCGGATGATGGACGCGTCGGCCGCCACGGCATACACCACCATGGTGATGGACGGCGGAATCAAAATGCCCAGCGTGCCGGCCGAGGCCAGCGAGCCGATGGCGAGTTTTTCGTTGTAGCCGCGGCGTTTGAGCTCGGGCAGCGCGACTTTGGCAATCGTCGCGCAGGTCGCGGCGGACGAGCCCGACACCGAGCCGAACACCCCGCAGCCGATGATGGTGGTGTGCATCAGCCGGCCCGGCACGCGGTTCAGCCAGGGGCGCAGGCCGTCGAACATTTCTTCGCTGAGCTTGGTGCGAAACAGGATTTCGCCCATCCAGATAAACAGCGGCAGCGCGGCCAGCTCCCACGATGCATTTGATTCCCAGAACGCGGAGAACAAATTTTTGCCCGGCAGCGTGTTGGTAAAAAACGCCTGCCCGACCCAGCCGACGATGGCCAGCGTCATCGCAATCCAGACGCCGCCGGCCAGCAGCACCAGCATGATGATGAGCAGCATGCCGCCCATGAGGAGGATATCCATGGTGTTGTTATCTTTCGCTTGTACGCAGCGGTTTTTTTACTGGACTTCTAGCGAGGAACACCGTGGAACCGGCCTTGGCCTGTCCTGAGCCCGTCGAAAGGCCGGGCCGCTGGTGTTGCCCCTTGAGGGGGAGGCGGCTACACGAAGTGAGCCCGCAACGGGGTGTGTCATATATCTGAAGAGAAGTCGCCTTTTGCGTGGCGTTCTTCGATGGAGCGCTGGTAACTGGGCTTGCCACCCTGCAGCACGGTAACAAGCTCGTCGACCATGGCGGCCAGCAACAACCAGCAGCCAATCACAAACGTGGATTGCGGAATCCAGATCGGGATCACGACCAGGCCGGTGGCCATTTCGTTGAACTCCCAGCTTTCATAGGTGAAGGCGGTGGCCGAGTAGGTGAGGTAGCCCACCGACACCGCCGCAATCAGCAGGCAGGTGACGTCGAGGATGCGGCGCACGCGCGGCGAGACCGAGTCGAGCAGCAGCGTGACGCGCACGAAGTCGCCGTGACGGAAGGCATGCGCCATCGCAAAGAATGCGGCGGCGGCGCACAGCCACGACACCACGTCGTTGACGCCGCTGACCGCCAGGTTCAACTGCCGGCCGACGCCGGCGACGATCATCAGCACGAAGATCAGGAAGACGCAGAAGGCGCCGAGGGCGCCCGCCGCGTCAAGGACACGTTCCAGAACGCGGCGCATGGCTTACTTCTTGGCCTTGTAGGCGTCCAGGATGGCGGCGCCATCAGCGCCGGCTGCCTTGAGCCAGTCGGCCTGCATGATCGCACCCACCTGGCGCATGTCGGCGTCCAGCTTGGCCGAAGGCTTGTGGATCTTCATGCCGCGCTCGGCCAGCAGGCGCTTGTATTCGGCGTTTTTCTCTTCGGCAACCTTCCAGCCGCGGGTTTCCGCTTCGGCAGCGGTCTTCAGCAGCGCGGCCTGCGTGGCCGGCTCCAGCGCGTTGAAAGCCTTCAGATTGACGAGCACCGCGTTCTTGGGGATCCAGGCCTGGGTGTCGTAGAAGTTCTTGATGTGCTCGTAGGTCTTGGTGTCATAACCGGTGGAGCCCGAGCTCATGTAACTTTCGATCACGCCGGTGGCCATGGCCGCGCTCAGCTCGGCCTGCTGGATCTGCACCGGCTGCGCGCCGATCAGCTCTGCAATCTTGGCGGTGGCGGGGCTGTAGGCGCGCCATTTGATGCCGCGCAGGTCGCCGACGGAATTGATTTCGCGTTTGGTGAAGATGCCTTGCGGCGCCCACGGCACCGAGAACAGCAGCTTGATGCCTTGGGCGGCCAGCAGTTTTTCCATCGCAGGCTTGGAGGCTTCATACAGGCGGCGTGCTTCGGGGTAGCTGGCGGCGACAAAGGGCACGCCATCCAGCGCGTAGAGGGGGTTTTCGTTGGCGTAGTTGGCCAGCAAAATTTCACCGGCCTGCGCCTGGCTGCTTTGCACCGCGCGCTTGATTTCGGGCGCCTTGAACAGCGACGCGTTGGCATGCACCGAAATCTTGAGCTTGCCGCCGGTGGCCGTGTCCACGTCTTTGGCGAACTGGGTGATGTTTTCCGTGTGGAAGTTGGTGGCGGGGTAGGCCGTCGGCAGGTCCCATTTGGTCTGGGCCAGGGAGGCGCCGGCCGCCAGCAGGGTGGAGGCGGCAAGGGCGGCGAGGGCGAAAGGACGAAGCTTCATGGGGAACTCCAGGGGTTATTCAGAAAAGCAGAATGCAGAAAGTGGATGGACTGTAAGCCGCCGGTGGGCAATGATGATCGGTGTTTTCCCTAAATGTCAACATTTTGTTGATAAATCGTTATTCATCTGCCTACAATCTGGCGCATGCAACAACAATGCCAACCGGAGCCGAACTGTGTCCCCAAAACCGCTGGATAAAGCTGACAGGGCTGCAAAGGGTGACCGGGCTGCTCCGGCAGACCGCTCGCCCATCGTGTCCTCAGCACACCTCGTCTCGCCGCAAAGCTCGGAGATGAGCGAGTTCGAATTTGGTTTGATCGTGGCCGGCAACGCCTTTCACCGCTGGATTGCGCACTGCATGAGTGCGGCAGGCCTGAAGGATTTGACGCCGCTGGACGTGCTGGTGCTGCACCACGTCACGCACCGCGCGCGCGACAAGCGCCTGGCCGACATCTGCTTCATCATGAATGTGGAAGACACCCACCTGATCAACTACTCGCTCAAGAAGCTGCAGAACATGGGCGTTGTCGGTTCCAGCAAAAACGGCAAGGAAGTCACTTACGCCTCGACCGAATCGGGCCGGGCCTATGTGCAGCGCTACCGTGAAATCCGTGAGTCCTGCCTCATCGACGCGATGAACGCCGATGAGGGCCTGAACCGGGATATCGGTGAACTGGCACGCCTGCTGCGCGTGCTCTCCGGCATGTACGACCAGGCCGCGCGCGCCGCGGCCTCACTCTAAACACAAAGCTCAAGCAATGACCCAAAAACTCTGGCAATTCTGGATAGACCGCGGCGGCACATTCACTGACATCGTGGCGAAAAAACCCGACGGCTCGCTCGTCACGCACAAGCTGCTGTCGGAAAACCCCGAGCAATACCGCGATGCCGCCGTGGCCGGCATACGCCACCTGCTGGGCTTGAAGCCCGGCGAGCCAATCCGCGCCGATGTGGTCGACTGCGTGAAGATGGGCACCACGGTGGCCACCAACGCCCTGCTGGAGCGCAAGGGCGAGCCGACGCTGCTGGTGACCACGCGCGGCTTTCGCGATGCGCTGCGCATCGCCTACCAGAACCGGCCGCGGCTGTTTGACCGCAACATCGTGTTGCCCGAGCTGCTGTACAGCGCGGTGGTTGAAGCCCAAGAGCGTGTGGGCGCGCAGGGCGAGGTGCTCCAGGCGCTGGACGAGGCGCTATTAAAAAAGGAGCTGCTTGCCAAATACCAGCAAGGGCTGCGAAGCCTTGCGATTGTTTTTATGCACGGCTACCGGTTTACGGCGCATGAAAAGGCCGCCCGGCGCATTGCGGCCGAAGTGGGTTTCACGCAGATCAGCACCTCGCACGAAACCAGCCCGATGATGAAGTTTGTGAGCCGCGGCGACACCACCGTGGTGGACGCCTATCTCTCGCCCATCCTGCGCCGCTATGTGGAGCAGGTGGCCAGCGAGATGCCGGGCGTGCGGCTCTTCTTCATGCAGTCCTCGGGCGGGCTGACGGATGCGCATGTGTTCCAGGGCAAGGACGCGATCCTCAGCGGCCCGGCCGGCGGCATCGTCGGCATGGCCCGCACGGCGGCGATTGCCGGCCACACCAAGGTCATCGGTTTTGACATGGGCGGCACGTCGACCGATGTCTCGCATTACGCCGGCGAGTTTGAGCGCGAATTTGAAACCCAGGTGGCCGGCGTGCGCATGCGCGCGCCCATGATGAGCATCCACACCGTGGCGGCGGGCGGCGGCTCCATCCTGAAGTTTGACGGTGAGCGTTTTCGCGTCGGCCCGCAAAGCGCCGGCGCCAACCCCGGCCCGGCCAGCTACCGGCGCGGCGGGCGCCTGGCGGTGACGGATGCCAACGTGATGGTCGGCAAGGTGCAGCCGCGCTACTTCCCGAAAGTTTTCGGCCCCAACGCCGACGAGCCGCTGAGTTACGAGGCCGTCCAGACCCAGTTCAACGAGCTGGCCGGCCAGACCGGCCGGAGCGCCGAGGTGGTGGCGGAGGGTTTTATCAACATCGCAGTGCAGCAGATGGCCAACGCCATCAAGAAAATCTCCGTCGCCCGCGGTTACGACGTGACGCGCTACACGCTGCAATGCTTTGGCGGCGCGGGCGGGCAGCACGCCTGCCTGGTCGCCGATGCGCTGGGCATGACCAAGGTGTTTGTGCACCCGCTGGCCGGTGTGCTGAGCGCCTATGGCATGGGCCTGGCCGACCAGAATGTGATTCGCGAGCAGGCGGTGGAGCTCAAACTTTCTGATGCGGCATTGCCCGAGATTGCGGGCAAGCTGAAGGACCTCGCGGGTCAGGCCGAGGCCGAGCTGCAGCGCCAGCAGGTCAGCACCGGCAACATCACCACACACCAGCGTGTGCATGTGCGTTATGAGGGCAGCGACGCCGCGCTGATTGTTCCCTTCGGCACGCTGGACCAGATTGAGGCCGGCTTTGAGGCCGCTTATCGCCAGCGCTTTGCCTTCCTGATGCAGGGCAAGGGCCTGGTGGTGGAGGCGGTGTCGGTCGAGGCCGTGGTGGCGGGTGATGCGCCCGCCGAGCCGCGCCACGCCACGCATGAGCCGCGCGAAGTGCCGCGCCGCGAAACCGTGCGCATGTATTCGGGCGGCCAGTGGCACGACGCGGCCCTGGTGGTGCGTGAAGATTTGCGGCCCGGCGACATCATTTCGGGCCCGGCCATCATTGCCGAGAAAAACGCGACAACGGTCGTTGAACCCGGCTGGGAAGCGGCGTTGACGGCACTGGACCACCTGGTGCTGGACCGCCGCGCCGAGCGCGCCATCAAGTTTGCGGCCGGCACCACGGTCGACCCGGTGCTGCTGGAGGTGTTCAACAACCTCTTCATGAACATCGCCGAGCAGATGGGCCTGCAGCTGCAGAACACCGCTTATTCGGTCAACATCAAAGAGCGCCTG
This sequence comes from Polaromonas sp. SP1, assembly GCF_003711205.1. Classification (NCBI taxonomy): domain Bacteria; kingdom Pseudomonadati; phylum Pseudomonadota; class Betaproteobacteria; order Burkholderiales; family Comamonadaceae; genus Polaromonas; species Polaromonas sp. SP1. The sequence goes on along the minus strand of NZ_CP031013.1, from coordinate 47,075 downwards.
GACTTCAGCTGCGCGCTCTTTGACACCGAAGGCAACCTGATTGCGAATGCGCCGCACATGCCGGTGCATTTGGGCTCCATGGGCGAGAGCATCAAGACGGTGATCCGCGAGAACGCGGGCAAGATGCAGCCGGGCGATGTGTATGTGCTGAATGACCCGTACCACGGCGGTACACACTTGCCCGATATCACGGTGATCACGCCGGTGTACCTGGGCACATCCACGCAGCCGACGTTTTATGTGGGCTCGCGCGGACACCACGCCGACATCGGCGGCATCACGCCGGGCTCCATGCCGCCGTTCTCGACGCTGATCGAGGAAGAGGGCGTGCAGATCAACAACGTCAAGCTGGTGGAGCGCGGTGTGCTGCGTGAGGCCGAGATGATTGCGCTGCTGAAAAGTGGCAAGTACCCGAGCCGCAATCCGCAGCAGAACATGGCTGACTTGAAGGCGCAGATTGCCGCCAACGAAAAAGGCGTGCAGGAGCTGCGCAAGATGGTCGAGCAGTTCAGCCTGGACGTGGTGCTGGCCTATATGCGCCATGTGCAGGACAACGCCGAGGAATCCGTGCGCCGCGTGATCACGCGCCTGAAAGACAGCGAGTTCACGCTGCCGCTGGACAACGGCGCGCAGATCAAGGTGGCGATCCGCGTTGATGCGAAAAACCGCAGCGCCGAGATTGATTTCACCGGCACCTCGCCGCAGCAAACCAACAACTTCAACGCACCGACGGCGGTGTGCATGGCGGCGGTGCTGTATGTCTTCCGCACGCTGGTGGACGACGACATTCCGCTGAACGCCGGTTGCCTGAAGCCGCTCAAGGTCATCATCCCGCCGGGCTCCATGCTCAACCCGAATCCGCCGGCGTCGGTGGTGGCCGGCAATGTGGAGACCTCGACCTGCATCACCAACACGCTGTATGGCGCGTTGGGCGTGATGGCGGCCAGCCAGTGCACCATGAACAACTTCACTTTTGGCAATGCGCGCCACCAGTATTACGAAACCATCTCGGGCGGTTCGGGCGCCGGCGGCAAGCTCGATGAGGCTGGCAAGCTGGTGTCGGGCTTTGACGGCACCTCGGTGGTGCAGACGCACATGACCAACTCGCGCCTGACCGATCCCGAAGTGCTGGAGTTCCGCTTCCCGGTGCGGCTGGAAAGTTATGAGATCCGTGAAGGCTCGGGCGGCGCGGGGCGCTGGCGCGGCGGCAATGGGGGTGTACGGCGTGTGCGGTTTCTTGAAGCCATGACGGCGAGCATTTTGTCCAATGGCCGCAAGCATGGCGCCTTTGGCATGGCGGGCGGTGAGGCCGGGCAGGTGGGGCGCAACCTGGTTGTGCGGGCGCAGGGGCAAGTCGAGGCACTGGATCACATCGGCCAAGCGGATATGCAGCCTGGCGATGTGTTTGAGATTCACACCCCAGGTGGCGGCGGTTTCGGAAAACTGTAGACCCACCCCTGTCCAGGCTCACTGCGTGTAGCCTGTTCTCCCCTCAGGGGACGGGGTCAGCGGTCTGGCGAAGCCAGTTCTGCGGCCCCTGCTGGTTGGGGAGCCTACACCTCGAAGGCTGCTGGCTGGCGGCCGTCGATGTCTGTGAAGCCGTATTCGCGGGCCAGATGGGCCACTAGGTGAACACCTCCGCTCTTGGCCATCACTTGCAGATCAGCCGCCAGCGCCGCCACGGCGCGCCCCAGGTAGCGCGGCGATTCGGTGCGGGTCAGGGCAGGCCGCTCATGCCAGTGCGCTTCGTCGGTCTGGTGGCCGGCCAGCACGAACTCGGTGCGCATCCATCCCGGCGACACGGCCAGCGACGCGATGCCGTGCGGGCGCAACTCCTCGGCCATGCCGAATGCCAGGCGCGTCATCGATGCCTTGGCCAGGTCGTAGAACAGGTTGCCCTTGAGGTAGTGGCCACGGTCCCAGAAGGTGGTGGTGACGAAGAGGCCCTTGCCCTGGCCGAGCATGAGCGGCACCGCCAGGCGGCTTGAGAGCAGGTGGTTGCGCACGCCGCGGTCGAACATGGTGTCCCAGTGTTTCAGCGGGTGCTCCCAGAAAGGGGCGTCGAAAACGCCGTCAAAACTTTCATGGCCGCCCCAGGCGTTGTTGACCAGCAGGTCGAGCCGGCCCTGCTCTTTTTGCACCCGAGCGAAAAGCGCAGCCACGTCGCTTTCATCGGTGTGGTCGCACTGCGCCGCAATGCCTTTGCCGCCCAGGCGCGTCACCTCATCGGCGGTGTCGTCGATCGTGCCCGGGACGGCGGGCAGCTTCGACAGGGCGAGCAGGCTGTCATAGCCCGGGGCGGGGTGCCCGCGTGTGCTGCGCCCGGTGACATACACCGTGGCGCCCGCGGCGCCCAGTTCCATCGCAATGCCCCGGCCGGCGCCGCGGCTGCCGCCGGTGACCACCGCGATACACCCTTTGAGCGCGGGCGCTTTGTAGGTGCTGCTTTGACGTTGTTCCATGAACCGCCTTCCTTTTTAACTTTGATGAAGGGCGAAGATACCTGCGCGTCAGTGGCTTGTCTTGGAAGATTGCGCAATGCCGTGCTGCACAAAAGCGGTGGGCGAGAGCCCGCACAGGGCGCGGAATTCGTTGGCCAGGTGCGCCTGGTCGTAAAAGCCGGCTTCCACTGCCACGTCGGCCCACGCCGGGCCCTGTTGCCGGCGGATCAGGCGCAAGCAGGTGTGCAGGCGCGAGAGCCGGGCCCAGGCGCGAAATGACATGCCGATATGCTCAAAAAACAGTTGCTGCAGCCGGCGTTCACCGACGTTGACCGCCTCCGCCACCTGACGAAGCGGCAGGCGTCCCGCGGCGTGTGACACCAGGTGCGCGGCGTGGCTTGCTCTTTGCTGGTTGAGTGTGGCCTCGCCGGAAATCCGCCGTTGCAGCGCGGCCGTCAAAAGCGCGACCCGCGCGGCATCGTCCTGGGTGCTCGCCATCTGTTCGATCAACGCGCAAGCGTCCTGGCCCCACAGTGCGTCCAGCGATACGGCGCTGTTCTCGATTGCCCCGGCGGGCATGCCCAGCACCGCGGCAGCGGCGCCAGGGCGCAAAGCCAGCGACACGCCCTCCAGCCGGCCGCCCAGCTGCAGCACGGTGGGCGCTGCCGAAGCGCCCGCCACACGCATAGCCGGGCCTGCGGAGGCACCAGCGGATGGCACCTCGGCAAAATCAAACATCAGGCGCACGGCGCCATCCGGAAGAACGCGCTCCGTCAGCGTTTGCCCTTGCGGCAGTGTTTCGCGGTAAGACAGGATTTGTGAAACATGGCCGCGCATGGATCCGGCGACCGGGAAACTTTTGAGCGTGCCGGCGGGCACGGTGGTCTCCGGGCCGCAGGTGGCGTCGCCGGCAAGGCGCAGAAAGAGGCGTTCTTTCATGGTGAGCCTTATCGTAGCGGCTGGCTGCCCTGCCGCAACCCGAAGGTGAAAGCGGATGCAAAATGCGGCGTGGGCGGCCCGGCGTGCACCAGCAGGCCAGCTGAAAAATTTTGATCAAATGAGGCTGCAGCCAAGATGCAGCATGGGCTTTCAGCGATCAATTCAGGAGCATATTCATGGCCGACGGGTTTTCAGGCAATTACCGCTTTCTGGCCCGCTACAACCGCTGGATGAACGGCAAGCTGTATGAAGCGAGTGAGGCCTTGACGGACGAGGCCCGCAAGCAGGATCGCGGTGCGTTTTTCGGCTCCCTGCATCACACGCTCAACCACCTGGTGGTGGCAGACCAGGTCTGGCTCAAACGCTTTGCGAAGTGCGGCGCCGACAATGGCATGCCCTTCCCGTCGCTGGGCGCCGATGTTCTGGACTTGCCCGATGCCTACACGCTGGACATGGTGCTGTTTGAGGATTGGTCCGGCTTGAAAACCAAGCGGGAGCGGCTTGACGCCGCGATCGAGCAGTGGACGGCGGACATGCCCGAGGCCTATCCGCAGCTCACCATGCGCTACGGCAATTCAAAAGGGGTGCAGCGCGAACATGCGGCCTGGATGGCGATCACCCATTTCTTTAACCACCAGACCCATCACCGGGGCCAGGTGACCACGCTGATCACGCAGGCGGGCGGCACGGTGGGTGTGACGGACCTCATCGCACTGGTTTGATGACGCACCCTTGGTGCTATTGTTTTGATAGCTATAAACCCATGTTCCATATGGGCTAGAGCCGTAAAACACCTGAAATTATTCTGGGGAACGTAAAAAACCCGCCAGGAGGCGGGTTTTGCGGTATCGGCGTACTGGGCTTACTTCCTGGCTGCGCTGGCAGCGGGTTTGGCAACTGCTGGAGTGGCCGTTGCCGTTGGGGCGGCTGGTTTGGCTTGGGCTTTTTTCTCTTCTGCCCTGGCAGCAGGTTTCTCTTTTTTCTTTTTGGCTGGCGGCTTTGTGGCGACGAAACTGGAGCCGTCGACTGTCATGCCCTGGGCGGAGAACTTGGCGGCATTGCCTTCCCCGACATTGTTGACGCGCTCAATCAAATTGTCCCAGTCCTTGAAGTTGCCACCCCTTTTGCGTTCTTCAAGGATCTTGCCGGAGATGGCGGGGCCGATGCCCTTGATGCCGTCCAGCTCGGCGGCCGTGGCCTTGTTGACGTCGACAGCGGCAAACGACGCCGCCATGTACATGGCCGCAATAAAGGCCAGCAATTTTTTAAACATGAAAGAACTCCCTGATGATTGGATTAATTGGATTGAACTGACTTGAAAAATTGGCCCATCCTTGTGAACAGGGATGGGCCAGATTTATAACGGCCTGGTTCAATCGAGGTTGACCCTCAGCGGAGTTTTGGGCGCGCGAACGCGCCGGGGATTCAGCCCTTGGTGGCGTTCAACCACTGCATGTAAGCAGTCACACCCGTTTGCACATCGGCAAAGGCATGGTCGCAACCCGCAGCGCGCAAGGCGCCGAGGTCGGCCTGGGTGTAGCTCTGGTATTTGCCCACCAGTGCAGGCGGGAAGTCGATGTAGTCGATCAGCCCGCCGCGCGCGGCGTCTTCCAGGCTCAGGGCCGCGGCGTTCTGGCCCTTGCGCAAGGTGTTCACGACGGCGATGGCCACGTCGTTGAAAGGCTGCGCCTTGCCGGTGCCGAGGTTGAAGATGCCGGACTTCTCTGGGTGGTCGAGGAACCAGAGGTTCACGGCAACCACATCGTCGATGAAGACGAAGTCGCGCATCTGGCCGCCGGGGCCGTAGCCGCCGTATTCGCCAAACAGCTTGACCTTGCCTTCGGCCTGGAACTGGTTGAACTGGTGGAAGGCGACGCTGGCCATGCGGCCCTTGTGCTGCTCACGCGGGCCATAGACATTGAAGTACCTGAAGCCGGCCACCTGCGTGGCGGTGCCTTCAAATTTGGCGCCGAGTTCACGGCGCAGGCGCTGGTCAAACAGCAGCTTGGAGTAGCCGTAGACGTTCAGCGGTTTTTCGAACTCGGGGGATTCACGGAAAGTGTCCGAGCCGCCGTAAGTCGCCGCGGAAGACGCATAGATCAGGCGTGTGCCCTGGTCCTGGCAGGCATGGAACAGCTCGCACGACAGCGTGTAGTTGTTGTCCATCATGTACTTGCCGTCAAGCTCCATGGTGTCGCTGCAGGCACCCTCGTGGAAGACGGCCTCGACCTGGCCGTAAGCGCCTTCGGCAAAGAGGTCGTAGAAGTCGTCGGCGTCGACATAGTCGGCAATCTGCAGGTCGGCCAGGTTGCGGAATTTGTCGCCGTGGGTCAGGTCGTCGACGGCGATGATGTCGTCGATGCCGCGGGCGTTGAGACCCTTGATGATGTTGCTGCCGATGAAGCCGGCCGCGCCGGTGACTACGATTTTCATGATGGGTCCTTGATTGGGGGGGCGCGGTGGTCAGTGCGCGGCGAACAGCTCGCCGTAGTTCACGGTGGCGGTACCGAACTTGCCCACCACAATGCCGCCGGCGCGGTTGGCGATGGGCACGGCGTCGCGCAGGCTCATGCCGGTGGCGGTCATGGCGGCGAGGGTGGCGATCACGGTGTCGCCCGCACCGGTGACATCAAACACTTCACGCGCGACGGCGGGCACATTCAGCTCGCCATCCGCGTCAAACAGCGTCATGCCTTCTTCGCTGCGCGTCAGCAGCAAGGCGTCGAGGTTGAGCGAGGTACGCAGGTTGTGGGCCTTGGTGCGCAGCTCGGCTTCGCTGCTCCAGGTGCCGATCACGTGTTCGAGCTCGGCACGGTTGGGCGTGATGACGCTGGCGTTTTTGTAGCGCGCGTAGTCGGAGCCTTTCGGGTCTACCAGCACGACTTTGCCCGCGGCGCGCGCCTGGGCGATCATCAACACGATGTGCGCCAGGCCGCCCTTGCCGTAGTCGGAGAACAGCACCGCGTCATGCTGCAGGTGCAGCTTCTCGAAGGTGGCGGACTGGGAAGCCAGCACTTCGTTTTCAGGCGTGTTTTCAAAATCGAGGCGGATGAGCTGCTGCTGGCGGCCGATGACGCGCAGTTTCACGGTCGTCTTGAGTTGTGCATCGCGGCCGAAGTAAGGCGCGATGCCGGTCTTGGCGACCAGCGCTTCCAGCTGGTGGCTGGCTTCATCGTCGCCCACCACGGTCAGCAAAGAGGCTTGTGCGCCCAAGGTGACGATGTTGTAGGCCACGTTGGCCGCTGCCCCTATGCGCTCTTCGGTTCGCGTCACGCGCACCACAGGCACAGGCGCCTCGGGAGATATCCGGTCCACCGCGCCGTACCAGTAGCGGTCCAGCATGGCGTCACCGACGACCAGGACGCGGGCCTTACCGATTTGTTCAGGGGATAGTTTTGCTGCTGTTGTCATGCTTTGCTTGTTCTAAACGGCTCAACGTCGACTAACGAATTCTTTCTTTACCAGCAGACACCACGGAACCGGCTTTGCCGGGCCGAAGGTGTCGCCCCCTGCAAGGGGGAAGGCGGAGCGAAGCGTAGCCATGGGGGTATTTACAACTCTTCGATTCGGCGCGTCGGGTAGCTGTCCCAGGCCTGGCAGCCCGGGCAGTGCCAGAAATGCTGGGTGGCCTCAAAACCGCAAGCCGCACAGCGGTAACGCATCAGGGGTTTGGTCGCCTGGCCCAGCGCGCGTTGCACCAGCGTGTGGTGGTGCTCGTCCTGCAGCTTTTCGCCGTCTATCCACTTGCCGGCGGCCACCAAAGACGCCTGGCGCTCCATATGCCTGGCATACCACTGGCGTGCGGATGCGGGGTCTTCCTCGAGTTTGACAATGGCCTCGACCACGTCGATGGACGGCATGTTGGCGTAGCTGGTTTTCAGCAGCTCGAGGGCAGCCGCCTTTTGGCCGCTGACCTGCGCGATGTTGGCCAGCAAGCCTGCGGCCAGCGGCAAACCCTGGGGTGCAAGCTCTTCCAGCTTGAGCAGTGTCTTCAAGGCGTCTTCAGACCGGCCGAGCTGGTTTTGCAGCTTGGCCAGGTCAATCAGAGGTCGCGCCGCGGCGGGCGCCATGGCGACGGCTTCGCGCAGGTCGCTGAGCGCCTTGCCGGTGTCGCCCGATGCGATGGAGGCGCCGGCCTGTTCGCACAGGTAATGTGCCTGGCGGGTGCTGAAGCTGCCGTGGCTGGAGGTGCCCAGCCTTGCGGCGATTTCGGTGGCGTTGGCCCAGTCGCGCGAGCGTTCGTAAATGGACAGCAGCGCCAGCCGCGCCTCTTCTTCAAACGGCGTGCCTTCCAGCTTGCGCAAGGCGATCTCGGCGCGGTCCAGCAAGCCGGCCTTGAGGAAGTCCAGCGCCAGTGCGTGCTGCGCGCGGTCGCGCTCGGGCTGCGTGAGGTCGCCGCGCGACATCAGGTGCTCGTGCACACGCACGGCGCGCTCGTATTCACCGCGGCGGCGAAACAGGTTGCCCAGGGCGAAATGCAACTCGGAGGTGTCGGGATCGTTTTGTACGGCTTCGATAAAGGCATCGATGGCCTGGTCCTGCTGCTCGTTGAGCAGGAAATTCAGGCCTTTGAAATAGGCCTTGGGCGCCTGGCGGTTTTCGATGCGCAGTTGCCGCAAGTCCAGCCTCGAAGCGAGCCAGCCCAGCGTGAAAGCAATCGGGAAACCAAGCAGGACCCAGGTGAAATCAAATTCCATGGTGGAGCGTAGAGGGGTCGTCGGTCACGGTATGGGGGCCGCCGGATGCGTGTTTGGCGGCTTTGCGTTTCTTCCACCAGCGCGGCATCATCACAAAGATGCCGAGCGCCAGCCCGCAGGCGAAGGCCGCCAGAACAACGAGCACCAAAGGCGCCTGCCACATGGTGCCAAAAAAGAAATACACCGAAACCGTCTGCTGGTTATTCAGTGCAAAAGCAAACAGGGTAAAAAAAATGGCTGCCTTGAGCAGCCACATGAGGTATTTCACTGGAAGATCCCCCGTAGTGGTCTGGCGATTGTAGCCAGCCCACCGTGGAGCAACAGGAAGTACTTACTTGGATTTACTTGGGTTCGGTGACCGCCAGCAACTCTTGGGTCCGGGCATCGACGGCTTCGCGCAATGCTTTTCCGGGCTTGAAATGCGGCACCCGTTTTTCCGGGATGGCCACGCTTTCGCCGGACCGCGGGTTGCGCCCCATGCGGGGCGGGCGGCGGTTGATGGAGAAGCTGCCGAAACCCCTGATTTCAATCCGGTGGCCGCGCACCAGCGCGTCGCTCATGGCGTCAAGAATCGTCTTGACGGCATATTCGGCGTCGCGGTGTGTCAGCTGGCTGAATCGGGCCGCCAGTTCTTCAACAAGGTCGCTTCGGGTCATAGGTGCAAAAGTAGCTGTACAGCGATGCGATCCGCCTGGGGCGCATCACACCGCCATACGGTTGCCTTCTTACTTCTCGTTGTTGTCCAGCTTGGCGCGCAGCAGTGCGCCCAGGCTGGTCGTGCCGGCGTTTTCACGCGAGGACTGCTGGCTCAGGTTAGCCATGGCTTCCTGCTGGTCAGCGTTGTCCTTGGCCTTGACCGACAGCTGGATGTTGCGGGTCTTGCGATCCACGTTCACCACGACTGCGGACACTTCGTCGCCTTCTTTCAGCACGTTGCGCGCGTCTTCAACGCGGTCACGGCTGATTTCGCTGGCGCGCAGGTAGCCAATGATGTCTTCGCCCAGGTCGATCTCGGCGCCCTTGGCGTCAACAGTCTTGACCTTGCCGGTCACGATCGCGCCCTTGTCGTTGATCGACACGAACGTGGTGAACGGATCGGAATCCAGCTGCTTGATGCCCAGGGAGATGCGCTCGCGGTCGACGTCGACAGCCAGCACGATCGCTTCGACTTCCTGGCCCTTTTTGTAGTTACGGACTGCGGCTTCGCCGGGTTCGTTCCACGAGAGGTCGGACAGGTGCACCAGGCCGTCGATACCGGCAGCCAGGCCCACAAAGACGCCGAAGTCGGTGATCGACTTGATCGGGCCCTTGACGCGGTCGCCGCGCTTGGTTTCCTGTGCGAACTCTTGCCATGGGTTGGCCTTGCACTGCTTCATGCCCAGGCTGATGCGGCGCTTGTCTTCGTCGATCTCGAGGACCATGACTTCGACTTCGTCGCCCAGCGCCACGAGCTTGCTCGGGGCCACGTTCTTGTTGGTCCAGTCCATTTCGGACACGTGGACCAGACCTTCGATGCCGGGTTCGAGTTCCACAAACGCGCCGTAGTCGGCGATGTTGGTGATCTTGCCGAACAGGCGCGTGCCTTGCGGGTAGCGGCGGTTCACGCCCATCCATGGGTCGTCGCCCATTTGCTTCAGACCCAGCGAGACACGGTTCTTTTCGGTGTCGAACTTCAGGATCTTGGCAACGATTTCCTGGCCGGCCGTCACCACTTCGCTTGGGTGACGCACGCGGCGCCATGCCATGTCGGTGATGTGCAGCAGGCCGTCGATGCCGCCGAGGTCAACGAACGCACCGTATTCGGTGATGTTCTTGACGACGCCCTTGACGGCAGTGCCTTCTTTCAGGGTTTCCATCAGCTTGGCGCGTTCTTCGCCCATCGATGCTTCGACAACGGCGCGGCGGCTCAGAACCACGTTGTTGCGCTTGCGGTCGAGCTTGATGACCTTGAATTCCATGGTCTTGTTCTCGTACGGAGACAAGTCCTTGATGGGGCGGGTGTCGATGAGCGAGCCGGGCAGGAAGGCGCGGATGCCGTTGACGAGGACGGTGAGGCCGCCCTTGACTTTGCCGCTGGTCTGACCGGTGACGAATTCGCCGGATTCCAGGGCTTTTTCCAGGCTCATCCACGAAGCCAGGCGCTTGGCCTTGTCGCGCGACAGCAGGGTGTCGCCGTAGCCGTTTTCGACGGAGTCGATGGCGACGGAAACGAAATCTCCGACCTGGACTTCGAGTTCGCCCTGGTCGTTCTTGAATTCTTCGAGCGGCACATAGGCCTCGGACTTCAGTCCGGCGTTGACGACGACATGGTTGTGGTCGATACGAACGACTTCAGCGGTGATGACTTCACCGGTGCGCATTTCAGAGCGCTGGAGCGATTCGTTAAATAGATCGGCAAAAGATTCAGACATGATTTTCCTAGTCCACACAACAGGGTTCCAATAGCGGGATTGCTATTGTTTTTATAGCTGCATGCGGCGGTTTTGTGCGGTCAAACGTCGAATAAGACCGCGGGTTACGTTAATGAACCTGCTCACCATGCGCAGGGTGCGCGTCGGGGGTCAGAAGGGCCGGGTGCCTTGCCACCAGTCAAGCACCTGCTTTACCGATTCTTCAATCGACAAATAGGAGTTGTCCAGGGGGCGGGCGTCATCAGCAGGTTTTAAAGGGGCGGCTTTTCGCGACGAATCGCGGGCATCGCGTGCCTCTAAATCTTGCTGAATTGCGGCTATTGTAGCCGAATTTCCCTTTGAAATCAACTGCTTATGCCGGCGTTCGGCCCGGTGCAGGGCGCTGGCCGTCAGGAAGATTTTGAGTGGCGCCGCCGGAAAAATGACAGTTCCCATGTCCCGGCCGTCGGCGACCAGGCCGGGCAGGCGCCGAAAGCTGTGCTGCAGCTCCAGCAGGGCCGCCCGGACTTCCGGATGGGCCGATACCCGGGAGGCCGCCATGCCCGCGGCCTCGGTGCGAATGGCGTCGGAAACGTCGTCGGCGCCGAGGAAGATGCGGTCGCCCTGAAAACGCACCGGCATGGTGCGGGCCACGCCAGCGACGCCGGCGCCGTCGTCCAGCGAGATGCCGGCCAGCGAGGCGGCGTGGGCGCTCAACCGGTACAGGGCGCCGGAATCCAGGTAGTGGTAGCCCAGCCGGTGCGCCGCCTGGGACGCCAGCGTTCCCTTGCCGGACGCGGTCGGGCCGTCGATGCAGATGACCGGGATATGGGCAGTTTCGGCTTCGGCCACTTCAAACAATGTCTCGAAGTAGTCCGGGAAGGTTTTGGCCACGCATTTCGGGTCAAGAATCCGCACTGGTAACTGGGCCGGGTTGAAGGCGGCCAGCGAAAAGCACATGGCGATGCGGTGGTCGTCGTAGGTATGGATGGCCGCGGCCTTCCACCGGTCGGGCGGGGTGACCTTGAGGTAGTCGGCGCCTTCTTCGACCGTGGCGCCCAGTTTTTGCAGCTCGCAGGCCATGGCGGCGATGCGGTCGGTTTCCTTGACGCGCCAGCTGGCGATGTTGCGCAAGGTGGTGGTGCCGTCGGCATACAGCGCCATGGCGGCCAGCGTCATGGCGGCGTCGGGGATGTGGTTGCAGTCCAGGTCAATGGCCTTGAGCGGCCATGAACCCCGCGAAATGCGCAGCGAGTTCGGCGTGCTTTCGATCTGCGCGCCCATCATCCGGGCCGCCTCGACAAAGCGGATGTCGCCCTGGATGGAGTCGGCGCCCACCCCCAGGATTTCTATGTGTTTTTGGCCTCCAGCCGGCGTCGCTATTGCACCTAGTGCTATGAAATAGCTAGCAGATGAGGCGTCGCCTTCAACATGGATGTCGCCCGGCGACTGGTACTGGCTGCCGGCAGGAATCGTAAACCGCTCCCAGCCCTGGCGTTGCACATCGATGCCGAAGCGCTGAAGCAGCTTGAGGGTGATTTCGATATAGGGCCGGGAAATCAGCTCGCCCACCACGTCAATGTGGATGTCGCGGCTGGCGACCAGCGGCAAGGCCATCAGCAGGGCCGTGAGGAACTGGCTGGAAACGTCGCCGCGCACCTTGATGGGCTCATCCAGCTTCAACTGGCCCGGCCGCAGTTTGAGAGGGGGGAAGCCTTCGTTGCCCAGGTAATCGATGGCGCAGCCCAGCTGGCGGAGCGCATCGACCAGGTCGCCGATGGGCCTTTCGTGCATGCGCGGAACGCCGGAGAGCTCGAACTCTCCGCCCAGCAGGGCGAGGGCGGCGGTCAGCGGGCGCATGGCCGTGCCGGCATTGCCCATGAAGAGCTTGGCCGGCGTCTGCACGGGGCGCCCACCCAGGCCGGCGATCACGGCCGTATTTGCGTCCTGCCTGACAGTGCAGCCGAGCTGCCGCAGTGCGGTCAGCATCACAGCCGTGTCGTCCGAGGCCAGCAGGTCATGGACGGTGGTTTCGCCGTGGCTCAGGGCCGCCAGCAGCAGGACGCGGTTGGAAATGCTTTTGGAGCCGGGCAGGCGAACGGCGCCGCCCGCTCTGCTCAGTGGCGGAAGATCCAGGAACTCGGTATCGAACATGGATCGCGGTTTATTTGTGCGATTTCTGTGAAGAGATCCGCCAGGTGGCGCGGGTTTCGCTGGCCTTTTCGATCAGCGCTTCCAGGACGTCGCCGCTGCTGGTGGAAATCAGTTGCTCAAGAGACTGCAGGGTTTCCTGGAAGATTTTCGACTGCGCCAGCAGTTCTTCGCGGTTGGCGATCAGGATGTCGCGCCACATCTTCGGGTCGCTGGCTGCGATGCGCGTGAAGTCCCGAAAGCCCGGGCCGGCCAGCGACATGTAGTCTCTGCCGTGCTCCTGCCCGGTGATGCCGTTGATCAATGCAAAGGCAATCAGGTGGGGGAGGTGGCTGACGGCTGCGTAGGCGGCGTCATGGGCCTGCGGCGACATCTTGAGGACATGGCAGCCGAGGGCCGTCCACAGGTCGGTGGCTTTTTGAAGCTGGACGGTGAAGGTGCGCTCAATCGGCGTCAGGATGACCTGCTTGCCGGCGTACAGGTCCACGTCGGCATGTTCAACACCCGAGACTTCCTTGCCGGTTATGGGGTGGCAAGGCACAAAAGAGCCGACGTTGTCGCGCAGAACACGCCGCGCGGCATCGACCACATCGCGCTTGGTCGAGCCCACATCCATGATCAGCGTGTTGGGGCCGACAAGGTGCCGGATGGCCTTGAAAGTCGCTTCCGTGGCCGACACCGGCACGGCGAGCAACACGATATCCGCCCCTGAGACCGCCAGCAATGCCGAGGGCGCCTCCACGTCGATCACGCCCATCTGGCGCGCACGCTCGGTCGTGGACGGGGATTTGCTGTAACCGACGACGCGCTTGACCAGGCCAGCGCGCTTGAGCGCCAGCGCAAAAGAGCCACCCATCAGGCCGCATCCAATGAGACCCAATTGTTCAAACATGTCGTGATACCAAAGGTTGTGTGAATCGTTGCATTAATCGCTGACGGGGTAGGTTCCGAGGACCTTGTAGAAGGCGCACAGTTGCTGGAGGTCGGCCAGCGCCGCTTTGACATGGTCCTGCGACGGATGCCCCTGCAGGTCGATATAAAAATAGTACTCCCACTGCCCTGAGCGCGCCGGGCGCGATTCAAAGCGGGTCATGGAGACGCCGTGGGCTTTGAGCGGCATGAGGATGTCATGCACGGCGCCCGGACGGTTGGGCACCGACACCACGAGGCTGACGCAATCCTTGCCGGAAGCCGGTGGCGAGGGCAGCGTCTGCGGCAGGCATACCACCGCAAAACGCGTGCGATTAAACGCATCGTCCTGGATGGCGTGGGCTGCCGTATACAGGCCGAACTGCGTGGCAGCGCGGTCGCTCGCGATGCCCGCCCAGGCGGGGTTGGTGGTGGCCAAGCGCGCGCCTTCGGCATTGCTGGAGGCGGTGCGGCGGTCTACTTGGGGTAAATGCGTGGTCAGCCATCCCTGGCATTGCGCCAGCGCCTGAGGGTGCGCATAGACGGCTTCGATGCCTTCGAGGGATTCCGAGAGGCGCAACAGGTTGTGGCGCACCATCAGGCTGATTTCGCCCACGATGTGCAGGGGCGAATTCAGAAACAGGTCGAGCGAACGCGACACCACGCCTTCGGTGGAATTTTCAACCGGAACCACGCCGTAGCTGGCGCTGCCGGCCCCTGTGGAGCGAAAGACTTCGTCGATGCTGATGCACGGGACGTGTTCGATGCTGGCGCCAAAGAACTGCAAGGCAGCCTGTTCGCTGAAAGTACCGGCAGGGCCCAGGTACGCGACCCGCACGGGAGACTCAAGGGCCAGGCAGGCCGACATGATTTCACGCCAGACAGCCGCGACGTGTTCGTTTTTGAGCGGGCCCTGGTTGGCCTGCTGGATCTGTTCAATGACCTGTGCGACGCGGTCAGGGCGAAAGAAGGGGGTACCTTCACGCTTTTTGACTTCCCCGACCTGTTCGGCCACCTGGGCGCGGCGGTTCAGCAGGGTGAGCAGTTCCCTGTCCAGGGCGTCGATCTGGACGCGTAAATCAGCAAGGTTGGCAGTCATATCAGCGGCCGCCCGGCCACCCGAACAGCACTGAACACCCACTCAGGGGCGGCGAACGAGGTGAACATGGGGGTATTTAATCCTAGGCGTGTTTTTCTTCGAATTCTCGCATGTACGCCACCAACGCCTGCACGCCGGCTAGCGGCATGGCGTTGTAAATGCTGGCGCGCATGCCGCCTACGGACTTGTGTCCCTTGAGCTGCAGAAGGCCCCGGGCCTTGGCGCCAGCCAGAAACGCGTCGTTGCGCGATTCGTCGCGCAGGAAGAACGGCACGTTCATGCGTGAGCGGCAGTCCTTGCCCACCTTGTTCAGGTAGAGCTGCGAGCCGTCAATGGCGTTGTAAAGCAGCTCTGCCTTGGCGAGATTGCGCTTTTCCATGGCGGCAATGCCGCTTGCGCCGCCTTCTGTCTGGCGCTTGAGCCATTGAAAGGTAAGGCCCGCGACATAGATCGCATAAGTCGGCGGCGTGTTGTACATGGACTGGTTGTCTGCCACCGTCTTGTAGTCAAAGGCGCTGGGGCATGCCGCCATGGCATGACCTATCAGGTCTTCCCGAATCACCACTAGCGTGACTCCGGCGGTGCCGAGGTTTTTCTGCGCCCCGCCGAAGGCCAGGCCCACGCGGGACCAGTCAACAGGCCTGGACGCCACGTGGGAAGAAAAATCAGTCACCAGGGGGGCGTCGCTGCCCAACGCCTTGAGATCCGGCAGGCCCTGAAACTCCACGCCGTGGATGGTTTCGTTGGTGCACAGGTGCACATAGGCTGCATCGGACCGCAACTGCCAGCTGGAAGGCTCGGGCAGAAGGGTATGCCCGTTTTCTGCGTTGCTGGCGGCAATCTGCACATTGCAGTATTTGCGGGCTTCTTTTTGCGACTTGTCGCTCCAGCTGCCGGTCACCACAAAATCGGCGGAATGTCCGCGTGAAAGATTCAGCGGAACGATGGCGTTCTCAGCCAGACCGCCGCCTTGCATGAAGAGAATTTTGAAGTGGGCTGGAACCGCCATGAGTTCGCGAAAATCAGCTTCGGCGGCTTCATAAATGGAGATGAACTCCTTGCCGCGATGGCTCATCTCCATCACGCTCATGCCGCTACCGTGCCAGTCCAGCATTTCGTCCGCCGCCTGTCGCAGAACCTCCTCGGGGAGGTTGGCCGGGCCGGGGGAAAAGTTGAAGGGCCGGGTCATTTCTTCGCGGGTGGCTTGGCCGCTCCTGGGGCCGGGCCGGCACCGACGATTTTCACTGCGGCGTCGTCGAATTGCTTGATGCGTGCAACGACATCGGCGCGGGAAGCATCGACCAGTTTTTGCACAAAGAGACTTCCCAATTCCGGCGCGGCAGCCTGGTATTTTTTGACGGCGGGGGATTCAAAGAAGGCAGCGAGCTGCTGCAGTTCTTCCGCCGTGAAGCGCTCCGCATAGGCGGGCACCAGCGACTCGGCGCTGACCTTGCTGACCTGTTTGCTGATCAGCTTGCCGGCGTCGTCGGCATATTTCTTGAGTTCGGCATTGAGGTCTTCCGAGGCCTTTTGCTGCTTGGCCTTGGGAACGTTGGCCTCCAGCTGGGGGCCCCATTTGACGATCAGGTCCTGGGCCGTGCTGCCTGCAAGCTGGCTGACCAGCCGGTCAAGCTCGGGTCCCTGCTGCAAGGCGACAACTTTTTTTGCCAGCTCGGTTTTGGGGTCTGTCTGGGCATGGACAGTGGCTGCGCAGGCCATGCCGGCGATCGCGATGGCGGTGATCAGTTTTTTCATTAATTGCTTTCCGTGTTGGGGGTGTCTGTGCCGGTGTCGGTTTCTGGGTCGATATCGTCCAGCGTGGCATCGTTTTCGACAATGCGCTGGAGACCGCTTAATTGTGAGCCCTCATCGAGGCCGATCAGCGTAACACCCTGTGTCGCCCTGCCCATCTCACGGATTTCGCTGACGCGTGTGCGAACGAGTACGCCCTTGTCAGTAATCAGCATGATTTCGTCGTCCACGTGGACCAGCGTTGCCGCCACGACCTTGCCGTTGCGCTCGCTCTGCTGGATCGCGATCATGCCTTTGGTGCCGCGGCCGTGGCGTGTGTATTCGGTGATGGAAGTGCGTTTGCCGAAGCCGTTCTGAGTGGCCGTCAGCACGCTTTGCTGCTCGTCCTCGGCTACCAGCATGGCGATGACGCCCTGGCCGTCTTCCAGCGTCATGCCGCGCACGCCGCGGGCGTTGCGGCCCATGGGGCGCACATCGTTTTCGTCAAATCGCACAGCCTTGCCGCCATCACTGAACAGCATCACGTCATGCTTGCCGTCGGTCAGCGACGCGCCGATCAGATAGTCGCCCGCGTCCAGGTCCACGGCGATGATGCCGGCTTTACGCGGGTTGCTGAACTCGTCCAGGGCGGTCTTCTTCACGGTGCCCATGGAGGTGGCCATAAAGACATACTGGTCGGCCGGGAAGCTGCGTTTTTCGCCCGTCAGTGGCAGGACCACGGTGATCTTTTCGCCTTCCTGCAGGGGAAACATGTTGACGATGGGCCGGCCGCGCGAGCCGCGAGAGCCTGCCGGCACCTCCCACACCTTGAGCCAGTACAGGCGGCCGCGGTTGGAAAAGCACAGAATGTAGTCGTGTGTATTGGCGATGAAGAGCTGGTCAACCCAGTCGTCTTCCTTGGTGGCCGTGGCCTGCTTGCCGCGCCCGCCGCGTTTTTGCGCACGGTACTCTGACAGGGGCTGGCTTTTGATATAGCCTGTGTGCGAAAGCGTCACCACCATATCGGTGGGAGTGATCAGGTCTTCGGTGCTGAGGTCGAAGGAGCTGTGTTCGATCTGGCTGCGCCGCGCGCCCAGCTTGGTCTGGCCGAACTCCAGCTTGATTGCGGTGAGTTCTTCGCCAATGATGATGGACACGCGCTCGGGTTTGGCCAGGATGTCGAGCAGGTCGTCGATTTCGGCCATGACTTCCTTGTACTCGGCCACGATCTTGTCCTGCTCAAGACCTGTCAGGCGCTGCAGGCGCATCTGCAGGATTTCCTGGGCCTGCGTTTCCGAGAGGCGGTACAGGCCGTCGCTGCCCATGCCGAAGGCCTTTTCGAGGCCGTCGGGACGGTAGTCGTCTGCGTTGACCACACCGCCGTCGGCGCGCGTGCGCGTGAGCATCTCGCGCACCAGGCTGCTGTCCCAGGGGCGCAGCATCAATTCAGCCTTGGCTACCGGCGGCGTTGGCGCATTGCGGATGATGGCAATGAAGTCGTCAATGTTGGCCAGGGCCACAGCCAGGCCTTCCAGCACGTGACCGCGTTCCCGCGCCTTGCGCAGCGTGAACACCGTGCGGCGTGTCACCACCTCGCGGCGGTGCGACAAAAACACCTGGATCAAATCCTTCAGGTTGCAGAGCTTGGGCTGGCCGTTGACCAGTGCCACCATATTGATGCCGAAGGTGTCCTGCAGCTGGGTCTGCTTGTAGAGGTTGTTCAGCACGACCTCGGGCACTTCACCGCGCTTGAGCTCGATGACCAGGCGCATGCCGGATTTGTCGCTCTCGTCCTGGATGTGGCTGATGCCCTCGATTTTTTTCTCATGCACGAGTTCGGCCATGCGCTCTTGCAGCGTCTTTTTGTTGACCTGGTAGGGGAGCTCGTCAACGATGATGGACTGGCGCTGGCCCTTGTCGATGTCCTCGAAGTGGCATTTGGCGCGCATTACGACCTTGCCGCGGCCGGTGCGGTAGCCGTCCTTGACGCCGTTGATGCCGTAGATGATGCCGCCTGTGGGGAAGTCCGGTGCCGGCACGATCTCCATCAGCTCGTCAATGGAAGCCTCGGGGTTCTTGAGCATATGAAGGCAGGCATCCACCACTTCGTTCAGGTTGTGGGGCGGGATGTTGGTTGCCATACCCACCGCGATGCCGCCGGATCCGTTGACCAGCAGGTTAGGCAGGCGGGTCGGCATGACCAGCGGTTCCTGTTCGCTGCCGTCGTAGTTCGGCCCGAAGTCGACAGTTTCCTTGTCCAGGTCGGCCAGCAGTTCATGGGCGATTTTCGACAGGCGGATTTCCGTGTAACGCATCGCGGCAGCGTTGTCGCCGTCAACCGAACCGAAGTTGCCCTGGCCATCGACCAGCAAGTGGCGCAAGGAAAAATCCTGGGCCATGCGGACGATGGTGTCATAAACCGACTGGTCCCCGTGCGGGTGGTACTTGCCGATCACGTCGCCAACAATACGTGCCGACTTCTTGTAAGGGCGATTCCAGTCGTTGTTCAGCTCATGCATCGCAAACAGCACGCGCCGGTGCACCGGCTTCAGGCCATCCCTTGCATCGGGGAGGGCCCGCCCCACGATGACGCTCATGGCGTAGTCGAGATAGCTTCGCCGCATTTCCTCTTCAAGACTGATGGGCAGGGTTTCTTTAGCGAACTGGGTCATGAGCGGCCTGGTTGGGATTTCGGGATGCTTGAGGGAAGCCCTCAATTTTAAGGCTTGAGTTTATAGTGGCCACTTGTGGCGGGGTAGCAACAAATGCTGAAGAATCTCGAGTCTCTGTCAGACGAAGCCGATACCCCGCTTGATGGTTCAGACAGGTGTGGCACAATCGATGTAACGCTTTGAGTGATGGTCACTCAAGGCGTGTAAATTATTAATCGCAGCAAGTCTGCGGCTTTTCTCTAGAGGAGAACCATGAAGAAACTCAACAAAGTGGCAATGTTGTTTGCTTCCGCAGCGCTTGTTACCGCCGCTGGTGCACAAACTATCGACAACTGGAAAAACGGCAACAACGAACTGGTCTGGAAAAACGGCACCAACGAACTGTGCTGGCGCGATGCTAACTGGACGCCTGCTACGGCAGCTCCAGGTTGCGATGGTGCAATTGCTCCTGCTGTTGCCGGTGCTCCTGCTCCCGCTGCTGCTCCTGCCGCTGCTCCCGCCGCTGCCGCTCCGGTTGCTCCTCCTGCCGCAACGAAAGTTACGTACGCTGCTGACGCATTCTTTGACTTCAACAAGTCTGTGATCAAGCCAGAAGGCAAAGCCAAGCTGGATGACCTGGTCGGCAAGATCAAGGACATCAACCTGGAAGTCATCATTGCCGTGGGTCACACCGACTCCGTCGGTAGCGATGCTTACAACCAGAAGCTGTCGGTTCGCCGTTCGGAAGCCGTCAAGGCATATCTCGTGTCCAAGGGCATCGAGAAAAACCGTGTCTACACTGAAGGCAAGGGCGAGAAACAGCCAGTTGCTGACAACAAGACCGCCGAAGGCCGCGCGAAGAACCGTCGCGTGGAAATCGAAGTGGTTGGCACCCGCGCCAACAAGTAATCCTTCCGGATTACTTAAAAAACCGCGCTACGGCGCGGTTTTTTTATGCCTCAACGATAATGCCTCATGTCTACAAGCGATAACTTTGATCCCGCCGAACTGGCCAAGTTTTCCGACCTCGCCCACCGCTGGTGGGATACCGAGAGCGAATTCCGTCCCTTGCATCAGATCAACCCGCTCCGACTGGGGTGGATAGAAGGCCTGATCCCCCTGAAAGGGCTGAGGGTGCTGGATGTCGGCTGCGGTGGCGGTATTCTGGCCGACGCCATGGCGCGCAAAGGTGCCGACGTTTTGGGTATCGATCTGGCCACCAAAGCACTCAAAGTCGCCCAGCTTCACGCACTTGAGGCCCAAACCGAGGGCGTCCAGTACCGTGAAATCAGCGCCGAAGCCCTCGCGGCCGAGCAGCCCGGCAGTTTTGATGTGGTGACCTGCATGGAAATGCTGGAGCATGTGCCCGATCCATCGTCCATCGTGAAGGCCTGTGCGGCGCTGGTTAAACCCGGCGGACATGTGTTTTTCTCTACCATCAACCGCAACGCCAAGGCCTTCCTGTTCGCCATCGTCGGTGCCGAATACGTGCTGAACATGCTGCCTCGCGGCACCCACGAGTACGCCAAGCTCATCAGACCCAGTGAATTGGCCGGCTATTGCCGCGCGTCGGGCCTCTCGCTTGAGCAAACGCGAGGGATGGAATACAACCCGCTGACGCGCCACTACTGGCTGAGTGCTGACACCAGCGTCAATTACATGTTGGCCACGCAGAAAAGCTGAGCTCCGGGCCGATTTCCATCGAAGTACCGGCGCTCCCGTCTTTTTTCTGTCTTTCTTCTTACTCTCATTGAGCAACCACATGTTCAACAACATAGCCGCCGTCCTGTTCGACCTGGATGGAACGCTGATCGACAGTGCACCCGACCTG
Organism: Polaromonas sp. SP1; assembly: GCF_003711205.1. Taxonomy (NCBI): domain Bacteria; kingdom Pseudomonadati; phylum Pseudomonadota; class Betaproteobacteria; order Burkholderiales; family Comamonadaceae; genus Polaromonas; species Polaromonas sp. SP1. The sequence goes on along the minus strand of NZ_CP031013.1, from coordinate 26,236 downwards.
GGCGCCGCCGCCGACAAAATGCGCACCGACCGGGGCCTCGAATCGTTTCCCCTGGCGCTTTACCGCCCGATGGCCGGCGCCGGCGCGCGCGGCATGATCGCCGTGGCCTTTGGTCTTACACCCGACGATGAACGCTTCGCCGATCTCAAGGAAGAGTTTTTCCGCAATTACGAATCGCGCATGACCGAGAACACTTCGGTGTTTGACGGCGTGGCCGAACTCATCGCCTATATCAGCCAGGCTGGCCTCAAATGGGGGGTGGTGACCAACAAGTCGGCCCGGTTCACGGTGCCGCTCACCAAAGCCATGCCGCTCTTCAACACCGCCCAGACCATCATCAGCGGCGACACCACCCCGCACGCCAAGCCGCACCCGGCCCCCTTGCTGGAGGCTGCGCGCCAGCTCGACCTGGCGCCGGAGCGCTGCATTTACGTCGGCGATGACGAGCGCGACATCGTCGCGGGCCGCGCCGCGGGCATGCCGACCGTGGCTGCCGCCTACGGCTACCTCGGCAAAACCGCCGATACCGCGGGCTGGAAGGCCGATGCCACGATCGCTGCACCCGCCGCGCTCTTGAATTTGCTGCGAATGGCGTAAACTAGGCCTCCTGGGGCTGCATTGGTTTCGACGTGGGTTCGGACGCGGTGTGGTGCATGTCGAGCTGAGTGCGCTCGTAAAACAGATTCAAACAAACTAACTGCAAACGACGAACGTTTCGCACTCGCTGCTTAATTGCCAGTGAGCTTTACAACAGCAGGCCGATGGGCTGGGCAAGGGGTGTTTAGCGCAAGTTAAACGCTCCCGGCTGTAAAGATAATTTCATCGGCTGGCTCCGGGCTGGGTACCTTAACCTGGGGCAAGAAAATAGGGTGCTGGCGTCCTGTGTAGCGTGCGACTGCGCGACACAGGTGGCGAGACTCAAATCAGACCGCTAAACATGTAGATCTGCCCGAACAAGGCTTGCGGACGGGGGTTCAAATCCCCCCAGCTCCACCACTATAACGTCCAAGGCCGTTTACTGAAGCTCAGTAAACGGCCTTTTTCATTGGTAAATCGCCATTTTTGCGTCCAACACGATTTAACGAAATTCAAGGGTAGCCAACGCAAAACCGGGGAACAAACCGGGGAGCAAAATCGAAAAGTACTGCATAATTCAAAGTTGTTCCCCGGTTTCCCTCTGAAAAGTACCCCGTTTTACGCCGAATCCCGATGCTGACCGACAAGCACTGCAAGAACGCTTTGTGCCCGCCTGAAAAGAAGCGTGCGCGGTTTACCGACGCCAACGGTTTGTACCTAGAAGTCAGTCCTGCTGGTTCCAAGCGCTGGTTCTGGAAGACGTACGCTAACGGCAAAGAAGGGCGCCTCGCGCTCGGCAGTTATCCGGCAATTAGCTTGGCTGAGGCCCGCAAGGCGCGGGACACCGCTAGGCTTCAAAAGGCTAGTGGCCAGAATCCAGTAGAGGTCAGAAAAATTGCCAAGCTGCGGGCAACGAATCCGACGGGTGACACGTTCCGCGCAGTGGCTCTGGAGTGGTACGCCAAGCAGCTGCCGCAGTGGAGCCCGGCTCACGCGGATAGGTCATTGCGCCAATTTGAGCGTGATCTGTTTCCTTGGCTAGGTGATCGGCGCATGCAGGAGATCGAGCCTATTGAGTTGCTGGCTACCTTGCGCAAAGTAGAGGCGCGTGGTGCGGTGGAGACTGCCGATCGAGAGTTGATGCTGTGCCGGCAGGTCTGGCAATACGCTGTGGCAACCGGCCGGGTCTTGCAGGACATCACCTCTAGTCTCAAGGGTGCCCTAACTCCCTATCGAGGCAAGCATTTCGCCGCCATCACCGATCCTGAGGAATTTGGGGTGTTGCTTCGGGCGATAAAGGGCTACCGTGGCGGTGTGATCGTGAAGGCAGCTTTGGAATTGGCTCCATTGGTTTTTCAGCGCCCTGGTGAGCTCAGGGGTGCTGCCTGGGCAGAAATCGATCTGGAGGGTGCTTTGTGGACAGTTCCAGCTGCCAGGATGAAGCGAGGGGTGGAGGGCAAGGAAAACGGTGAGCCTCACCTCGTACCGCTTGCAAGGCAGGCCGTCGAAGTTTTGCGCGGCCTGCATCCATTTACAGGGCATAGCAAGCTCGTGTTTCCAGGCGAGCGAAATCATGAGCGGCCTATTTCTGAAAATTCCGTTCGTACTGCTCTGATATCGCTTGGATACTCCTCGGAGCTACAGACTTGGCACGGATTCCGAGCAACGGCGAGAACAATGTTAGCCGAGCGTCTAGATTGCGATCCCTTGATCATTGAAGCGCAATTAGCTCATGCAGTAAAAGATGCGAACGGTAGGGCGTACAACCGAACACAGTACCTGACGCATAGAGTATTGATGATGCAAAAGTGGGCAGATTATCTTGATAGCCTTAGGTCCATTTAGCAGTGGATCACTGCACATTCCACCCTCTCCGCCATAAGTTCGGACGTAAGTCGTTGATTTCAAATAAAAGCTTGTCATCGTAAAGCTTGATCGACTTACTTGCAACGTACATTCACCCGTTTTCTAACGGGTGCGATGGGTAAAGCAGAACTATTTTTATCGCAGCCTCAATGAAATGGCTGCAGTTTTTCGCGCCCTGGCAAAGTCATTTAGTGGCCCCCTGGCGTGGGCAGGCCATTAAAATTAGGTGTCGAATCAAGCTTTCGCATGCCGAACAGCCAGATTTGACTGTTGAATTGCACCGAAGTCTGACCCGAGTTTTCCATCGAATTTTGACCCACACTCTTTGTGAGCAGAAGGTGCTCACGATGTGGATAAGTTCTTGGTTTTCTCCTTTTTGGGCTGAGTCTTTGCAGAGCTGTTTTTGAACCGATAGCTGTCGTTTCCAGTCTCAAGGATATGACATCTGTGTGTGTGGATCTGCCTCAAAGTGCGCCGCTGTTTCCGCGATTTTGTTGCCTCGATTACCAGCCAGGTGGCCAGCTTCTCGGCGTAGGGATCGAGCTTGCTTGGGGTTGCCCGCCGTTGGTAGCTGGGCTCGCTCTCCTCCGATCGCAGGTGCTTCTTCACTGTGTTGCGAGCCAGGCCTGTACGCCTTGAGATCTCGCGGATGGACATCTGATCCCGCAATGCCCAACGTCTGATGACATTCAATGTCGCCACGTCTATCACTCCTAATTTCCCCCTGCTTTTAAAACAAGCAGGGTAGTGCCTACGTGGGTCAGTTTTGGATGGAAATTACTGCGCTAAGTGGGTCAGATTTCGACGGAATTCAACACCCCGCGACCTCCGTAAACCAAACTGAGAAGTTTCCTCAAGAGAAAACGATAATCAGACCTCAATCGAATTTGACGGATTTGTGTCTACCGCACGTCAACTAAATGAACTGACGCATACCCATCTGCGGGGGCGCTATCAAAGTGGCTTGCAGCTTCGACCTCCTGCAACATTCACGAGGCTTTGGCAGCGTTGGAGGAGCTTCCACACCGCTGGCGTACGGTTTCCATGGTTAATGGGACACCGAAGACGGCGTGGATCGATTTCCCCCTACTCGCATAAACACAATCGTCCTCTCGTCGGTCCGCGAGGGCCGACGTCGGATGACGCCAAAACACTCCATCACGTGTGGGGTGCCCGGTGGTCGCACAGAGAGGTCGAGAGTTGCAAGCACGCCTAGCCTAACGTCGGCGACACTGTATGCACTTGCCTGTAGCGAGTGCGGGCGGACGCTGAAGCAGGACCACTCGGTAGCGGTCGTGCGCTTTACTTCGATGATGAAGCGGAATCCGTCCATTGGAACGTAAATGTCAGTCCGGCCACCCCCGACAGAAGGCACCTCCATCAGTACGGTGGCCAATGCGCTTGTCAAATAGTTGGCTAGGTCCAGCTGCAATTCAGATTCGTGGGGAAGTTTTGATCGGTCCTTCACTTTAGACAGATACTTGTAATGACCTTTGATGACCGCCAGGTCTGCGCGCGAAGTCAAGAACTTGCACAGCCGGACCACGAGGAGGTCAAACCACGCCTTGACCTTGCCTTTGTAATCCGGGGATCTAGCGAGTTGATGGAGGACCTTGCTCACCATCTCCTGCTCGACCACGGTCATGGGGAGCTGAACGATGGCGCAGGAATCCTGAAAGCGGACGACCTGCTCTTGATCAGCATCTGAAAGCCCGGTCATCACAGATTCGAGGAGATCGGCTGACCGTGTACCAGACTCCTCTAATGTTTTCCCGGCGATGCTCCCGGCGGCCTAAAAACAGCTTCAAGGCGAGCTCGGCCTTCTGAGGATAAGTTAGAGGCTGTGGGGTTGCCAAGCCAAGTGCGGCCAAGTCCCATCGCCCTCGCACGCTCAGTCAATGTACTGAAAGACGGCGCTCGGTACTCCCGCTTACCGTTGATAGTGACCTGGACCGCGCGGACTTTCTCAAATACTTGCACAGCGCTAGCGAATAGTGAAAACGGATCAACTGCGGCCGAACCGTCGTGAGGAGCAAGCAACGGTATCCACTCAAGCTCAGCTTCGACTGGTGGTGCGAGCCAAGACGCCCCTGCCCTTGGCGGGCCGTAGTTGACGACCCATTGAGCATCGTTACCCAGTTCGCCGACATCCAAGGCGGCAGTCAAGTCGCCATTGAGTGACTTAGATAGGGCACCCGCCACAACTCCGTACATGCGAGCCCTCGGCGCGTCCTCTGCAAAGCGTGCACACTGTTCGAACCATGTCGCTGACTGGGCAAGATGGGCGACCATGGATAGAAGGTTGTCGCTTTGGAACGCGGCGGACATCTCTACGAACCCCAATTCTTGCCGTGCTTCTGCAGCACAGGCTGTGCAACTCGTCAGCGTTTTCAGCGATTCAACAGCCTGGTCCCAGGCAAGCTGATCGTGCAGGATCGACGTTAGCCTGCAAAGCTTAGCCTTCACCCAGTCATCCTCTTCATCAAGGAGACGAAGAACTCCAGCGCCGGCATACGTTGTCCACCTTGACGACCGGAGCGCGAGTCGGGTAAGACCGGCCACGGCCTCGACACGGATGTGCATCGAGGTGCTGCCGTCTCCCGCGCGTGAATCGAGCGCTTTTGCAAACGGCGCGAAATCGTTGATGTCCGCCTCTACCAGCGCGTCAACGGCGTGGATGAATGCCTCACGATGGGAGTTGCGCTTGAAACCCTCACAAATCGCATTCGCCGCGGCGTTTTGATTGTCCAGATCTCCCCATTGAAGGAGCAGGAGGTCTACGAAGTCTCCAAACAGGACGGACGAACCCAGAGCGCCGGCCTCCCCCATAAGCTCAGCTTCGGGGAAGTCTCGAGCCGCCAAGCCGCGACCCATCTCTAGCGCTTCAATCATGCGCTGTTGAACGATCTTCGGTACCTGAGACATGGAAGGAATACTCTACCTCACCAGAGCGTCTCGCCCTCGCGAGCGAGGAGGCAGTGATCCTCAGGGAAGTGCTTGAGCGCCCGCTCAGTTCCGCGGAAAGCCACGAACAGCTGAATGTTTACCGAGCGCGACAGCTCAGCAAGTGCCTCAAGCATCTCCTCAACGTTTGCATCGGCCATTTCCTCCTTGGCAGGCGAGTCGATGATGAGGAACCCCGGGTGGCACCCAGCGCCGAACTGCTGGGCAGCCTGTAGTAGCGCAACCACAGTAGCAATTCGTACACGAAGACGCTCACCCGGAGAGAGTCGGCCAAAGTACGAAATGCCGCCGCCCTTGTGTATCTCGACATTCCCGTTACGCTTTAGGACAACCTTCTCGACGTCGCCCATGCCGAGCCGCCTCACCAAGATGCAGATCAGCTCTCCACTTCGCTCGAGCATCGCTTCTGCCGCTGCCTTTACTTCTTCAGAAGCTACGTCGGTAGCGGCGTCGAGAATCGCCAAATCGGACTCTTCCCCGGAGTCAGTCTGAACAAGTCGGGAGACAGCCTCTAGCATGCCCTCAATACGGGCGGCTTCGAGCCGCAGTTTTTGCTCCTCCTGTGCAGTCCCACCAGCGGCCAGACGGGACATGTCTCGTGCCGCGCCCTCCTGGTCTTTGCGTGCCTGTTCAAACTCGCCTCTCAACTCCTCAGCTTTCACTGTGACCGCCTTGAGAAGCTTCTCCATCTTCGCAACGTCTTTGGCTAAGCTTTCTTTCAAGGCCTCATAGTCAATCTCGGCTTCCTGTTCGACGTGGGTGAGACAGACCGAACAGTCTCCAGATGTCTTTTCGTTGTCGAGCCGCCTCTTGTCGAAGGAACGAGTGCACCGAGGGCAACATGTGGGAGATAAGCGCCCGAAGAACCGCGTGGCCGCCATCTCTTCCTCGATCTCCAAGAGGGCGCGCTTCTTATTGTTTAGCTCTTCATTACCAGCAATGATCTCAGCGTCGAGGACGGTCGTGGTGGACTTCAATCGAGAGACGCTGTCCGAGAATGCGTCAAACTTTCTGCGCGCTGTCTCCAAATCGGCCAAGGCCCTTTGCTGAGCCGATCCATCCAGAATCTGCTGCTCAATGGCCAACAACCTCGCCCTCAAATCCTCGACCGAGCGGTCACCAAGCTGTGCCAGGCGTCGCTTGCGAGACTGAACCAGCGCTTCCGTAACTCGCTTCGCTGCTCTGGCTTGGAACAGGGTCGTCGCCCAGGGGATGCCCAGGAAGACTTGAAGCAGGCGCTGCGCGAGGTCGTTACCAACGTGCTCGCCGATGAGCGCATTGCTGTCGCTGTCGAACAAAAAGGCACCGGTATATGCAAGCCACCCGTCGGTGTACATGACGGTCTTTTCTAGCGACGGCACATCGCGGGAGGTCGCAATCGGCTCCAGAGCCAGTGCCTCAAGCATCACGCTATTCATTTGGGACTTGAACATGTCCCCGGTAAGGAAGGGCATCGAATGGACGGAGTTTCCATCCTTGCCAAGAAGTTCTATCGCTCCTCGTGGAACTCCTTCCTCGACGTTGAAATCCACCCGAACATGCCGGTCGCCGGCGTGGAGCTCCACGACTACATGCTCGATCCAGCCCTGTACCGTCGCAGTCAGAGCCTTTGGCTCGCCCCGGATCGCCCAGAGCGCGGTCTGAAGAATGCTGGACTTTCCAACGAGGTTCCCATCGCTAGCTATCACATTCACTCCCTGCTGCTCAGGCTCCCATTCGAAGCTGAACGGCTCAACGCGCTGGTGCACATGCTTGTTACCGCTGAAATGCAGCTTCTTCAATCGCAACGGGCGGGAAACGGCAGGGGTAGGCGCATCGACGACGTGCCGGTCTGCGAGCACGGCTCGCACCTCATCTAGAGAGCGTCCTGCCCGTTGGGCAACCTTCGCAGCAAATGTGGTGGTCACGGATTTACTCCCTGTTTGAGTTCTTCAAGGCGCTTCAGTACTCGATGCTTGATGGGGCCAATCACATGTCCCCACCGAGCACCTTGGTACTCGGCCTGGGCATACTGTCTGGTCTTTAGATCGTCGCCCGAGCCAGAGCCAGCCACACGCGCCACCAAAGCAGCGCGGTCTCTATACCAGGCGAGATGGGATGAATAGGCTGCAAGTTCCACTGCTCGTGTGCGGCCCGCATCCAAGAGAAAGAAATCAGTTCGGCCGACCTTTCCGTCCGACTTTATGGTCCGCTTAATGGTTGCAAGACCCAGGGAAATCAACTGCGACATTGAGTCGTCGATTTGCTCCCAGGCGCCGAACAAGAAGCGCATCATCTGCATGCGACGAACATCCGGCTCGTCCCCCTGCATCACCTTAAAAGCCTCGTCCAAGAATCCCTCGTCCGGATGCTGTACATGCAGATGCATCAGCTCTGCGGCTAGGTAGTCAGGGCTTCTCACCCAAAAATCGAGCGCCTGAAGCCGCTTCTCGGCCTTTATGACGGAAATAGCGTCAGCCGGTGCGCCGCTCCCCGGGGCCGAGCCAGCTTGGTCAAGAATGAACAAGATTCGTACCGCATCGCGCCTGCGTGTGGTGTGATCGAGCGAATGTCCCACAGGTTCCCCCTGAATGCCTAGCATTGATGAGCCAAGCTGTTTCCCTGGATGATAAGTGAGTCTGCAGTTGTTAGCGAGCGGGGAGTCGCGTACATTCCTCAAGAAATATGGATCTGATCTAAGAGTCTGACGGATTTCTTGTACGGTGAAAGCCCTCGTACAAGTCAGGCCGTCCGGTCATTCGGGCGACGACGCCCCATGCCGTAATGGTGGAGAGATCGATAAATGTCCAATTTCGTCGACCTTGCGCATCTTCGCCTACGTATTGGAGGCGGCGTCATAGGGCATTTGCTAGATCTAGAAGACCCAAAAGGGACACGAAAATCATAAGTCTGAAAATCTGGTTCATGACGTCCTGCCCGGCTTGTTGAGGAGTTTGGCCCATAACCCACAACCAAGTTGGGCCAGGGTCGAAGCACATTGCTCAAGGTACCAGCGCTTCACCAGGTAGCCTCCTTCACGTCCGGTTCGACTAGGGCTTGGTCTTGATTGCGGTGGGCTCGCCGGCCGGTTGCGCTCCCTTTTCCGGACGCACGCTGATGTCGCCGAAGTGGAGCAGGCGAACGTGCACCGAATCTCCCGCCTTGAACTATCTGAGTGCAAGTGCTGCAGTGCTCGCACTTGGCGAGCTAGCGATAATCGAACGTTGTCATTAGTCAGCCGACTTGGCCGACCGACTGCCTTCGGGCCAGAAGCGGTCATTCGCGCAAGTTAAACCGCGTAAAAAGTCTTCCTTGCCGGATCGTACTGGCCGTTTGAAAGATTTACGGCGCGCTGTCGAAAGTGCTATCTGGTCGGCGGCTCGATGGAGCCCTTCATAATCAGGACCTGCCCCCGCTTTTTCGAGATGCCTACCTTTCATCATGGATAAATTCTTGCTGCAGCAGCAGGTGCTTAAAAGGCTCGCCGAAGACCTGCTGCAAGCCGAAGAGGCAATGCGGGCGGCCCATGAAACGGCGACTCACGAAGAAAACATCGCCGAAAACAAATACGACACATTGGGACTCGAAGCCGCATACCTGGCCACCGGCCAAGCTCGGCGCGCCGAAGGCATCCGCCAGGCGATGGCCAATTGGCGCCAATTCCGCCCGAGCCCCTACGACTCCAGCAAAGGTATACAGCTCGGCGCGCTGGTCTGCCTAGTCGATTCCGACGACAAGCAGCAACTGCTCTTTCTCGGGCCGGATGGGGGCAGCATGAAGTTGGTCAGCGGCACTCAGCTCGTTCAGGTCATCAGCAGCGAAGCCCCTTTGGGCAGAGCCATTCTGGGCAAATGCGAGGGTGATGAGGTGTCGATACAGGTCGCTCTAATCCGACAGCAGTTTGAGGTGCTACGAGTTTATTGAACGACTCCTGTGTCTCGACAGCGGCAGTCGGGCCAGAAGCAGGCGTCCAACGGGCGCGTGATAAACATGAATGAAGGGCACGCCTTTCCGCCAAGCTTAAAGCCAGAGCGGCGCGCGGTGGCGATTGATTGTGTTTGCCCATAGGTGAACCCTTGATTTAAGCAGGACAGGGCATTAAGGTACAGAACCCAGAAGCTCGGCGGAGGAATTGTGATCACTCAAGGCGGCATTCATGACGAGGAGGCTTTGAACATCTACACGGACGGCTCGTCTTTCCCCGGAAAAAAGCGAGCGTCGGGTGTGGGTGTAGTTCTAATGTGGGTGGACGAGGCTGGGGATCCCCAGACCAGCGAGCACGCACCAACTGGCTATCAGAGCGCAACTATCGATGAGATGGAAATCCAGGCCTGCATAGTCGGTTTGCAGGAAGCCATGCGCTTTTTCCCCGACTTGAGCATGTTCAAAAGAATTCTGCTTTTCTCCGATTCCCAGTACGTCACCGATAACTTCGTCAGTGCGATGAACGTCTGGCCCAAGAGAGCATGGCGGGGCGCGAATGGAACGCCCGTCAAGAACATTGATCTCTGGAAACGCTTAAAGAAGGAGGTCGCTGCGTGCCCGCTTCGCGTTGAAGTAAGGTGGGTGAAGGGGCACAAGTCGAACATCTACAACAGAGCGGCCGACAAGCTTGCAAAGAAGTCGGCAGCCATGCCGTTCCACAAGCCACTGTCGGTTAGCCAGACAGCACGCAAGTGGTCAGATCGCAAGACCAAGCGGGGCTGCGTCACATTCGATGGTCGTGCTGTCAAAATCAGAATAATTTCTACCAAATACGACAGGTATGTCAGAGAGTATGAATATCGATTTGAAGTGATTGACCGGGAGGACTCATCCTATAAGGACGTAGATTTCGTTTGGTACAAAGACTCACTCAGTCGCAACAAGTGCCTTCTGGTGCGCCTGAACTCTGATCGAGGTCACCCCGGCATTGATCAAGTGATTGAAGAATTGAACCCTGACGACTACAGATATTAAGTCTGTCGATAGCATTCAGCGTTCTTAGAGCGGACAGGAACGGCAGCCGTATCGCACCGGTTGCTGCTGGCTAGGAGCTGCCATATGTCGGCGCTACAGAACAGTCATGCCGACTTTCCTGCTCCCGCTTGCGAGTTTTGGTGGCGTTCAACTAGACCAAGTGAAGCAGAATCTATTAAAGAGGGGACATATGGATGACGCCACACGAAGCGGCAAATCAAGCGACGTTGACATCAGTACATACGCCTGGCTAGACCATGACTCATTGGATTTCCCAGGAGCGCATGTTCGTGCGCTTGAGCTATTCCGCGACTCCGTAGTCCGCACATCACTACTGGCCGTGGATCGCGAGATCGACGACAACACCCAAAGTGAGGATGAGGGGGCCGTATTTTTTGAAAGTGATCTGGCGGAGTTGCACCATGCCACTGTGCAGGGGTACCTGCTCACAGTTCAAGCTATGTGGGAGCGGGGTTTGCGTAGGTTGCTGGTGACACGTGAAAAGCAGCTCTGCGGTGCTGAGTGTGTGGGGCTCCTGTACAAGGCCACTTGGTCAAAGCATGCTGGCACCAAAGGGCTGCAATGGCATTTCGAGAGACTCTTGGGACTTCCCATGGAAGCATTTGATTCCTATGGAGACCTCGATCTGCTGCAGAACCTCGGAAACGCAGTTCGCCACGGCGATGGTGGATCTGCTAAACGGGTGCATGAGTTGGCTCCATCATTGTGGTGGAACTGGTTCCCGCCTGGTGAGTCGTATAAGGCGGGGCCTTTCGAGATCAATATTCCAACTGACTGGCCAAAGCATCCCTCATTTGACAAGGTAACTTTGTCCCAAGCTGTGCTTGAGCAAATGATTCAATCGGTCTTGGACTTCTGGGAAGACCTGGAAAATGTCAGGTGCAACTCGTTCCGCCGAAAACACGATTCGGTAGAGCGGCGTCTGGCTGCTTGGCCCAATGAGCGAGCCTTGCGCCGGTCCACTAGGGTCTGGACGCCGAGCTAAACCGGGTCGCCGGCATTTTTCATTCAAGGGGAACTATGACGCAATCGGCATGGACACGCGACGGGCGACCCGTGGACGCTGGTGCGTTATCTGGTCCTCAGTGGGACGCCCTGAAACAATCGGCACAGCTAGGGGACTTCGTGATGCCTTGCTGCCGCGCTCCGGCCGTTCTAAAGACGAGCATCAACGGCTTGCCGTTCTTTTCGCATCTGACGGACGAATGCGCAACTGCACCGGAAACGAAGTGGCACTTGGATGGAAAAGCCGCGGTATTGGCGGCTCTCGCAAGCAGGGGCATCACTGCGCGGACTGAGGCACCTGGCTCTACCCCAGTAGGTGACAAGTGGGAGGCCGACATTCTATTTGTCATGCCTGATCGAACAATAGCGATTGAGCTCCAACGCTCCTACCAGCACTTGCGGGATTTCGAGCGAAGGCAACAGCGATACGCGGCTTCTTCGGTCGAGTGTTATTGGTTGGTCCGACATGAAACCTTCATGACCTTGGCAAAGGCTACTGCGCGCAAGCTTCTGCGAGAGCAATATGGGAACAAGTTTCCCCTAGGTGGCATCGGCACCGGCATGCTTCCAAGTTTACCGGTGTCAATGCTGAATGCGGAAAGCCCAGTGCCTGTTCAATTCGGTCTGGGTAAGGGCGCAACGCTGGTGGAATGGATTGGTGGGATCCTGCAAGGCACGTATCAATACCGTGGTGGCTGCTGGAACCTAGGCTAACCTTGGAGTCAATAGCGTATCGGTGGGGTCTGGCTACTGCGCCGCTAGAAATAATTCGTTCGGTGATGAATACCAAAATTTTGCCAGCTATCGATAATGCAATATTGTCGCTAGTCAGCTTTTTGATCGGTTTCGCAGCAGCAGTCATTTGCCGACAGAAATCAGACTGGAACCTCGGCTGACGCCTTTGCTAGTCGAACGCCCGCTAGGAAGCTTAGCTGCAGATCCTGAAACAACTGAAGAATCCGAGCTTTCACAATAGCCTGGGCATCGGGCCAGCCCATGGAAGATGCGTCACTGTCTGCTGCGACAAGGAAGTCAATTGCGAATGCTAGAGCACGTGATTGCATGCCGAGGTTTCGCAGCGGCGCTGGGTCCTTCAGCCGCGCCGTGACTCCCTGAATCGTATCGGCGGTAAGCATGTCGCCGCGGGCACATCGCTGCAGGTGGCTGTCTGGGGACGGACCGCTGAGGCCCGCCCGGGTGGCCAGAGCCGCCAAGTCCTTCGCCCGGTAGTCGTGCCGCACCAGGTCGAGCCAATTCTTGAATACGTGGGCGCCTGGATTGCACAGGGAAGCAAGATGCTCTGCGGCCTCTTTCTTTTGGGCCCAGTTGGACCTGAAGACCAAGGGAAGCAATGTAGTGGCCAGTACGTCGTACAGCATCCGATCGACGAACCGATACTCCGCCTCACCTAGTTCGCAGTGCTGTTCACACCACCACCTCGTTGGTCTGGAGATCAATTCGGCCTGGCAGTGCTCGCACTTCAACGACCCAGAAGAGAGAGTTCGCATCACTTGATATAGCGTACCTTCACTAGCCCGAGTGAGCTGTGCAAGTTGCGCGCCTAAGACATCTTCACGCATTCTGTTCGCCAGAAATTCCAGCAGTTCTTCGTTTCCATCCACGGCTTCGAGAAGCCGATCGCGAATTTCTGGCGTCGTCTTCACCCTTTGCAGCGCATAGTTCTGGAAGTTCTTGAAATCCTTCCCGAAACCATTGCGGATTATGGCCAGGTGCGTCCGGCGCCCGCTCAGCAGATTCGCCAGGAACTCGTCAGACGGAAGGCCAGCTTTTAGCGGCTTAAGCCCCAAGGAGGTTGGGAACAACTTCATCGACCGACGCAGGATCAGCAGATCAAATGGCTGGCCCATTCCATTTTGAAGAATCTGCCCAACGGTTGGCATATGCATTTCCACATTTCCTCTGTCGGTTGAGTTCGTCGGCTGCATGATTAATCCTGACGCCCGACAAGGACGCCGCCATTCGGGTGGCTCAGGGTGTCGTAAAAGGTGATTTTCATGGCAAAAGGTAGCACAGGCGGTGGAAAGACAGGCGGCGCCCAGGGGGGTAAAGGTGGAAACGGTGGTGGGGGTAGCGGGCCTCAGGGTGGTGGCAAAGGCTGGGGCGGGCGAACCAGTACTACCGGCGCTGAGTCAGGTCGTGGCCGCTCACCCGCTCCTGGCGTACCCGGACACGGCAAAGCCCCTTAACTCCTCGGCTTGTCACCACAGTTTTAGGTGCCCTCTGGCGTTCCGGCCGTTCTAGGTCGACCCGCTAAGCGGGCAGGAAACTTAGGATGATGTCGGCAGAAACGCTGAGAGCGTCTGGTAGCACTCGTTAGACTAGAGAGCTTATACGAACCGAGGGAGTTTCCGAATGACGGTAGCACCGGAAAAAAATTCGAACATTGAGACCGTCCAACTTCCGCCTGAGCGAGCCCGTCTCGCCTACGTGTCTCTAGATACAGAAGACCTGAAGCGTGCTACGAGCGCAATGCAAACAGCGTTCGACGAGCTCCTGCAGGAGGATGCCCGGCTTGCCGAGATTTTCTCGAAAATCGGCGAAGCCAAGGCAAAGGTTGCCATATTTGGCGGATGGGCTCGCGATCGATTGTTCGAGGTTCTTCACGGACAAACGGCGCCCTCTCGCGACATAGACTTCGTTGTCGATAGCCCGCAACCCATCGCTGACTTCTTCCCTTCGGATGCTAAAACAAACCCGTTTGGAGGTGTTGGCATCAGAGGCGCCAGAGTGCCAATTGAGGCTTGGAGCCTAAAGGAAACGTTCCTCTTCAGGTTGCGAGATGAGGAAGCAACGTTCGAGGCGCTTCCTGCGACGGCCGACTACGACGTCAACGCCATATTGTTTTTCCCCGCTCAGTGCAACGGTCACGCTTCGGTTGTCGATGCAGGCGCTGGGCAGGCGCTCAAGCAGAGGCAAATTGATTTCATGGCCGATGTAGTGGCCCAGCCAAAGATCCAGGCAGCTCGGGCCGTGATTCTGGCCACCCGGCTCGCCCTTCAGCCCTCTGAAGCGGTATGTGACTTCGTACAAGACATCTGCGAAAAACGGGAAACGGCTCGCGAGGTGGAAGGAGCTCTAGACCTTTACTGCCCCGATAGCCTGAAGGAGCGCGCGCGCGGTCTGCTTGAGCGGATTCGCCAGGGAGGATCAGGCGGGAGACCGAAGTCAGAGCTTTTTGTCCACTGCTGGGGAGTGTTCGAGGGCGGTGGGGTTCGTGCGGCCGCTCACGCAGGTGGATTTGCTGCGGCGAAGCGAGCGGGCATCACCTTTGGCAAAGTGGCGGGAACCTCTGGAGGCTCAATCGTCGCAGCTCTTGTCGCCGCGGGCGCCACACCTGGCTATCTCAGGCAACATCTTCAAGAGCTTGATTTTGTGCCGCTGCTAGATAAGCCGGACGAGGAAGAGATCTTCTTCACCAAGCGATTGCCTTTTTGGGCTCGGGCGCTCCGGCCCTTGACCTGGGGGCGCTTCCGCACCCTTGCCGATGTTGCCAAATATGGTGGCTTACATAATTCGGCGAGCTTAGGCAATTGGATCGAAAGTAGGCTCGTGGAACTAGTGCGCCCGAAGGGCGGCAGCACGGTGCCCGTTCTCTTCTCCGAGTTGCCGATTCCATTGCACGTTGTTGCTACAGACTTCTCTACCGGGAAACCCAAGATATGGTCTCCTGAGACGACACCCGAGGAAAGCGTCACCCTGGCGGTAAGGCACTCGTGCACGATTCCGATGTTCTTCCAGCCGGCCCCTTCAGGATCGTCGATTTTCTTCGACGGTGGCGCCGTTTCCAATCTTCCCGCTTATGTCTTGAACAAGCAGAAGGGCAGCAACGATGAACGGGACGTTCTTCCGCGGATCCTCGCGTTTCGTCTGATCGCAGACACCAAGGGCGCCAGGTCTGTTCCAGACCTTTCTGACTTCATCAAACGGCTTGCTGACACGGTCATCGATAGCGCGTCTGAAATACAGCTTCAGCTCCAGCCCAACGTTTATCCGATAAACATCGAAACCGGTGCAATTCAATCGACAGACTTCGGTAAGGTCAATGAAGATGCCAAGCGTTTTCTGTATGGAAGAGGCGTGAGATGCGTGCGCAACTTCATTGAGGGGGAGCGACTGAACGCGCTACACGGAGACGTAACTGCGCATGAGTTTCAGGGCTTCGACGAGAAGATGTTGCTTCTTGTTCGACAAATGCCTTCGTGCGAGCACACTTTTCTTGCCGTAGGTCCTGACACGTACTGGCTTGATTACGTATTCCCGAGCCTGTTGCTTCTTCTACGCCGCGGGGTTTCGGTAACTGCCGTAGTCCCGCAAGCAGATAGAACGGAGTCGGACTCTCAGGAGCAGCGTCGCCGGCAACTGCTTGAGCTTCTCGGCGTGTCGGTAACGGTAGCTGTTGACGACCTCCCTTTCGTGGGGTTTGCGTTTGACTTGGGAACTGATAGGGCCTGCACGATCCTCACCTACCTTCCTGCCGACAGATCGCAGAAGGCCGCCCGATACACGCATGAGAAGGTTCGCTTCTACACAGCTGACAGCGACCCAGTCGTTCTCGGAATGATGACTGAGCAAGTCGTTAGATACACAGCCAGCGCCAGCTCTTCGCCGCTAGCGCTGCAGTATGCGGCCAGCGACCCACAAAAGCTGATCCAGCGTCTCCAAACGATTCCTGCGTATAAAAACGCTTCCGTCAGTCTTCAGCGCATATCCGTCAATCAGCAAATTGTGGTGATGCAGAGGCGAGTCAAGGAGTTCAAGGCGTTACAGACACGACTGTTCATGTCAGATCTTGCAAAGTATGGGAAAAGGCCTTTCGGCCACCTTGAGGTTCAGCTCGCGGGAGTGGCCAGCACGATTGTCACTCCGCCAGTCCTTGAGCGACACGCAGGCTTCCTCGTGGTCATCGACGGAAGCGCTCGTCTCCATCATTGCTTCTCAAACGGAATCGAGGAAGTTGACGCCGTGGTGATCGAGAATGTGATGGAACCACTTCCCGGCGATGGGCGCTTCCCGTTAGGCACTCTTCGACTCGTTTCCTCAACGGTTCCCATTCCTAAGAACTATCAGAACTACAGAGCGTCCGCCTACCGGCCCATCGAGAACGCGGTACATCAGAATTACGATTGATCCGATTGCTCAAAAGTTCGAATCGAGAGGTGGCTCTCCAAAGCAGTAATTCACCAGCATAAGCAGCTGGCCCGAAAGCCGTCGCAGCGGCCGGTTATCGATAATCGAACATTGTCGATGATCAGCCACTATTGGCTTCGGGCTCGGTGACGCCTCGGAAGCGGGGCGACGATGATCCGGTCAAGATCGGGAGCTGCCGCTCGAGGCGCTATCCGTCAATGACAGTGTCACCGGAAACTGCTCGCTGTGCGTTCGCGTAACTGCAACTTAGCTTAGCTGCTGTCTCCACAATCGATCAGGTGCCACCCGCGCGCACTGAGCGCATCGCGGCTTTTGGTGTCGACAGCGTCGCTGCGCATCGCCAGACACAGGAGGTGCGACGGTCGTGTCATGGCGACGTAGTGCAGTCGAAGGCGCTCTTGCATCGGGGACTCTTCACTGTCATTTGCTTTGCGAGAAGACGGCCTCTAGGTAAAACGATAGGGGCGTAGTTTCAGCGCGGCGTTCCTCTTCGATAAAGTCTTCGCAAATCTAGAATATTTCAATCACATATGACGAAAGTGAAGCAGAAGTTAGTTCACTGCGAAGATGTATCTCACTAAATTCGTATGGGCGTTACCAGAGCGCAGAGTCGCGCATTCCCCGTAGCCGGTTCCGTACTTGTCGCTTGCGAAACGAAACAATCTCCCAGACCACAAGTGCAAGCAACACACTCGAAAAAGCTACGACTATCTCCCAAGCGAGTAAGCGCCGCCCCATCCACCACTCAGAGAAAAGTGTGAAACACGTCGACACAATCGTGGCGACGACGGCAAAAATAACTATTCTGATCATTGCTGGGCAAGGGTCCTGAAAAAAGCAACCATAGAACGTATGTCGCTCGTCGCCCCACGTCTATAGTTATCTTCTATCGAAAATGTAATGGCAATTTAAAATCGCTGGCTAGTCAACGTCGACGCTTTACTGCTCAAGTTGAAGTTCGAAGTACGCATCGCTATCGCCAATATTCTTGAGACCAGCACGCTGTGCGGCGTCAACGGCCTTGGGCCATCTTACGGCCAAAGAGGAAGTTTCCGCGCTCAACTCACTCGCGTCGCAGTCACAAGCATCACGCCAGGCACGGTAGACATCAACGACCGTTTCAGAGTTGCCAAAAGTGCGCTCTAACTCTCGAATAAATCGAAGCTCGGCAGAAATCCGTTCCGCACTCGGTAGACCTTCTACCCCTTGAAGCGAAACCGAATAGGGTTTGTCCATTTTCAACTCCTTTATGTGGCTGTATAAATATACAGTATTCCGGGTTCCCGATTTCCGCGAGTAATTTCGGTCTTCCAACACTGGCGTGGCGCTGCTCCGTACCTTTAAGGGCGGAGCGGCGCTATGCCGGCAACCTCGGTCGCCTCTAGTCGTGACCGAACTCTCGCGCGGCAGGCACCTGCCGTAAGTACTGCTCGAGGGGATTGACCCGAAGGAGCAGCTACCCCTCATCTCAAAAGGAAAACTCATGAGTCATTTAACTCAGGCCGAGCCGTGCCCGTCTTCGGGAGATCGGCTTATGACATTCACACCCTACACGCCGCCCAATGAGGGCCGAAGCTTGCAGTCGGTCGACAGAGATCTGTGTTGGCGCCTTAATCCCAGAGGCCTGGTCACCCCTGCGGTGATAGGTGCCGTTTGCTGGGCCCGAGGAAATTTCTTCGTCTCGGACGCTCAACATACGGCGCTCTTGCGCGGCTTGGGCTTGGAGTATCGATACTCCGCAAGCGGGGCAACCGTACTGCAGCCGCAACTACCTTACCGACTTCCTCCTCCGAAGAGCAAGGCTTCGGCCGAGTTTTTCAATCTCTCCAACCCTCAAATGCCTCTGCATCAATACGACGCCGTTGAGGTGTACCCCTGTGTAGCAAGGGAGGAGGGGATAGAGGGCTTTGAAGCCAATGAGCATTCGGTTGCCACTCATCCGGATTTTTGGAGTGTGGCGCTGCATCTCGAGATTGGTCATATCGAAACCATTGCCGACTTCCCGGGACAGGAACAAGCGGAGGCATTCGGCGAGGTCATGCGGAAAGGTCTTCTCTTTGCCCGAAAAGCAAAGGGGCTGGGCACTGCACACCTGTAATCGCCTCGAGCCGTTTTGGCGGCTGCCGCATTGAAGCGGTCGGCATTGCTTCTCTTCCACCGCGCTTCTACCACTTTGAATCCGCTCGATGCGGAGGCTGAGTTACGCCTGTCGTTCAAACCTAAACCCAATCGAAAGGAGATTACTTGTGAGTTATCCCATGCACCTAAGTCCCCAAGAGCTAGAGCGCTACGCCTTCATGGCTGGTGACGGGTTGGTCGCTTCGCTGGCCGAAACCGTCAATTCGCTAGAGCAAGAAAACACTTGCTATGTCACTGAGCAGGAGCGTCTTAAAGCCCAAGCCTTCGAAGCCGGAAGGCTCGAAGGGTTGGGTGAAGACGTCCAGGCGCTTATTACGGATCTGACCGCACAAGTGGCCAGCCTCACTGACCAACTCGGCATGGCCGGAGAGCTTCTTGGCTCCTGCCACGCCTGGCTTCAGGGCGATCAGGCCAGAACAGCAAAAGGTCGTCGGGAATCAGCCTTTGCCTTGGCCAACCGCATGGTTGTTCATGGTCTTGGCTATCCCCAGCACTGAACCAGTCACTCCCAGTTATTTCTTATCAACAAAGGAAACCATGATTCTGAACAACTCGCCTCTCGACGCATTGGCCGCATTTGCCATTGCATTTTTTGTCGGGATTCTTTGCGGCATGGGGTTGTTTCGCTACGCCAAATACATCCGTGATGACGCGCTGCGTGTGTTGACTCCGGCTTGAATGCACGTAACCAAACCTCACCCAAGTATCCGACCTCTATTTTTAACCTTTACAGGAGCACCTTATGAATCTCTTCAACATGTTTAAACCCAAGGGCAAGCCCATGGCTCTGATCTGCCCGAGCTGCCACAAGGAAGACGTGACCCATAAAAACCTCGCACGCAAGATCGGGTGCACCATTGGCGCGCTCGCAGGCGCCGCCAGTGGTGTCTCTGGCATTCTGAGTGCTGCCCGTTTGGGCTTGGTTGTCGGTACGCCTGCAGGGCCAGCCGCCGCTTTGCTGACCGCTATTGCTTCGGCCACCCTCCGAGGCATAGCGGGCGCCACCGCGGGCGGCGGCCTGGGCCACGCATTGGGCTCAATGCTTGACAAGCACGTCTTGCAAAGCGACTCCTGTCCCCACTGCGGATTTAGCTATGTGTCCGAAGAAGCTGAACCTATGAGCTTTCGGCAGCAGCCCTGGCCTCATGCCATGGCTTTTCCCATAGACCCCGAAAGCGATGACGACGATCCTGATCGTGAACTCTCGGGTGGTATGCCTAGCCTGACTTAAACCACGGCCGGTTTCCGGCTGTTGGTTTTCCTCTCTCCGTCTCTTCTCTTTTCTCTTCTCCCAACCCCCAAGCTGCTCACGCCATCTGCTTCACCGCAGAGGGCGAGTCACGCTTGCAATCAACGAAAGAAATCTCATGCACGCTATCGAAAAAATGGCCTATGTTGGCGAAGCTCCCTGGCATACGCTGGGGAGTCGACTTCCTGCTAATCAGTCTCTTGAAACCTGGACGCGCGCAGCAGGAATGGATTGGTCCATCTGCGAAGCCCCAGTGCGTTTTATGCCTCGAGAGGACAGCCCCAACAACACTCAGACCTTTGAAGACCAGAAGGTCCTCTACCGCAGCGATAACCACAAAGCTCTGTCGGTCGTCGCAAGACGTTACCGCGTTGTTCAGCCACACGCCGTACTGGAATTTTTCCGCGATCTCACGGAGGTTGCGGGATTTGAGTTGGAGACGGGAGGGTGCCTAAAAAACGGGAAAAAGTTATGGGCACTGGCGCGAACGGGCAACGCTTCGGTCCTCCGTGGCAAGGATCGAATTGAGGGGTTCGTCCTTCTGGCAACCTCGTGCGACGGAACACTGGCCACCACGGCAACCCATACCTCCGTCCGCGTCGTGTGTCAAAACACTTTAGCTGTGGCGCTGGGGAGTTCGCAAGGCGCCGTCAAGGTTCCTCACAGCACGACGTTTGAGCCGGCCCTCGTGAAATCTCAGCTTGGTATCGCCGTCTCGCAGTGGTCGGAATTTATCTACAGGATGAAGCACCTGGCCGAACGCAAGGTCTCTGACAAGGAGGCCGAGAGGTTTATGCGCAAGCTAGTGGGCTTGCCCGAGGATGTCGCGAAGCCCGCAGAGCCCCTGGCCAATGGGCGTAGCGTCAAAAAGATGCTGGACCTCTTTGCAGGGGAGGGCCGTGGTGCCGATCTGGCTTCGGCCAAAGGAACTGCGTTCGGCCTACTTCAGGCATGTACCCAGTTCGTTGACCACGAGCGCCGGGCTAGGAACCAGGATTACCGCCTGGACTCTGCGTGGTTCGGAGCGGGCGCCAGCCTCAAGGAGAGGGCGCTGTCACAGGCCCTGGAGTTGGTCGTTTAACGGCCGCCGGTCTAGGCCGGCATTCTCATTCCCGACGGGGCAGTTCGTCGGGTTCCAAATCATTGCGAAAGGAGTTGCCATGCGCGACGAACTTGCGAATGCTACCTCTGCTGGAGGCGCTCCAGCTTGGGCGAAAGCTCAGCTTCTGGAGGCGGGGCCCGAGGAGCTTATTGAGATAGATGGGAAAGTCATCGAGAGCTCTGATGCTGCTGCCATCATGGGCCTGGACCCTCATCGGTCGGCGTTAGATCTCTGGCGCGAGAAAGTCGGGGTGGGCATTAAGCCGGCGCTGAAGAACGAGGAAGGGGATGCGATAGCCACTTGCTGGGGTACGTTGCTAGAGCCCCTCGTTGCGTCGGTCTATAGCCGGCGTACGGGTCACAAACTTCGGCGTGTCGACACCGTACTGACTCATCCTCGGTATCCATGGATGTTGGCGAGCGTCCGATGGCAGGTGCTTGGCGTGCCGGCAGTGCAGTACCTTCACTGCCTAAATGGCGCCAGGGACGATGGCTCGACTTGGGAGAAAGGGGTACCTGGCAACGTCAGGGTGGATGTCATGCACCTGCTGGCTGTCACTGGCCACAAGGCGGTGGATCTCGCCCTCCTGGCGGGTGGGCGGGAGCTCAAGATATTCCGTGTAGAACGGGACGAGGCTTTTATTGGGCACTTGGAGGCGGCGGAGGCCAGATTCTGGCGGTGCGTTGAGCGAAATAGCCCCCCGATCTACCGGCTCCCTTTTTTGCGGGCCACTGGATAAACGCGCTCTGTGCGTGGGGCGCGCGTTAGCGAGGTATCTAGTTGACGGAGTTCGGGCAAGTTGGGATGCATGAGCTCATGTGCTGGTACTCCCACTGCCTTGCTTATCAACTCGATGTTATCGATGGAGATATTTCGCAAACCCCGCTCAAGTGTTCCAACAAACGTCCTATCCAAGCCGGCTTCCGCTGCCATGTTCTCTTGAGAAACACCCGCATGGATTCTGACCAAGCGGACATTTCTCGCAAAAATTAGCCGTAACGAGAGTGATTTCTCTGAAGTGGTATTGGATCGCGCCATTCGAAGCAATGCTCACTTGACGGTCGTCATCTCTTCCACCGATTTCAGCACTTGCTTTCGCCATCGAACGGGTAACCCATGGTAAAGCCGCAAAAGCTCGGCTTCGTCGTCGTCTGCCGCCCAGAAATATGCGAGTGGGACGGAGAGCGCCTTTGCCAGGTGTGAAGCGGTCAAAACGTCCGGGGTATGTTTTCCTCGTTCGTATTGATTGATTCGTGCACTGGCGGAGAACTCATCCACTCCGGCAACTACCCCTAAACGCTCCTGTGACAAACCACTACGAAGCCTGGCCGCCTTGAGGCGACGGGCAAATAGTGGCGTCGCAGGATCAATTTTGGGATCAGATTGAACACGAGGCATCCTCAGATGTTCTGAGATATGCTTACCTCGCACACTAAGGATTCCTTAGTGTTAATTAGACTGGAGGTGCGCCTCCACAGTTAAGTCGGCTTATTTTTTACGGGGAGAAGTTGTGAAGACATTGAAGTTATTTAGTGCCATCCTGATTGGATTTGGCGCGCTAACGCTGCAAGGCTGCACCAGCGAGGTAGACGCGGCCAAAATCTATACCCGAGATGGCCTGATCTACAAAGTAGGTGATGACTCACCGTTTTCGGGACGAGTCATGCGGTATCAAGTCAATGTGCTTGATACCTATAACCTGGGTACCTGCACCCTGGACGTCAAGAAGGGGCTAGTCGACGGCAAACTGGTTTGCACGTCCAATGAAGGAAGCAAAACGACTGAGGCCGAGTTCACGGCAGGCAAGAAAAGCGGCTTGGAACGGGTTTGGGACGCCAAAAGCGGCAAACTGAAGTCCAGCATCGAATGGAAAGCCGGCCTCCAGCATGGGCTTGAGCAGCGCTTCAACCCGGAGAATGGAAAACTCATCGCCTCAACCGAGTGGGAGGGCGGTAGAAAGAACGGGGTGGGCAAGACCTGGGACGCCACCGGCGAAACCTTACAGTCCGAACTTCAGTGGAAGAACGACAAAAAGACGGGCTATGAGAACACTGAGCGCTACAGCATGAACTACCGAGACGGCCGGCAGGACGGGGTGCAGAAGCGCTTTGGATTCAGAGGCGACGGCTCACGCTACCTGGAGTCAGAGGTCAGCTTTAAAGACGGTCTTTTCGACGGTCCCACACGATCCTGGGATGAAGCAGGAAAACTGGTCACGGAGCGCTTCTACAAAAATAATGTGGAAGTACCCAAACCACAAGAGGGGCTAAGCCAAGGTAACTCTGAATACGTGACCGGAAATCCGACGACTGACGCATGCGTGGAGTTGAAGGTGAACGCTTATCGCAAAGAAAAAGGGCGCGACGCCGCGATCAATCACGACCAGATGATCGACTGGATCAATCGGTGCTGAAAGCCCCAGTTTGTTCGAATATCAAGTCTGCCTGCCGCCGGGCGGGCAGACTTGGATTCTCTTTTTTTTGACCGAAAGCGACAAGGTACGTGCCCGGAGCAGTTGCGCACGTATTCGGTAGACATCCGGGCCCCGCTGGGACTAGATGTGCCGGAGCAGCCTCAAGAGCAGCTTCGTTCACCATGTCACTGGTGTCGAAGGCCGCCTCCTGCGATCAT
Source organism: Polaromonas sp. SP1 (assembly GCF_003711205.1). Taxonomy (NCBI): domain Bacteria; kingdom Pseudomonadati; phylum Pseudomonadota; class Betaproteobacteria; order Burkholderiales; family Comamonadaceae; genus Polaromonas; species Polaromonas sp. SP1. The sequence continues at coordinate 2,576 of NZ_CP031013.1, read as the reverse complement.
CGCCGGCTGACTAACCGTTCAGGAGTCGTCAGAAACTGCTAGACACCGAGACACCAACCACAACGACGAAGTAGTTGTCGTTGCGATCGATCTTAGAGCATGGCGGCAGAAGCGCTCTCGTTTTAGGTGCAATGCACTTCAGAGCCCGGCGTCCGGATACGGCAGTGGGAGCTCAGCACGCCGCGCCTTCTGATTTGCCACTAGTTTGGCTCGAGCCAGTGTCAATTCGGCTGTAGTGCGGTCCTTGAGCGTAGCCGAATCAGAGAGTGTGTCCAAAGCCAGCTGAGCCAGTACGGCATCTTTCTTGGCATCCATGGCCGCCAAGCGGGCATCTTCGGATGTGTTCAGCGCGGTCTTGCCTGCAGTGTCGCGAGCGTCCCTGGCGTCAGATATTGCTTTGGCTTGGCTACTCAACTCAGTCAATGCATCTTCTCCCTTGGACTTGGAGTCCACGCTTACAGATTGAAGCGTGTTGTCCGGGTTGAGTGCCACCGACACGGTGGAGTCCGACAGCGGGGACCCGTTCAGGCCGAGCAGATAGAGCTGTTCCTGGTTAGCCAGCGTCACCACAGTGTCTTTTGCTTCCACGGGATGGTAGCTCCCGTCGATAAGGCGATATAGCGTGGCTTGGTAGCGCTCCTTGGTACGAAAGGGAATGCCCTTGACCTCGGTGCCAGGAGATTGGACTGCGTTGAGCGGTGTCACGCGGATATTCGTGGAGCAGCCAACGGTACCGGTTATACCTACCGCCACGAGGATGCATCGAAGCGTGCTGGACGTTATGACTCTCATTTCTGACCTTCCTTAGCGCTCTTCAGAATCGGCGCATCTGTAAAATTTCCGCCTTCTTTCCGCGTAAGGACCAGAACGAACTCCGGTGGTTCGTCAAATAGCACGCCTAGATTCGAGTTAACCTTATCCACGAACTCCTGGTTTGCCAGACGCACTTGCTGGCTGGTGCGAGGTTTAACCTTTGCCTTGTCGCCGCCCTTGGTGTCGGACGATACGGTGCTCGCGACCAGCCCCTGCAGTTGGGCCGCCAGTTTGTCTCTTTCCTCGCGAAGTTTGATGTGCTCATCGGCTGCGTAGCGAACACCACCGTCCGAAGTAGCCCTGACCGTTTTCACTTCTTTAAGAAATTCGTCGATTTTCTTTATCCGGTCATACAGAGCAATGCCGCCCACCAGGTCCGCACGGCGCCTCTCGTGTATCGCTATTTGGCTGGTGATTTGCGATTGACGCGTTGGAGCCAAATCCTTTGCCAGCCGTAATGCGTCGATATCCCGGTCGATGGATTTGACGACCCTGGCGCGCCAGACGGCGGGCTTGATGTCGAAGGCCTTTGCCAGAGATTTCACTCGGTCAGCGGCCAAGAGCTCATTGACGTGGTTACGCGCTGAGGTCATGAATTTATCGAGTCCGGCGACGTCTCGGTAATTTTTGCCCGTGTACGTGGTCGCTTTGGAGATGGACGCTACGTCTTTGGCTTGGACCCAGCCCCTGACGGCCTTCACGATATTTCTTAACGTCGTAGTTTTTTCGGTGGGGGGAGCGGTGTCGAGCCAGTTGAGAGCCGCGCTTGCGTTGTCGTACGCGGTCTGACTTACCCCGACGTAGTCCGGTTTGGTGCCCTCAATCGTGGCTCGTACGGCCGTCAAGCAGTCTCTTTCACCGAGACTTGTATAGAAGTAGCCGCTGGTTGCTGCATCAATGCCAGACCCTTGCTTCTCCTTCTCGCCCTTTTCCACCAGTGCCATGATCGCGCGATCAATCTTGGCAGAGGCCTTTCCGCCGGGCTTGACGCGGGCGGTACAAGCCGGTTGAGTAGAGCTGTCTAGAAAACCGCGATACCTCTCTAATGCAAGGGTTTCGGTTTCGTCGTACGCTCCTTTTGCGCTGTTCAATGCTAGCGTACCTACGGCCTTGATCGTTGCAACGACGCGGCTGCTCATCACCGCATTGGCATCTGTCAGGTTACCGTTATCGCCGAGCTTTAGGGTGAATTTTCCATCTGTAAACAAGGCGGGATCAAGGGCGATCGTATATCGCTGGTTCGGATCTGGAACGTCAATCTTGTGCAGCGTGTAAACCTCTTTGGATGGATCCTCACTATCGGGCGTCACGTCTACTGTGTACTCGGGCTTGGTCATCGTGTACGGAATGCCGGTCATGTTCGGATTCAATGCTCCGTCAGGCGCTAGTTTGTGCCCGACATAGCTTGTGCACGCTGACAAGCTGAGAGTTCCAGTAATTAGCAGTGCTCTTGTGTAATTGTTCTTCATTTGCCGGCTCCCCTGGCGCTTGTTGCGCGTAACTTTTGAATAAATTCCAATGACGGGTGCTGATCGTCATCGGCGCGAAGTGTGGACTCAGCCTCTTCGATCAGCCTTGCGTTGGCCGACTTCGTGCCGGACGCGATACGCGCCTCTCGGCTTAAGCGCAGTAGTAGATTCTTTTGATAGCTTCGCGGAGATTCGTACTTCGCCGCCGCCACAATCCCGGCAGTCAGTGCAGCGTTAATTGGCCGGCGCGATTCAATTTCGCTCGCAAAATGGGCACGGACAGCGCGATCGATC